>JAGXQV010000058.1 GCA_018336195.1 Sulfuricella sp. | reverse complement strand
CGTCGATTCTCGCGACATGGTTGCGTGGTATTCCAACGATAATCTGTTTCTCAATAATTACGGGGCGCGCAGTCGTTATTCCATCCATTTCATGTTTGCCAACGGCAACGTGATGGAAGGAAACCGTTTCTACGACAATTCGGTGGGGGTGTATCTGATGTATACCGAGAACACCATCTTGCGCAACAACGTAATTTCCCATTCCAATGGTCCCACCGGCATGGGCATCGGCTTCAAGGAATCCAGTTCGACGCTGCTTGAAAACAACGAAATAATTTACAACGCGATGGGGCTGATGGCCGATTTGTCGCCGTTCCAGCCTGGCACCAAGATCGTCCTGAAAAACAACCGTATCGCTTATAACGGTATCGCCATCAGCTTCAACAGCGACCTGGAAGGTTATGAAGTCAGCGGCAACATTTTCGAGGGTAATATCTCCAACTTGGCCGTCTCTGCCGCCGGTAACGCCCGCCGCAACATGTGGAACGGCAATTTCTGGGATGACTATCAGGGCTTCGACCGCAACAGCGACGGCCTCGGCGATACTCCTTATGAGCTTTACGCCTACGCTGACCGCATCTGGATGGAAATCCCCGCTGCACGGTTCTTCAAGAACGCCCCGATGATGGAAACCCTGGATTTTCTTGAGCGGCTTGCACCGTTCTCCGCCCCTGAACTGCTGCTGCGCGACGACAAACCGTTGTTCAATCGGCCTGCGGGACACAGCAGAAGGGCGCACAAATCATGACGGGCAGAAGCAGTCTGTCCGGCGTGTAGTAACGCGGAAATCATCCTGAAAGGGCACTATCGTGACCACGGAAAATTCACCGGGCAAGTCCCCGGTTCATCCCACCATCAATCGGAAACGTCTCGAAGAACGCCGGCGTTTCCTGCGCACCGCCATCCTTGCCGCCGCCGCGATAGGCGTGCCGCTGCTCGGTTTCACCCCGGCGGCGCGCGGCTGGGAATCGCGGATGCGTCCGCCCGGCGCGTTGGATGAGCAGGATTTTCTCGCCTCCTGCATCAAATGCGGGCAGTGCGTGCAGGTCTGCCCGGTGCAGGCCATCAAGCTCGACGACATCGACCAGGGCTTCGGTATCGGCGTACCCTTCATCGATTCGCGCAAACAGGCCTGCGATTTTTCCTGCGATGCGGTGCAATGCATCCTGGCCTGCCCGACCGGCGCGCTGACCTACAAGAAACCGCTGTTCCTGGCGGTGCGCAAGGGTGCCAAACTGGCGGCGCCGCCGATTCTGCTGGCCAAGGAAAAAGACGCCGAACCCACCCTCAACCTCAAGGAGCGCACCGGGCTGGCCGTGTTGGTTCGTCCCGATGCCTGCTTGGCACGCCAGGGCAAGGGCTTCAAGGGCGCGGCGCGGGGGGCGGATTTCAAGGGTATCTTGCGCTTTACCGCGGTGGATCGCTGGAAACCCATCCCCCTCAAGGACCATCCTTTCGACGTGGCGCTGTGCGACCTGTGCGTGCGTACCTGCCCGATCAAGGGCGCGATATCACTGGAAGAGCAGACCGGCGCGGACGGCGTGAAACGCATGACGCCGGTGGTACACGAACCCTGCGTGGGCTGCGGGGTGTGCGAAATGGTGTGTCCGCCGGAACCCGCCGCGATCATTGTCGAACCCGGCAAAACCTGGGAGGCACAGGTATGAGCAAGTATCTCGATTCCTTCGCCATCCTCCTCGGGCGCGAGCCAGCGAAGCCGGTCGGCGAGCAGATTTCTCCTCCGGCCCAAGCGATTCATGAAATGAAGCGCATGAACAAGGTGGATTTCGATGCCCTCAAGGAACATGCCCGCGCCCACCGCGCCAAAGGCCTGCCGTGGCGCAACCGGCGCTGGACATTCCTGGTCGCCATCAACCTGCTGTTCGTGGTGTCGTTCTGGTTCGATATCCAGATCCTCGAAGGCGCGCTGACCGCCTCGCGGCTGCTGGGCTTTCATATGATCGACATCAATTCCGCCCTGCAGGTGATGCTGGCGCACAAGCACATCATCAACAACCTGATTATCGGTACCGGTACGGTGATCGTGCTATGGCTGATTTTCGGCGGGCGGACTTTCTGCTCATGGGTGTGCCCCTACCATTTCGTCGCCGAATTCGCCGAAATGCTGCATCTCAAGCTGGTCGAGAAGAAAGTCGTTACTGACCATACCTTCCATCGCGGCGTGCGTACTCTGCTATGGTCGGCTTTTGCGGCGATGGCGTGGCTCACCGGCTATACCGTTTTCGAGACGCTCTCGCCTACCGGCATCCTGTCGCGCGCCCTGATTTACGGGCCGGGGCTGGCGCTTGGGTGGGTGGCGATGCTGCTGCTGTTCGAGATTTTCTACTCGCGGCGCGGCTGGTGCCGCTACGTCTGCCCCATCGGTTTGACTTACGGCCTGGTCGGGGTATTCTCCCCGGTGCGCATCAAGTACGACCTCAATCACTGTTTCCACGAGGGCGATTGCCGTAAGGTCTGCGAAGTCCCGCACGTCCTGGAAATCGTCAAGAAGGGCCGGGCCGCCGACGTCATCATGGATACCGGCGCGGATTGCACCCGCTGTGGCGCGTGCGTCGATGTCTGCCCGAGCGGCGCGCTGAAATTTGATGTAAAAGGCTTAAGCAAACTGATGTAAGGGCTGTGCTTCAGTGTTTAGTGTTGAGTGTTTAGTGTTTAGTTGTGGAATGCGCTTCGCGCGTGATTCAACAACGACGCGCTTAACGCGGCGACATCAACTAAGCACTAAACACTAAACACTAAACACTGAAATTTACCCATGATCCGATTTCAAGGCATCTCGAAAGTATTCAAGAAGAACCGCGTTCTCGACCACACCGATCTGAGTATCGGACTCGGTGAACGCATCGCCCTGGTGGGTTCCAACGGGGCCGGCAAGACCACCCTGATCCGCTGTCTGCTCGGCGAATATACCCACGACGGCAGCGTCCTGGTGGAAGGCCAAGCGCCGCGCCAGGAACGCGCCGCCGTGTTGCAAAAAATCGGCTTCGTGCCGCAGTTGCCACCGCCGCTGAAAATGCCGGTGGGACAACTGGTCAATTTCGCCGCATCGGTGTGCAACAGCGAGCGCGCCCGCATGATCGCCATCGCCGCCCGCCTCGGGCTGGATATCGAGAGCATTCGCCATCTGCCTTTCGTCAAACTGTCCGGCGGGATGAAGCAAAAGCTCCTGATTGCCATCGCCATGGGGCGCGACAGCAAGATCCTGGTGATGGACGAACCCGCCGCCAACCTCGACCCGGAGGCGCGTCACATCTTTTTCCAGTTGCTCGCCGAGCGCCAGGACAACACTACCATGCTGATTTCCAGCCACCGTCTCGATGAAGTGGCGGCGCTGGTCAACCGCGTGCTGGAACTGGATCGCGGCAAGGTGGTGCTGGACGACAAGGTCGCCGACGACGTGTCGTTGTCCGGGATGCTGGCGTGCCGCCTGGTTCTGCGCCGCCCCGAAGAGGCCATCGCCAAGGCGCTGGGCAGTTGGAATTTCCGCGACGTCGGCAACGGACTGGAATGGGAAGGTCGGGTATCCGGCGCGGACCGCCTGCGTTTTATCGGCATGTTGTCGCGCTACGTCGGCCTGCTCACCAAGATCAGCCTCGACGAAACCGAGGGAGGAGCCTCGTCGTGAGGTTTTCTCCGCCCCGTAGGATCGGTGAAGCACTAGCGCACCCATCAGCCAAAAGTTCGATGGGTGCGCTCCGCTTCACCCATCCTACATGGATGCTGCTGATGGCCGCGTTGCTGCTGGCAGCCTGTTCCGCCGACCCCAAGACCGGTCCGGTGGAAATCAAGTGGGATCGCGACGGTTGCACCCATTGCGGCATGGCGCTTTCCGACCGGCATTTCGCCGCCCAGGCGCGTGGCGGACCAAAGCGTCAGGTATGGAAATTCGACGATATCGGCTGTCTAGTCGAGTTTTTGAAAAAACAGGCGTGGCGCGACGATCCCAGTACCGAATTATGGGTGATGGATTACCGCGCCGAAAAATGGATAGATGCCCGCAAGGCCCACTACATCGGTGGCAAGACCTCCCCGATGGCTTACGGCTACGCCGCACTGGAAAGTGAGGCTCCCGACAGTATCGACTTCGCCGAAGTGTCGAAACGGGTGCTTGCCAAGGACAATAGACAAGGATTCAAACCATGAAACATCTCTGGCTCACCGCCAAATTGGATATCGTCGAATCCCTGCGTTCGCGCTGGTTCATGATCTACAGCCTGGTGTTCGGCGGCATCGTCGCCCTGCTGTTCGCCTTCGGTCTCACCGAATCGCGGGTGCTCGGGTTCATCGGCCTGTCGCGCCTTTTGGTCACGTATATCCAGCTCTCCATGGCGATTCTGCCGATCTTCGTCCTGATTACCACGGTCCGCTCGGTGGCCGGGGACCGCGAGGCGGGCGTATTCGAATACCTGCTGTCCCTGCCGGTGTCGCTGTCGGCATGGTTCTGGGGCAAGATCGTGGGGCGCTACCTGGTGGTGTTCACCCCGGTCTTTCTCGCCATGCTGGGTGCCGCCGTGTGGGCGATGATCGTCGACGTGGAAGTGCCGTGGAGCATGTTTCTCTTCTACACCGGCCTGCTCGCCGCCATGGCTTGGTGCTTCCTGGGGATGGGCATGTTGATCTCGTCGATGGCGCGTTCCACCGACGTGGCGCAGGGTGCCGCCTTCATGCTGTGGCTCACCATGCTGCTGTTCCTCGACCTGATCCTGTTGGGCGTGATGATCCAGGGCCATATCGCCCCGGAAGCCGCCGTGGGCGTGGCTCTCGCCAATCCCCTGCAAGTCTTCCGCACCGCCGCGCTGATGCTCTTCGACCCGCAACTGGTGGTGCTCGGCCCGTCGGCCTTCGTCATCTTCGACCACTTCGGCGCCACCGGCTTCATGGCCTACGGGCTGATCTACCCCACGCTGCTGGGTACGATCTGCGCCTTCATCGGCTATCAGTTGTTCAGGCGGGGTGATTTGCCTTGATGGTGGTGTTGAGGTGATGACGCTGCGCAGGTTGGATTCAACGTATGCGTAGCGCAATTCCTGGTTGCGCACCCAACCCTGAAAATTCAAAGCTGAAGTCATGACCAACTTCTCCCGTAGTTTTGGTTTCCAATCCGTCGAGGAAAACGAGCGCGAGGCGCGTATCCGCCGGGTGTTCCAGGCCGTGGCGCCACGCTATGACTTGATGAACGATGCCATGAGTTTCGGTATTCATCGTTTGTGGAAGCGCAGCTTCGCCCGGCAGGCACGGGCGCAAGCCGGGCAGGTGATCGTCGATCTGGCGGGTGGCACCGGGGATGTGGCGGCGCTGTTGGCAGGGGCGGATCGCACGGTGCTGGTGTGCGACCCCAGCCTGGCGATGATGGCTTGCGGGCAGGCGCGTGGTTTGGCGCATGTGGATTGGCTGTCCGGGACCGGCGAGGCGATTCCGCTGGCGGATAATTCGGTGGATACCCTGACCATTGCTTTCGGCATTCGCAACGTCACCAGCCTGGAACGGGCGCTTGGCGAAATCCTCCGCGTCTTGAAGCCGGGCGGGCGTTTTTTGTGCCTGGAGTTTTCCCGTCCGTGGGCGCTGATCCGGCCTTTTTACAATCTTTTTTCGTTCACCGTGATTCCCCGCCTGGGCGCGTGGATCGCCCGCGAGCCGGAGGCTTATACCTATCTGGTCGAGTCGATCCGGCGCTTTCCGCCTCAGGAGGAATTCAAGGCTCTCGTCGAGGCAGCCGGGCTGCGCGAGGTGAGCTACCGCAATCTGAGCTTCGGCATCGCCTGCATCCATAGCGCGATCAAATAGGCCGGGGACTCGCCCTTGAAGCAACTCGCCGTCTGGCTTGCCGCTGCCGCGCAACGCACCCCGCAGGCGACGGCGCTGCGGATGGCGGGTGAAAGCCTGAGTTATGCCGCTCTGGCGGAACTCGTCGTCGCGCAGGGGCGAAGTCTGCCCGATGTCGCCGGTCCGTTGGCGCAATCCTCCACTTCCTCGCGGCAACTGGCCTTGGCAGCGTATGCGGCGGCGTGGCGGGGGCGGCCTTTCTTTCCCCTCAATCCCGGTTTGCTGCCGGCGCGCCGCGCGGCTTTGCTGGCGCAATGCGGGGCTTTGGATGTGGATCAAGGAGCCCTGGATGACCCACCTGGCTCCGTGGAGCCACCGCAATCGCGGCGAGGGCGCGCCTCCCACATTGAGCATTCTCCCGTTGATCTCCTCATCGCCACCAGCGGCAGCAGCGGCGAGCCGAAATGCGTGATGTTGAGCAGCGCCAATCTGGCTGCGGCGGTGGCCGCCTCGCAGCATTGCCTGCCGCTGCGGCAAGACGATGTGTGGCTGGATTGCCTGCCGCTCTATCACGTCGGCGGGATGATGATCCTGCACCGCTGCGCCGCCGCAGGGGCGACCGTTTTACTTCACCAAGGCTTCGATGTCGAGCGGGTGTGGACGGACATACGCACCGCGCAGGTCAGCCACGTTTCCCTGACGCCCCCCATGTTGGCGCGTTTACTTGATATTGCTCATGGCGCAGCACCGCCATCTGCGCTCCAATACGTGCTGGTGGGCGGCGCGGCAGTGGCGCCGGAATTGGCGCGGCGCGCCCGCGAATGCGGCTGGCCGCTGTGCCGTTCTTACGGGATGAGCGAAACCGCCGCGCTTTTCGCTGCGGCTTGTGATGTCGGGCAAGGGGTGATGCCCCTGCCCGGTTTCGAGGTGCGCAGCGTAGGCACGGAAGGCGAACCGGATGTGATTGCGGTGCGCGGCGCGGCGTTGATGCTGGGTTATGCCAATCCCACTCTCGCTCCCGGCGACGGTTTGCAGGACGGCTGGTTCATTACCAGCGATCTCGGCTACCGCGACGATGCGGGACGGCTGCATGTCACGGGGCGGCGCGACGACATGCTGGTGAGCGGCGGGGCCAATGTTCACCCTGCTGAAATCGAAGCGTTGCTGTTGACGTTTCCCGGCGTGCGCGACGCGGCGGTCACGGCATTGTCCGACCCGATCTGGGGCGACCGGCTGGTGGCCTTGCTGGTCGGAGAGGTCGACATGGCGGAACTGGACGCCTGGAGCCGCGCCCGACTTGCCGGTGCCACGCATCCCCGCCTGTGGCGCCGCGTGGCGGAGTTGCCGCGCAATACGCTGGGCAAGTTGCAGCGCAAGGAATTGAGAACAATGGTAGAGGAACTCTTCAAACATGATGCATAGCACCGCGCTCCGGCATTTCAGCGCACCCTTCGAACAGCGCTTGGCGGAAGCCTTGCCGCGGGTCGGCGGGGGGCGCGGCAGGGGGCTCCTGAGCATTACCCTGGCGCTGCCCGAAGGGCTGTTCAGCGGCTTGCCGTCTGGTCTTGCCGAGCACCAATACTGGGCGAGTCCGGTGGACGGCATGGAATTTCTCGGGGTGGGGCGCGCCGCCAGTATCGAGACTCAGGGGGAGGGGCGTTTGCGCGCACTCGATGCGGCGTTTGCCGAATATCGCCGCTGGTGGCGGGCCTCCGACGAGGACGGCTGCGGGATGCTGCCGGTGGCGTTGGCCGGTTTCGCTTTCGACCACCAGGATGGCGGCGGCGTGTTGCCCAACGCGCGCCTCACCATTCCGCGCCTGTTGGTGCAACGCCGTGCCGGCCAGTGTGCGGTGACCTTTAGTTGCGACAGTTGCATCGATCCCGAACTGACTCTTGCCGGGTGGCTGGCCGACTGGCGTAGAACCGCTGCCGCCCTGGCCAGTGAGATCGACTCCGCCCCACAGGAAATCCACCGCCTCGACAGTCTGCCGGCGGATGAACCGTGGCTTGCCCTGGCGGCGCAAGCGGTCGCCGACATCCGTGCAGGACGCTTGGCCAAGCTGGTGCTGGCGCGTCGGGTGCGGGTGCAAGGGCAACGTGATTTCGAGCCGGCAGCGTTGCTGGCGCGCCTCGGCGAGCGTTATCCCGACTGTTTCCGTTTTTCCCATGCCGAAGCGGGCGGCAAGACTTTCCTGGGTGCCACCCCGGAACGCCTGGTGACGTTGCGCCGCGGTCAGGCCAGCAGCGCGGCGTTGGCCGGCACGGCATGGGACGCCGACTCGCTGGAGCGCCTCAATGACGCCAAGAACCTCCAGGAACATCGCCTGGTGGTCGCCGCGATCGTGCGCGCCCTGGAGCCGGCCTGTCGTTTTCTGGAAATTCCCGCCCAGCCGGAAGTGCTTCCCTTGCGCGAACTGCGTCACCTGAAAAGCACCATCAAGGGCAGCGTGAAACCCGGCACGACACTTCTCGATCTCGCCGAACGCCTCCATCCTACCCCTGCGGTGGGCGGCTGGCCGGGCAACCTGGCGCGCGACTGGCTGGCGCGCCAGGGCGAACAAAGACCGGCCTGGTATAGCGGCGCCACCGGCTGGCTGGACTTCGATGGCGACGGCGATTTTGCCGTGGCGCTACGCTGCGCCACCCTTCACGGCAAGCGTGCCGAACTCTACGCCGGCGCCGGCATCGTCGCCGCCTCGGAACCCCATCGGGAGCTGGCGGAAATCGAAGCCAAGCTGGGGGCGATGCTGGGGGCGTTGCGGGGATAGCAAGCAGTGCTTCGCGAGAGGGGCAGGGGAAACCCGGCCGGGCATTCCCAATTCCATTGGTTACAGTGACTTCAGGTGCGGAACGCGAAAGTCCGCACCCCGCGAAAAATCATTGCTGGCCGAATTGCGCCAGTTTTTCGATGTCGTGGATTTCCACGTCCTTGCCCTTGACGCTAATGAGGCCGGCGGCGGTGAGGTCGTGGAGGACGCGCGAGAAAGTTTCGGGCGAGATGTTGAGGCGTGAGGCGATCACCGTCTTGCTGGCCGGCAGGGCCACCGTGACGGCCTTGTTGGAACCGACTGCCTCATGCTGGAGCAGATAGCCGATCACCCGCTGGGTGCAGGAACGCAGGCTGTACGCTTCCACGTCGGCGATCAGACTGTGCAGGCGGGTGGACAGCCCGGCCAGCATCTTGCGGGCGAAGCCGGGATGGCGATCGATGCCATCCACCACCACCGCACGGGAAATATGCAGCAGCAAGGAATCCACCAACGCCTGGGAGTACACCGGGTAGGGCGTATTCATGAACATCACCGCTTCGCCGAAAGTCTTTCCCGCACCGACTAAGTTGACCACCTTTTCGATGCCTTGCGGCGAGGAAAACGCCAGCTTGATCTGGCCGTGCACCACCACATAAAAGCCATGCGGCGGGTCGCCGCGCTGAAACAGGATTTCGCCGCGCGAGACGTGGATTTCCCGGCACCCCAGGGCGATGCGCTCGATCTCTTCGGCGCTCATTTCCTTGAATAGCGGAAGGTTGGCAAGAATGGTGTTGATTTTGCTGGCGCTCAAGGTGACTCCGGTTGAGAAATACCAATTCCATGGATTCTAACATTAAGATGTGCCAATCATAAATATTTGACGTAGATCAAGGCATCCGGACTCGAAGCCGCGCAATCTTCTCCACAAATCGTGAGTGGCTTTATCCCATCGAAACCATGACTTCCCCGTCTTCCTTATCTTCGCCAATTGGCAGGGCGCAGTTCCTGCGCGGCGACTTCAGCGGCCGGCGTTCTCCGCAAAGGCCGCCGTGGGCGGTGGCGGAAGAACGGTTTGTCGAGCAGTGCGGCCGCAGCGGTGCATGCATTGCCGCGTGTCCGGAAAAGATCCTGGAAAAAGGCAGGGGGGGATTTCCCCAGGTCGATTTTGCGCGAGGCTCCTGCACCTTTTGCGGCGAATGTCTCAAGGTTTGTAAAAGCGGCGCGTTGCTCAAGCTCGGCGATGCCGCGCCGTGGCGCCTGAAAGCCGTGATCCAGCCGGATTGCCTGGCGCAGGCCCAAGTGGTGTGCCGCACCTGCGGCGAGCGCTGCCCGGTGGGCGCCATCCGTTTTCCGCCGCTGCTCGGTGGCGTGGCGAAGCCGTTGGTGGATGCAGCGAAATGCACGGGATGCGGTGAATGTTTTGCACCCTGTCCCAGCGATTCGATCGTGTTGATGGCCGAACAATAAGTTTTTTCAGTGTCCGTAATGATTTTGAGGAGACCCGCAATGAGTATGACTAGACGTGACTTTATAAAAAACAGTGCAGCGGCCGCGACCGCTGCCGCTGCCGGCGTGACCCTGCCGGGTGTGACTGAAGCGCTGGCGGCAGGCGATGTCGGCGTAAGCTGGGACAAAGGCGTTTGCCGCTTCTGCGGTACCGGCTGCGGTGTCCTGGTCGGTACCAAGGACGGCCGCGTGGTGGCCACCCAGGGCGATCCCGACGCGCCGGTCAATAAGGGACTGAACTGCATCAAGGGTTATTTCCTGTCGAAGATCATGTACGGCAAGGACCGCCTCACCGCGCCCATGCTGCGCATGAAGGACGGCAAGTTCGACAAGAACGGCGAATTCACCCCGATTAGCTGGGATAAAGCCTTCGACATCATGGAAGAGAAGTGCAAGGCCACCCTCAAGGCCAAAGGCCCGAAAGGCATCGGCATGTTCGGCTCCGGGCAGTGGACGATCTGGGAAGGCTATGCGGCCTCCAAGCTGTTCAAGGCGGGCTTCCGCTCCAACAATATCGACCCCAACGCACGCCACTGCATGGCCTCTGCCGTGACCGGCTTCATGCGCACCTTCGGCATCGACGAGCCGATGGGCTGCTACGATGATGCCGAGCACGCCGACGCTTTCGTGTTGTGGGGTTCCAACATGGCCGAGATGCATCCTATCCTCTGGTCGCGCATCACCGACCGCCGCCTGACCGGCAAGGACGTGAAAGTCCACGTGCTGTCCACGTTCACTCACCGTTCCTGCGAACTGGCGGACAACGAGTTGATTTTCGCGCCGCAAACCGATTTGGCAATCCTTAATTACATCTGTAACTACATCATCCAGAACAACGCGGTGAATCAGGATTTCGTCAAGAAACATGTCAACTTCGCCAAGGGCGTTACCGACATCGGCTATGGCCTGCGTCCCAACCATCCTCTGGAACAGGTCGCCGGCAACAACGGCTATCCCGGCCCGGACGGCAAGCCCAAGGGTGACCCCAACAAAGCCACGCCGATCAGCTTCGACGAATTCAAGCAATTCGTTTCCGAATACACCGTGGATTACACTTCCAAGCTCTCCGGGGTACCCAAGGACAGGCTGGAAGCGCTGGCCAAAACCTATGCCGATCCCAAGACCAAAGTGGTGTCCTACTGGACCATGGGTTTCAATCAGCATACCCGCGGCACCTGGGTCAACAACATGATTTACAACGTGCATCTGCTGGTCGGCAAGATTTCCGAGCCGGGCAACGGGCCGTTCTCCCTGACCGGTCAGCCGTCGGCTTGCGGCACTGCGCGTGAAGTGGGTACCTTCGCCCATCGCCTGCCCGCCGACATGGTGGTGATGAATCCCAAGCACCGTGAAACCGCCGAAAAACTCTGGAAACTGCCGGCCGGCACGGTTCCCGATTGGGTTGGTTCCCATGCGGTCAAGCAAAGTCGTGACCTCAAGGACGGCCTGATTAATTTCTACTGGACCACCACCACCAACAACATGCAGGCGGGGCCGAATATCAATGGTGAGATTTATCCAGGCTGGCGCAATCCCGCCAATTTCATCGTGGTATCGGATTGCTATCCGACCCAGTCGGCGATGGCCGCCGATTTGATTCTCCCTTCCGCGATGTGGATGGAAAAGGAGGGCGCCTACGGCAACGCCGAACGGCGTACCCAGTTCTGGCGTCAGCAGGTCAAGCCACAGGGCGATGCCCGTTCCGATTTGTGGCAGTACATCGAGTTCTCCAAGCGCTTCAAGACCGACGAAGTGTGGCCCAAGGAGTTGCTCGACAAGAACCCGGAATACAAGGGAAAAACCCTGTTCGACGTGCTTTACGCCAATGGGCAGGTCAACAAGTTCCCCTTGAGCGAAACCCAGAAGGGGCATCCCAACAGTGATGCGGAAATGGTCGGCTTCTACCTGCAAAAAGGCTTGTTCGAGGAATATGCCTCTTTTGGTCGCGGCCATGCCCATGACCTGGCGGACTTCGAGCAATACCACAAGGCACGCGGCATGCGCTGGCCGGTAGTGGACAACAAGGAAACGCTGTGGCGCTTCCGTGAAGGCTACGACCCCTACGTCAAGAAAGGCGAAGGCATCCGCTTCTACGGCAAGCCGGATGGTAAGGCGGTGATTTTTGCCCTCCCCTACCAGCCTGCCGCCGAGCAACCAGACAAAGATTACGATATGTGGCTGTGCACAGGCCGGGTGCTGGAGCACTGGCATACCGGCTCCATGACGCGGCGCGTCCCGGAACTCTACAAGGCTTTCCCGGACGCCTGGGTGTTCATGCATCCCGATGATGCCAGCAAGCGCGGCCTGAAGCGCGGCGACACCGTGAAGGTGATCTCCCGTCGCGGCGAAATCACCACCCGCGTGGAAACCCGGGGGCGCAACAAACCGCCGGTGGGCCTGGTATTTGTGCCGTTCTTCGACGAACACCGCCTGGTCAACAAGCTGACTCTCGACGCGACTTGTCCGATTTCCAAGGAAACCGACTTCAAGAAGTGCGCGGTGAAAGTGGTGAAAGTTTGAGTGAAAATGCCCCCGCCCCGGCGGGGGATGCCCGGAAATGCGGTTCACATTCAATTTATTGATGGAGAGATTCCTATGAAAACCCGAAACACCTTTATCGGGAGCCTGTTCGCAGCCGCTCTCGCGGCGTTGCTCGTCGCTTCCTGCGCCAGCACCCCAGCCGAAAAACCCCAGGGACTACGCCTGAGCGCCATTACCGACCAGGATGCGGCCCCGGCCATTCTGGACTATGCGGGAAAAACCCCTGGGGAGCAGGAGCGTATTGCGCGCAATTACGAGCAGCAGCCGCCCCTGATTCCACACAAGGTTGAAGGCATGAAGCTCGACTTCAAGACCAACAAGTGCCTGCAATGCCACGACCGACCGTTCTACAAGGAAGAAGGCGCTCCAAAGATCGGCGACAGCCATTACAAGAGTCGCGAAGGCAAGGAGTTGGACAAGATCTCCATGGCGCGCTACAACTGCAACCAATGCCATGTCCCGCAAGTCAACGCTCCGCCGCTGGTTGCCAACGTATTCAAGTCCGCCAAGGAGTAGATTAGTAGATTAGGTTTTGCTGTTTTTTGTTAAAAAAAAAAGCTGATATGATGGCCTCGTCGTTCCAATTGTCATAAGTGGAGCGGTGAGGCCATCATGCTTTTCATCAAACCGAATCTATAAGGAGGGGCAATGAGACTTAAACTTTTAGCTGCATTGTTTGCAGGGGGGGTTGTATTCAGTTCGTCGGTTCTGGCCCACGAACCGTCAGTCGCAGCCATGCTGTCGAATACCTGTAACGGCTGCCACGGCACCAATGGGAACAGCGCCGGACCGAACACGGCGAATCTCGGCGGCGTTTCGTCCAACTACATCGTCGAGCAGATGAAGAATTTCAAGAGCGGCGAGCGCAAGTCCAGCATCATGGGCCGTTTGGCGAAGGCCTATTCTGACGAGGAAATTGCCTTGATTGGCAGCTTCTACTCCACGCAGAAATACGTGGGTGCGACTCAACCGACCGACGCTGCCAAAGTGGCGCGCGGCAAAGATCTCCACAAGGAGCGTTGCGAGAAGTGTCATGAGGAAGGTGGCAAGGTTGGTCAGGATGAAGGGATCCTTGCCGGTCAGTGGAAGGAAACCTTGGGAATCGCTTTCAACGAATTCCGCTCCAAGGCCCGTCCGATGCCGAAGAAGATGGCAGCCAAGATCGAAGGCGAAGCGCCTTTGAACGATGCTGATATCGACGCCCTCGTGCATTTCTACGCCAGTCAAAAATAACCGGTTGGGAGACAATTACGATGACTATTAATCGCAGAAGTTTTATCAAGCTGCTCGGTGCCTCTGCTGGTGTCGGCTTGGCCGGCGCGCCGATGATTTCGGTTGCAGCCGACATCATGCCCAAGAAAGGCCGCCGTGTGGTGGTCGTGGGTGGTGGCTTCGGTGGCACCATCGCCGCCAAGTATATCCGCATGTCCGATCCGACTATCGAAGTGGTGCTGATTTCCGAAAACAAGGATTTCGTGTCCTGCCCGTTCAGCAACCTGGTGATCGGGGGTTTCCGCGATCTCAAGGACAACATGATTACCTACGAAAAGCTGGCTGCCAACCACGGTATCCAGATGGTCTACGCTCACGCCGAAAGTGTGGACGTCGGGGCCAAGAAGGTTGTCACGAGTGCCGGTGCTATCGCCTATGATCGTCTGATCCTGTCGCCCGGTATCGATTTCCGTTTCGACGAAATCGAAGGCTACGACGCCAAGACCACTCCCGAAGTGATTGCGCATGGCTGGAAAGCCGGTCCGCAAACTCTGTTGTTGCGCAAGCAGATCGAGTCGATGAAGGATGGCGGCACGATCCTGATGACCGTTCCGCCTACCCCGTATCGTTGCCCTCCCGGCCCGTACGAGCGGATCAGCATGTTTGCCCATTACATCAAGGCCAACAAGCCGAAGTCCAAGATCATCGTGTGGGATGCCAACGAAGACATCACCTCCAAGCCGGGTCTGTTCCGCAAGGGCTGGGCCAAGCACTACGGCTACGACGCCAAGGACTCCAGCAAGGGCCTGATCGAGTATCACAACAACAGCAAGATCGTTAAGGTCGACGTCAAGGGCATGACCATTGACAACGGCGTGGAAGCGGTCAAGGGCGACGTCATCAACATCATCCCGCCGCAAAAAGCCGGCGCCATCGCGTTCCATTCCGGCGTGGTGGGCGAAGACAAGAAATGGTGCCCGGTCGACCAGATCACCTTCGAATCCAAGCTGGTTCCCGGTATTCACGTCATTGGTGACGCATGTATCGCCACCCCAATGCCGAAATCTGGTTACGCTGCCAACTCGCAAGCCAAGGTGTGCGCGCTTAACGTGGTGCAGTTGATGAATGGCAAGGCACCGATTCCGCCTTCTCACGTCAACGTGTGCTACAGCTACATCACCGACAAGGAAGCGGTTACGGTTTCCGCCGTGTATAAGGAAAAGGACGGCAAGACCATCGCCATTCCAGGTTCCGGTGGCGTGTCGCCCGATCTCTCCGAACTGGAAGCCCGTTACGGCATGGGCTGGATCAAGAACATTCTTACCGAAATGTCCTCCTGATCCCGCGCGAAACGCCAGGGAAAATCAGCCCCGCCTCGTGCGGGGCTTTTTTATGCGCGGCGTACCTCGAATCGGTTAAACAGCGGCGCAATTTGTGCGATCAGCTTATCGGTCAGGGGGGAGCTGCCCGCACACAAGCCCGGATTGGTGCAGCCCTGGGGGCGAAATTCCTGCAGGATGAAGTTCTGTACGCCCAGGTCACGCAAGTCTGCGGCTATCTTTAATAGCGCTTCCGTGCCGAGCAGGTCGGAATGCACGGTAGTGCGGACCTCGTAAGCCACGCCGCTTTCCAACAGCGCGTGCAGTCCGGCGCGGGCCTTGATGCCGCTGCCCGGTACGCCGGTGATGGCCTCGTATTCGGCGAAAGGCGCTTTGACGTCGAAGCCCACCCAATCGAGCCAAGGCAGGATCGTTGCGAGCTTCTTGGGGTATGGCGAGGCGCTGTGCAAGCCGACCCGGAAACCCAGTTTGCGAACTTCGCGGATGGCATCGGCCAGGCCGGCTTGTAAGGTGGGTTCGCCGCCGCTGAATACCACGCCGTCGAGCAGGCCGGTACGTCGCTTCAGAAAAGCGACAACCTCCGCCCAGCCAAGCTGAGCGGAGGTATCGGGCGGGATAAGATGGGGGTTGTGGCAATAGCCGCAACGCCAGGGGCAGCCCTGGCAAAACACCACGGCCGCCAAGTAGCCGGGAAAGTCCGTGGTGGTCAGCGGCGTCAGGCCGCCGACCTGTAGGGCCGGCGTGTTCAAGCGGCCAATTCAGCCTTGGTTTCCTCGAAATAGCAGCGCTCGTAAAACTCGCCCTTCTTGCCGATGTTGAACGAGGCTACCGGGCGGTGATAGCCCATCACCCGCGTCCAGATCTCGCAAGGCTGACGCTCTTCGTCGCTCAATACGATTTCTTGCGGTTTGAGGTTGGTTTGTTGGGACAGATCGGTCATTTTTCTTTCCTTTTCGATTAAGTATTAGACGCTGCTTGGTTGTTTGCGCTTCTTTTCCAGCAGTTCCGCGTCGCACTTCGGGCAGAACTTGTGTTCGCCGCCCAGGTAGCCGTGCTTGGGGCAGATGGAGAAGGTTGGGGTAATGGTGATGTAGGGCTGGCCGAATTTTTCCAGGGCGCGGCGCACCAACTGCATGCAGGCGGTACTGGAGGAAATCCGCTCGGTCATGTAGAGATGCAGAACCGTGCCGCCGGTGTATTTCTTCTGCAATTGCTCCTGGCGCTCCAGCGCTTCGAAGGGGTCGTCGGTGAAGCCCACCGGCAGTTGCGACGAGTTGGTGTAATACGGCATGTCGCCCGTGCCGGCCTGGAGGATGTCGGGGAAGCGCTTGCGGTCTTCCTTGGCGAAGCGATAAGTCGTGCCTTCCGCCGGAGTGGCCTCCAGGTTGTACATGTGGCCGGTTTCGTCCTGGAATTGCAACATCTTGGCGCGGATGTGGTCGAGCAGGCGCACGGCAAATGCGTGGCCTTCGGCATCGGTGATGTCGTGCTGGTCGGCGGTGAAATTGCGGATCATCTCGTTGATGCCGTTAACGCCCAGCGTCGAGAAATGGTTGCGCAGCGTCCCCAGATAGCGCTTGGTGTAGGGGAACAGGCCGGCATCCATGTGGCGCTGGATCACCTTGCGCTTGATTTCCAGGCTGTTCTTGCCGATTTCCATCAGCTCGTCGAGGCGTGCCAGCAGTCCTTCCTCGTTGCCCTTGTAGAGATAACCGAGGCGTGCGCAATTGATGGTCACCACCCCAACCGAACCGGTTTGCTCGGCGCTGCCGAACAAGCCGTTGCCGCGCTTGAGCAATTCGCGCAGGTCGAGTTGCAGGCGGCAGCACATCGAACGCACCATGTTGGGCTTCAATTCGGAATTGATGAAATTCTGGAAATACGGCAGGCCGTATTTCGCCGTCATCTCAAAGAGCAAAGCGGCATTCTCGGATTCCCACGGGAAATCCGGCGTCATGTTGTAGGTCGGAATGGGGAAAGTGAACACCCGGCCCTTGGCGTCGCCGGTGGTCATCACCTCGATATAGGCGCGGTTGATCATGCCCATTTCGTGTTCCAGATCGCCATAGGCGAAAGGCATTTCCTTGCCGCCGACGATGGGGATTTGTTCCTTCAGGTCTTCCGGGCAGGTCCAGTCGAAAGTCAGATTGGTGAACGGGGTCTGGGTGCCCCAGCGCGACGGCACGTTGAGGTTGTAGATCAGTTCCTGGATGTACTGCTTGACCTGCTCGTAGCTCAGGTTGTCCTTGCGGATGAACGGCGCCATATAGGTATCGAACGAGGAGAACGCCTGTGCGCCCGCCCATTCGTTTTGCAGGGTGCCGAGGAAGTTGACGATTTGCCCGACCGCGCTCGACATATGCTTGGGCGGGCCGGCCTCGACCTTGCCAGGCACGCCGTTCAGTCCTTCGTTCAACAGGGTGCGCAGCGACCAGCCGGCGCAGTAGCCGGCCAGCATGTCTAGGTCGTGGACGTGAATGTCGCCCTGGCGGTGGGCGATGCCCACTTCCGGCGGGTAAACGTGGCTCAGCCAGTAGTTCGCGACCACCTTGCCCGATACGTTGAGGATCAGGCCGCCCAGGCTGTAACCCTGGTTGGCGTTGGCGTTGACCCGCCAATCCATCTGTTCCAGGTATTCGTTGATGGAACTGCCGACATCCACCACGGTGCGCCGGTCCTGACGCAACTTGGTGTGCTGCTCGCGGTAGACGATGTAGGCGCGGGCGGTTTTCAGGTGGTTGGCGGAAATCAGCACCTGTTCCACGGCGTCCTGGATGTTCTCGATGTGCGGCGGCTCGCCGCGAAATTTGTGGGTCAGCACCTTGACGACCTGGGCGCACAACAGCACCGCTTCGGATGCCTCGAACTCGCCCGACGCCCGCCCTGCCCGCTCGATGGCGGAGCGGATTTTTTCGGCATCGAAAGCTGCCGATGAGCCATCGCGCTTGATGGCGCCGCGCGGCTGAGAACCGTAATTCAGCGGGCTTAACCCCGCTTGGGAAATCTCCATGCCCTACCCCTCCACCGATAAGCCAAGCTTTTCAAGCACCTGGCGATAACAAGAAAAAACCACAAGATGTTGTGGTCTGTGCTTGAAATTTATTCCTTATGTTGTGGTGCGTCAAGGCGGGAAGCAGTATTTTTTATCCACAAATGTCAACTTGTGGAAATATTTTTTGGGGGTGGAGGATGGCAGGCACAACCCGCCGCCTGGGGGCGGGTTGGTAAGGCGAACTAAGCGAAAGTGGGGCTACTGCGGCAATATTTTTGCGGACTGGCGGCTCTTCAGTAGGCGCGAAATGACCGCCGGGATGACCTTGTCGGGAGCCAGCAGGCTGATGTCGGGCAGGGGCAGGTCGAGGGCGTCGAGGGTGTTCTTGGTAAACAGGCCGAGTTCGGTGTCTCCTTCAATCACCAAGCGGCGGCTGAAGAACAGGGTGTCCGGATCTTCGCGGCGGGTGGCGAGCATAAAGAAGTCGTAAGCGGTGGCGCGAATGGTGAGATCGGGTTCGTGTTTCGGGGTGATCGCCACGAAGCCCTTGGGGCCGAGGGTGAAATGGAAATCCATGCCGGCATCCTTGACGCTGATGCACACCAGCTTGCCGTGCAGGGGGAGCAGGGCGTCGGGCGGCAGAATGCGCCCCAGGGCGAGATTGAGGGTTTGGGCGAAAAGCAGCGAGTTGGGGTAACGCGGCAGCAGGGAGAGCAATTTGCCGAGCTGTTTTGGGAGGGTGGGGAGGCGTTGTTCCATGGTCGTGGTCGCTAAAAAATAATCAGCCATTTTAACGGGTTGGGGGAAATAAAAAAACCGCTTTGGGGTATATCGAAGCACAACTAATTGTTAGAATGCGATGCTCACGTCATACATAAGACCAACTAAGTTATAAGACTTGAGGTATGTTCGGGGAATGTTTTGCTAGGAGGAGTGAATGAATTCGATTTCAGGCAAACTGACGACAGTCTTTGTTGTTCTGGCTTTGGTGCAGGCTATTACGGTGGTTCTGGTTGGCGCTGCGTCAGCGTGGTCTTTCGCGGCGGCGGCGGGGCTGGCGATCTCGTTTATGATGGCGATGGCGAGTTTGAAAAAGTCGCTGGTCCGGCCGATCAACTTGGTGGGGGCGCAGGTTAGCGACATTGCCGAAGGACGCTCCAACCTGGCCAACCAAGTTGATTCGAAAAGCGGCGACGAGATCGGGGCGATCTGCAAAAATCTCAACGTGTTTTTCCGCGACGTGCGCGAACTGATCGTCAAGGCGCGTGAACGTAGCGTTCGCGTCGCTTTTGCCGCAGCCAAGATGAACCATCTGGTGCAGACCACCGCAAAAAACTCGCAACGCCAGGAGGAGCTGAGCAATCAGATATTCGGCTTGAGCGACCAGGTCAGCCGTTCGGTCGGCGAAGTTTCGGATAACGCCCAGGCGATTGCCGTCTCGACCCAGCACAACCTCGACGTTGCGCAAAGCACCCTGCAAAAGATGCGTGAAATCAACCACAGTATCGAAAACGTCAACGACCGGATCGGCAAGTTTCACGATACCGTGCAAGACCTTCATGAAAGCTCGGTCAAGATCAACGGCATCGTCGCGCTGATTAACGAAATTTCCGATCAAACCAACTTGCTGGCGCTCAACGCCGCTATCGAAGCGGCGCGCGCCGGCGAGGTGGGACGCGGCTTCGCGGTGGTGGCGGACGAGGTGCGCAAGCTTGCCGAACGGGTCAAGTCGGCCACCCTGGTGATTGCCGAAAACACCCAGAGCATGATCGTTCAAGTCGGCGACACATCGCGCGAAACCGGGGTGATCGTCTCCGACGTGGCGCTCGCCCGGAATGCCATCGCCTCATCCTCGGTCGACTTCGACGCGATGGTCAGCGATTTCGTCACCACCAGCCAGCAGTTGAATGCCATCAGCGATGCGATCCGCCTGCTCAAGGACAATAACGAGACCATCCACGGCCAAGTCGCCGAAATTCGCGGTCTCGGCAACCAGATTTCCACCCAGGTCGCCGAATCGCAGGGGTTTTCCAACGGCCTGCGCGAATCTACCGAGGGAATGCAAGGTGCGCTGGCGCGTTTCCGCACCGGCAACAGTATTTTCGACGTGATCCAGGAACTCGCCATGCAGTTCCGCGACGATGCGGCGGCCATCCTGCAAGGGCTGGCGGGGCGCGGGGTGGCGGTGTTCGACCATAATTACCGGCAGATTCCCAACTCCAATCCCAAGCGCTTCACCACCACCTACGACAGTGCCTGCGAAGCCGAACTGCAACGCCTCTACGACGCCCAACTGAAGGGACTCAATGGGTTGATCTATGCGCTGGCGGTGGATATCAACGGCTACGCGCCCACCCACAACAGCGCGGTTTCCCAGCCGCCGAGCGGCGACGTGGATACCGATACCCGGTTATGCCGGAACAAACGGATCTTCGACGACCCGGTGGGCATCAAGCTGGCGCGCAATACCGAACCCAGCCTGTTCCAGACCTACGTACGGGATACCGGCGAAGTGCTCAACGATCTTTCCATGCCGATTTATATCGGTGGCAAGCATTGGGGGGCGGTGCGGATCGGCTTCAAGACCGAGATTCTTTTCGAGGGACAGTGACGGCGGGATGCTCCCACCGTCACCCGATCAGGCGGCGTCTTCCAGCGACTCCGCTTTGAGGTAGATTTGCTCGATGCCCGGCTTGCCGTGCCAGTAGCCGTCCACGGCCTCGCTGGGCATGAGTTTCTGCATTTGCTGGAGCGCGGTGGCAGCGGGAATCTGCCCTTCCAGGCAATCGCGGAACAGTTTGACGATGCGCGTGGTGTGAAAAGCCTGCGGGCTGATGCGCACGATGTCCACGCCCATGTCGCGCATCGCCGGGAGTTCGTTGATCAGGTTGTAGACCCCCGCCGACATCGTCTGTATGCCGTTCAGCACCAGGAAATCCTGGCCTTCGCGGGTGGTCAGGCGCAGCCCGTCGGGGTAATCCATGCAGCGGAACTGGCAGTCGTCCTTGGGCAAGTTGTAGTGGCGGGCGGTGAAGCAGCGCGCCGAAAAAGCCAGGGGGAGACGGCCATACGAGAAGATTTCGGTTTCCATTCCCGCCGGTTTGCCCTTCAATAGATGGGCCAGCGCGTCGCGCGACATTTCCACCGGCATTACCCAGCGGCTGGCGCCTAGGTCGGCGAGCAATTCCAGGGTCGCGACATTGTAGGTGTTCAGATGCGGCCCGGCGACGAAGGGGATTTTTGCCTTGGAGAGCAGGTTGACCGCCCCCATGTCGTTGGCTTCCACGCGAAATTTGGCGTTTTCGGTAATCCGCCGCAGGGTTTTCAGGTCGGATTCCGATTCCAGCAGGGCTTGGGTGGAAATCACCACTTCCTTGCCGGCGGCAGCCAGGTTGTCGGCGATCTCGAACCAGTCCTCGGTGCGCACGGTATGGCGGCGTGAGCACACCGCCTCGCCGAGATAGACGATATCCACCGCTGAGGCGGCGACATCTTCGTAGAATTTGAAGACGGTTTCTTGTTCCCAGTAGTACAGGAGTGGGCCTAAAGAGAGTTTTAACATTTTTTTGCCAATATTCGGATACCTACGGATTGGTTTCGGTTTTTGGGGATATGACCCCATTGAACATCCAGCGCGAGTAGCGCGATGATGTGCGGAAGCGCGCTGGAATAATCCCGCTGCATGGAGCCAAGTAGCTGCGTCAAGGTGCCCCTCGGCTCATGGTTGAAGATTGCGGTTATCTTGACGGGCTCCATCCCGTTAGCTCGGCATAGGGTGATAAGATCGGCGTCGCTGAATCCGGGTAGGTAATGCTGGTGATTTTCCCATTCGCTTTTGCAAAGTTGCTCGTCCATCTGCTCGTCACGGTTGGCGAACGGTACCGACAAATACAGCCACCCGCCTGGTCGAACCTTGTTTGCGATGTGCTTGAAGGCAAGCGCATGATCCTTGATGTGCTCAAGGCATTCGATGGAGTAAACAAAATCAAAATCCCTGCTTTCGTCCCAATCCAGAATATTGCTTACGCGAAATTCGAGATTGCTGGAAGCCATCGTGCCAATCGATGGCATTTCCAAATCCGTCGCGACGATACTCCAGTTGGGAAAGCGCCCGGCCAATGCCGCCTCATGTTTTCCCGCACCGCATCCCACCGACAGGATTGCAATATTTTCCTCATGTCGCGACGGCAGTTCACTACCCTTTAGAGCGTCCGCCAACCCGAGCAACCGGAGCAATTCCAGAATTTTCGACTCTG
>JAGXQV010000057.1 GCA_018336195.1 Sulfuricella sp. | reverse complement strand
GGCGGCAGCGTGCAGATGGCGGAAAAGGCCGGCAAGCTGCTGGATGAAATCGTCCCGTCGATCAACAAGACCTCGGACCTGGTGCAGGAAATCACCGCCGCTTCGGAAGAACAATCGTCCGGGGTCGGGCAGATCAACAACGCCATGACCCAGCTTAGCCAAACTACCCAGCAGAACGCCAGCGCCTCGGAAGAGTTGGCGGCGACCGCCGAGGAAATGAGCGGCCAGGCCGAGCAACTCCAGCAACTGATGAGCTTCTTCACGATGGAAACCGGTGCTGCCCGACGCACTGCGCCGCTAGTAAAAAAAGGCGAGTCACGCGAGAAAGCCAGCATTACCCATCTGTCGGCGAAAACCGCGAAGAAGTCGGCCAAGACGCTCGAAGCGTCGCAAGGCGACTCCAATTTCGTTCCTTTTGAGGAGAAACAGGCATGGGCAAACTAGTCAAGGAAGAAGCATCGGCACGCGATACCGCCGAACTGGATCAGCACCAATACCTGACCTTCATGCTGGGCGGGGAGATCTACGCCATCGGCATCCTGTGCATCAAGGAGATCATCGAATACGGGCAATTGACGGTGGTGCCGATGATGCCCGGGTTCGTGCGCGGAGTAATCAATCTGCGTGGCGCGGTGGTTCCGGTAGTGGACCTGTCGTCGCGCTTCGGCAAGGCCTCTACTGGGGTGACGCGGCGTAGCTGCATCGTCATCGTCGAGGCCGAAGGCGGTGAAGGCCGACAAGACGTGGGGGTGCTGGTGGATGCGGTGAACGAGGTGCTGGAAATTCCGGCGGCGGACATCGAGCCGCCGCCCAGCTTCGGCGCCCGGATCCGCGCCGATTTCATCAGCGGCATGGGCAAGGTGGGCGGTCATTTCGTGATTGTCCTCAACGTCGACCGGGTGCTGTCGGTCGACGAAATGTCGCAACTAAACCAAGGTAACTGGTCGCAAGGTGAGCCGCAGGCCCAGGAAATGCCGGTCGCGGCGGCGGCCTGATGTTTGTAGGGGGTGCCGGGGGGCTGAGATCTGGGGAGGAACACCCGGCAGTACACCGTTTGACAATAAAGCCATAAGGAGACGACATGCAAACCCAACGTAGCATAACTGCCTCGCCAACTTGCATCAGCAATGAGTTCCTGGCGTTGGGGGAAGAACTAGAGATGCTGGCTCGCGAAGATGCCCATCTGCGAAAAATCGCCGGTGCAGCAGCCTTGCTAATCTTCCGGCTGGAAGGGAAATCGTCACCGGGTATCCCGGAAAGGCCCACCGCACTGTTGGCGCGCTTCGTTAAGGAAATTCCGGGCGATACACTCCGCGAAGCGCTACAGTCGATCAAGGCATAACCCCGAACCAATTCGACAGATAAAGGGAAAAATCATGCGTATCTTGGTGGCGGAAAAGGATCACAACTACAGAAAGCTGCTGGATCAAATGCTAAAAATGGAGGGGCATGAAGTTCTAGCCGCCGAAAACGGCGAACATGCCATGGTCATCATGAGCCAGTTTCGTCCGCACGTGGTGCTGATGAATATGTTCAGTTCGATGCAAGCTTGTCGGCAGCCAACCAGCGCGGATGGGGTATCCGTTCAGACTAGTACGGAGCCGGTGGTGTTCATGACTGCGGGAGGTGGAGAGGATTTTCTTGCCGGTTTCATGGGGGGTGACGAAGAGCGGTCGGATGCTTTTGACCGTCTACCGACCCGCGCCAAGATCAGCGCTGTCGAGCAAGTTCAGCAGCTCTGCGGTGCCTTGAGCCGTTGCGAGCGGCTTGCTGCCCAGGAAAGACGGCTCATGCGTTCGCATCTGGGCTACAGCGTACCGGACTTTGTCGTTTAAACGGGAATGGAGGCTAGCCGTGAACGAAGTATCCCTTTCCGACAAAGAGTACGGTCGTTTCCGCAATCTGATTCGTCAGGTTGCCGGAATCAACCTGACCCAGGCCAAGAAGGCCATGGTTTGCGGGCGTCTGTCCAAACGCCTGCAACAGAAACAGTTGGACAGTTACGATGACTATATCCGCTTTCTGGCAAGCAACGCGGGCCAGGATGAAATCCAGGTGGCGGTCGATCTGATTACCACCAATGAGACGTATTTTTTTCGCGAATCCAAGCACTTCGACTTTCTGAGTGCGCATGTCCTGCCCAAGTGCCCGCCGGGTCGGCTGTTTCGGGTGTGGAGCGCCGCCTGTTCAAGTGGCGAGGAGCCTTACAGTCTCGCCATGCTGCTGGCGGAAAATTTGAGCACAACACCGTGGGAAATCACCGCTTCCGACCTCAGCACGCGGATTCTGGCGCGGGCGGCTTCCGGGCACTATGCCATCGAGCGCGCTACCCATATTCCCGGAAAATTGCTAATGAACTATTGCCTCAAAGGCATTGGCACTCAGGAAGGCACCTTCGTCGTTGACCCCAAACTGAGAAACCGCATTAGTTTTCTTCAGGTAAATCTCAACAAACCGTTGCCGAACTTGGGTGAATTCGATCTGATATTCCTGCGTAACGTAATGATTTATTTCGACATGGAAGTGAAACGCGCGGTGGTCAATCGGATGCTGCCGCTTCTCAAACCGGGGGGGCATTTCATCGTCGGTCACTCGGAAAGCCTGAACGGCGTGACCGAGAAGTTGACTGCGGTTTTTCCTTCGATTTACCGGAAGCAATGACATGGATTCTCAAATCATGGTGAATGATATTTTTCTGAATCCCGGAGATTACTATTTCGGCGATAGCCATACCCGCCTGCGCACCCTTCTGGGCTCGTGCGTATCGTTCATCGTGTGGCATCCCCAGTTGAAGATCGGCGGAATGTGCCATTACCTTTTGCCTTCCCGTCAGGATAACGGATGCGGCCAAATCGACGGCCGCTACGCCGAGGAGGCGGTACGCTTGCTGCTCCGGGATGTTTTCGAGGCGAATACCGTTCCGGCGGAATACCAGGTGTGGCTGGCCGGCGGCGGCAACATGTTTTATTGCCCGACTCTGCGAGATAACGGCAATGGCAATATCCCCAGCCTAAACATCGAGGCTGGCCGGCGCCTGGTCGAACACTACGGCTTTAGCCTCGAAGCCGAGGATATGGGCGGCTTCGGCTACCGGAATGTCCTGTTCGACGTGGGAAGCGGACAAGTACAAGTACAAGTAAAGCACAATAGTGCCGCTTTTCCCGCCTCGGAAGGCGCAGGCTCATGAGCAAAATCCAGGTGCTGGTGGTAGACGATTCGGCAGTGGTGCGCCAGGTGGTGAGCGGCCTGTTGGAAGAAGATGCCGGCATACAGGTAATCGGCGCAGCGGCTGATCCCATTTTCGCCCTGGAACGCATGAAGCGGCAGTGGCCGGACGTCATCGTCCTGGACGTGGAAATGCCGCGCATGGACGGCATCACCTTCCTGAAAAAAATCATGGCAGAACATCCGACCCCGGTGGTGATTTGTTCGTCCCTCACCGAAAAAGGCGCCGAGACGACCATGCAGGCGTTAGCGGCAGGGGCGGTGAGTATCGTCACCAAGCCCAGGGCCGGGGTAAAACGTTTTCTCGAAGATGCTTCGGAAGACCTGTGCACTGCCGTGAAAGCCGCAGCCCGCGCCAATGTGCGGCGCTTGAAAGTTAGCCAAAATGTGACCGAACGAACAGCGCCCAAGTTGACGGCAGACGCCGTTTTGCCGGCTGCCGCCCATGCCATGGCGCAGACCACTGAGCGTATCGTGACCATCGGTACGTCCACCGGCGGTACCCAGGCACTTGAAACCCTGCTGACTGCCTTGCCGCGCGTTTCGCCCGGGATGGTGATCGTCCAGCACATGCCGGAAATGTTTACCGGCGCCTTTGCCGGCCGGCTCAACGGCTTATGTGAGATCGAGGTGCGCGAGGCGCGACACAACGAGCGGGTGATCCCGGGGCTGGCGTTGATTGCGCCGGGCGGCAAACACATGCTGCTCAAGCGCAGCGGCGCTCAGTATTACGTGGAGGTAATCGACGGTCCTTTGGTGAACCGCCATCGACCTTCGGTAGACGTGTTGTTCCGCTCGGCGGCCAAATTCGCCGGAAAAAATGCCTTGGGCGTCATCATGACCGGCATGGGCGACGACGGCGCACATGGCTTGCTGGAAATGCGCGAGGCAGGGGCGGAAACCATCGGTCAGGATGAGAAAACCTGCATTGTGTATGGCATGCCGAAAGAAGCCGTCAAGCTGGGGGCCGTCAGCAAGGTCTTGCCGCTACACGAAATCGCAGAAGCGATGCTGTACTTTGGGAGGGAGTGCGTCATCCATTCCCGCCTCGCCATTGCGTAGTAATGTTCTACCATGGATGGAAAGCAACAAGAGCCTGAAATTCAGGCTCTTGTTGCTTATTCAAGTGAGGGTAATCCCGTGGATAGTGCGGATTATCCTCTGCCCCTCATTAAGAAATTAAGGAGTCTTGGGAGCCAGTCCGCCACCGGGTTTCTTACCTGTGCTCAATAGTGTGCTCAGATCGCTTACCGCCTTATCCACATCCTGCGTGGAGGCATCCGAAGTCAGGGTGCTACCCCCGATAGTCACCGACGAACCACTGATGACGGTACTTGAAGTACCGACCACGGTCCCATCCTTGGCAACTTCCAGAGTCCCACTGCAGTGGCCTTTACCATCGAGCTTAAGTTGCTTGAGCATACCTTCCAGGTCGGAAATGCGTGCTTGCATTTGCTTGATCAGTGCTGCCGTATCCGTCCCTTGGGTCGTGCTGCTTGTCATGCACGGCTGCAAACTGCCGACAATTTTGCCGTAGAACCCATCGCTGCCACTTGGCGGACGTAGCGCCAAGGTTACGTTGGAATAGCAGGAACCACTCTTGTCGTACAACTGACTGAATTTGATGAGTGTATTCATGCCGGAAAGGCTGACGGTACCGACATTGCTCTTGTCGCTTTGCTTGGTGGTGCTGTCGACGGTGATTTGCTTGATGCCGTCCAGGCGGTAGGCATTGGTGTCCATACGAGCCAAGGTGCCGGCGTAGTGTATCCAGGATAAGCCGGTATTGACCTTGATGTCATCGAGGACTATGCCGTCCCCATTGAAACTATCTGCGCTGATCGGTTTAGGTATGCTGGTTGTCTGCTGTGTACCGGAAGTACCCGTGGTACAAGTCGTGCCGGTAGTGCCAGTAGTGCCGGTAGTGCCGGTAGTGCCAGTGCTACAAGTCGTGCCGGTAGTGCCGGTAGTGCCAGTGTTGTCTTCAGCATTGGCGATACCTACGCTCAACAGGCCTGCCGTAATCAGTGCAATGATCATGGGGTTCTTAATCATGGTGAATCTCCTTCATTGTGTGATTGTGAAAGCACCGTTGTTCTGGTTAACAGTACTTGGGCGAAATCATATAGCAACAAAACCGGAAGCTCCTACGCCCCCCGCAGAGATAGCGTGAACTATTTCACAATTTGTTCGCAAAAGCTTTATGCAATTCTTATAAATCACAAATAACAAATTGAAAAACAATAAATTTTCCATAATTGTCGGTGCGCAGAAAGATTACCGACAATGAGAGATGTATCGCTAGTCATACAAAATCATTGAAGAATTTCGATTGCGCCCCCAAACGGTCGGTAAACAGAAGAACATGAAAATCATTTGGTTGCAAGCCATTTCAGAGCAACCCGGCGAGGAGTTCTCCAGTTGAAAACAGTCGTCTCGATTCAGCAAGACCTTCCTTGAAGGCCCGGCACAAATACTGTATAAATATACAGTATTGGAGGTGCCATGCACGAACTTACCCCCCGCCAAGCGGAAATCCTTAAATTGATTCGCGAGTGGACGGAAGCCACCGGCTTTCCGCCCACTCGCGCCGAAATCGCACGCCGGTTGGGCTTTCGTTCGGCCAATGCCGCCGAGGAGCACATCAAGGCGCTGGCGAGGAAAGGCATGCTGGAGCTTTTGCCGGGCGCGTCGCGCGGCATCCGCCTGAAGGATGGCGGTGGCCTGCCGGTGGTGGGGCGGGTGGCGGCGGGTAACCCGATTCTTGCCCAGGAACACATCGAGGGGCGCTACCAGCTCGACACGGCGCTGTTCGCGCCGCGCGCGGATTACCTGCTCAAGGTATGCGGCATGAGCATGAAGGACGCCGGCATTCTGGACGGCGACCTGCTTGCGGTGCAGCGCAATAACGAGGCGCAACCCGGCCAGGTAGTAGTCGCGCGGATTGCCGATGAAGTGACGGTAAAGCGCTTCCGGCGGCGCGGGCATATCGTGGAACTGCTTCCGGAAAACCCGGATTTTTCCCCCATCGTGGTGGACTTACGCCGTGAGGAATTGGTCATCGAGGGAATTGGAGTCGGTGTGATCCGCAATGGGAGAGCACTGTGAGTGCGGCATTGGAAGCACTGCTCCAACATCCCGCTATCTGGCGCGGCGACCAACGGGCACAAGCATCTGCGGAAGACGTGGTGCCGACTGGATTTGCGGCGTTGGATGAACTGCTGCCGGGCGGCGGTTGGTCGCGCGGGGCACTGACTGAGATCCTGACGGCGCGCGAGGGGATCGGTGAGTTGCGGCTGCTGATGCCGGCGCTGGCGCGTCTTTCCATGGAAAACGGCTGGCTGGTCTGGGTCGCGCCGCCCCACGTACCTTATGCACCGGCCATCGCCGCCGCCGGGGTCGGGTTGAAGCGGGTGCTGGTGGCAACGCCACGGTCTATCGCCGATGCCTGGTGGGCGGCGGAACAAGCCCTGCGCTCCGGCGCTTGCGGGGCGGTATTGGCATGGCTGGGCGCCCCCGATGAGCGGCGCATGCGCCGCCTTCAGCTCGCCGCGGAGGCCGGGGAAGGATGGGCTGTGCTGTTCCGTCCGGCCCGTGCCGCACAAGAGCGTTCTCCCGCCGCACTGCGGCTGTACCTGGAGCCTGCCGCACATGGCTTGGCGGTGTCGGTGCTCAAGCGCCGTGGCGGACCGGTCGACAAACCGCTGCTGCTGGATCTGCGGCAAGGGAATAGCCGCCACGGCACCTCCCGCCCTGTCCCGCCTCCATCCGTCCCACGTCTGCCCAATGTGGCAGCGCGAGACGGCGGGATGCAGGCATTGCGCTAAAAATGGCGGGAAGCGTTTTCCATGTTGTGGCTCGCCCTCCATTTCCCCCATTTGCCACTGGAAGTTTTTTCCCGTGGCGCAAGCACGCCCCAGCCCTTGGTCGTGGCGGAAAAGAAGGGCAATCGCGCACGGCTGGTGAGTTGCAATGCGCTGGCGATCTCCTGTGGCGTACATATCGGGATGCCGGTTTCCGCCGCCCAGGCGCTGGTGGCCTCCCTCATCGTGCGCTGGCGCGACCCGGCAACGGAGCGCGATGCGCTGGCCGGTCTCGCCACCTGGGCCGGCCGCTTCACCCCCGACGTGAGCCTCCAGCCTCCTGACGGGCTGTTGCTGGAAATTAGCCGTTGTCTGCGCCTGCATCACGGCATGGATAATCTGCTCGGACTGGTGCAAAGCGGCATCAAGGCCTTGGGTTACACCGTCGCCAGCGCCTGCGCCCCGACGCCGCACGGCGCCTGGTTGCTGGCGAAGGCGGGGAGGGCGATATCTCCTTCTACAGAGGAACGGCTTGAGCAGGAACTTGCCGGGCTTCCGGTGGCACTCCTCCAACAGCCGCCGGAAACGCTGACAGGCCTGGAAATGCTCGGTGTCGAAACACTTGCGGATAGCCTGCGCCTACCGCGTGCCGGCCTGGCGCGGCGTTTCGGCAAGGGGCTGCTGGACGAACTGGACCGGGTTTTCGGCAAACAACCCGAAGCGCGTGCTTTCTTCGTACCGCCCCCCTGCTTCGAACGTAAGCTGGAACTGATGGCACCGGTGCATGAGGCGGAGGCGCTGCTGTTTGCGGCGCGCCGCCTGCTGCCGGAACTGGAAGGTTATCTGGGCTTGTGCCTGGCCGGCGTTCAGGAGCTCGAATTCCTCTGCCGCCATGAAGATGCGCCGGATACCGTGGTAACGCTGGGATTTGTCGAACCTACCCGCGAGGCGGAGCGGATGTTGCTCCAGTTGCGCGAAATCCTGGGGCGGATTCAACTCGTGGCGCCGGTTCACACCATCATTCTGAAAGCTTCGCGCATCCTCTCTCTGGCGGCGTTGAACGGCGACCTGTTCCAGGAAGCAACCGGGCAGGACGACGGCAACCGCCTCCTGGAGCGGATGCGCGCCCGGCTGGGCGGGGATGCCGTCCACGGCATCAGCGTCGCCGCCGACCATCGCCCGGAACAAGCCTGGCGGTCCTGTGCTGCGGGGCATGGCAGTGAGGTGCCGGGCAACCCGCACCGTCCCTTGTGGCTGCTGCCGCGCCCCGTGCCCTGCCGGGACGGCAGCCTGGTGCTGAAATCGCCGGCCGAGCGCATCGAGAGCGGCTGGTGGGATGGTCATGGCGTGGCGCGGGATTACTACGTGGCCCAAGACCGCGATGGCGCGCGGCTGTGGGTGTTTTGCGAGCGGGCCAGCGGCGAGTGGTTCGTCCACGGCCTGTTTGCCTGACCATACCCATGAACAACTACGCCGAACTGCATTGCCTTTCCAACTTTACTTTCCTGCGCGGCGCGGCGCATCCGGAAGAACTGGTGGCGCGTGCCAGCGAACTGGGTTACGCGGCGCTGGCATTGAGCGACGAATGCTCCCTGGCGGGTGTGGTGCGCGCCCATGTGGCGGCAAAGGAATGCGCTCTGAAACTCATCATCGGCAGCGAGCTCCGCCTTGCCGATGGGCCGCGCGTGGTGTTGCTGGCCATCAACCGGGCAGGCTACGAAAACCTCGCGGAACTGATTACCCAAGGGCGGCGGAGCGCCACCAAGGGAAACTATGCCCTATCCCTTGAAGATATCGGACAGGGCTTGCCCGGCTGCTTGGTCCTGCTGCTTCCCGACCCCCTACCCACGCTGGAACAAGCGCGCCTTCTGGCGACCCGCTTTCCGGGCCGCGCATGGCTGACGGTGGAATTGTTCCGTGCTCCTGACGACGTCCATCGCCTAGCTGTCTTGCGGGAACTGGGAAAGACGGCAGGCTTGCCCCTCGTAGCAGCCGGCGACGTACACATGCATGTCCCGGAACGGCACGCCCTGCAGGATGTCGTCTCCGCCGTGCGCCTAGGCGTGCCGCTCTCCGCAGCAGGCGCGGCACTGTACCCCAACGGCGAGCGCCACTTGCGCGCGCGCACCGATCTGGCGCGACTCTATCCGCCCGAATTGTTGGTACAGACCCTTGCCATCGCGGCGCGCTGCACTTTCTCGCTCGACGAGTTGCGTTACGAATATCCGGAGGAACTGGTGCCACCGGGGTTATCGCCGGCTGCCCATCTGCGGCAATTGACTGAAACCGGGCTGCGGCGACGCTACGGGGAAGCGGTGCCGGACAAGGTGCGCGCCCTGGTCGAGCACGAATTGGCGCTCATCGCGGAACTGCAATACGAGCCGTATTTTCTCACCGTCCACGACATCGTGGATTTCGCGCGGGGACGCGGCATCCTCTGCCAGGGGCGCGGTTCGGCGGCCAATTCGGCGGTGTGCTATGCGCTGGGCATCACGGAAGTGAACCCGGCCTGCATGGCCATGCTGTTCGAGCGCTTCATCTCGCGGGAACGCAACGAGCCGCCGGATATCGACGTGGATTTCGAGCACGAACGGCGCGAGGAGGTGATCCAATATCTTTATGCAAAATATGGCCGAGAACGTGCCGCCCTGACCGCCGCCGTGATTACCTACCGCCCCAAAAGTGCGATGCGCGACGTGGGCAAGACGCTGGGCTTCGACCTTGAGCAGGTGGAGCGGCTCACCAAATCCATGGCCTGGTGGGATGGCCGCAAGGTGCTGCCGCAGCGGCTGGAGGAGGGCGGTTTCGATCCCGCCAACCCCAAGGTGCGCTTGCTGATGCGGCTGGTCGACGAACTAGTGGGATTTCCGCGCCATCTTTCCCAGCACGTGGGCGGGTTCGTGATCGCCCGCGGCAAGCTTTCCCGCCTGGTTCCCATCGAAAATGCGGCGATGCCGGAGCGCACCATCATCCAGTGGGACAAGGATGATCTCGACGCCTTGGGACTCCTGAAAGTGGACGTGCTGGCATTGGGCATGCTCTCGGCCATCCGCCGCGCACTCGACCTGGTGAGCGGGATGCGTGGCAGGCCTTTCGAAATGGCGGATATTCCTTCCGAAGACCCGGCGGTGTACGAGATGGTCGGCCGCGCCGACACCGTGGGCGTGTTCCAGATCGAATCGCGCGCCCAGATGGCTATGTTGCCGCGCTTCAAGCCGCGCTGTTTCTACGATCTGGTGATTGAAGTCGCCATCGTGCGCCCCGGCCCGATCCAGGGCGGCATGGTGCATCCCTACCTGCGCCGCCGCCAAGGCCTTGAGCCGGTGAGCTACCCGAGCGAGGCGGTGCGGGGCGTGCTGGAACGCACCCTGGGGATACCAATTTTCCAGGAACAGGTGATGCATCTTGCGGTGGTGGCGGCAGGCTTCACGCCCGGCGAGGCGGATCAGTTGCGGCGTTCCATGGCGGCATGGCGGCGCAAGGGCGGGCTGGAACGCTTCGAGCAACGCCTCGTCGAAGGAATGCGTGAGCGCGGTTACGAAGAGGAATTCGCCCGGCAAATCTTCCAGCAAATCCAGGGGTTCGGCGAATACGGTTTTCCCGAATCTCATGCCGCCAGTTTCGCCCTGTTGGCGTATGTCTCCGCCTGGCTCAAGCATCATGAGCCGGCCGCATTTGTCTGTGCGTTGCTCAACAGCCAGCCCATGGGTTTCTACGCGCCTGCCCAACTCGTCCAGGACGCCAAGCGGCATGGCGTAACCGTCTTGCCGGTAGACGTAGTGGCCAGCGCCTGGGACTGCACCCTGGAAAAAACCGCCAGTGGGGAATATGCCCTGCGCCTCGGCTTACGCCTGGTGAAAGGCTTTTCGCAGGAAGGCATGGCATGCCTGGCAGCAGCACGCGCACAAAGCGACTTCACCAGCGTAGAAGACTTGGCTGTCCGGGGCGGGTTGGAAAAGCGCGACCTGAAATGCCTGGCTGCAGCAGGCGCCTTGGCCAAGCTGGCCGGAGATCGCCGGAAAGCTTACTGGGAGGTGGCGGGCGTCGAGCCTGGTATTCCGCTCAGTGCGCCAATCCAGGAAGCCCAGCCGGAACTGCTCCCGCCTAGCGAAGGCCAGAATCTAGTGGCAGACTACGCCAGCCTGGGACTCACCTTGGGCCGACACCCGCTGGCGCTGTTACGGGAGCGCTTGCAACGCCAACGAATGGTTACCGCCACGGAACTGCAAGCTTTTCCCCACGGGCGCATCACCCGTGTTGCCGGGCTGGTGATCGGCCGCCAGCGCCCCGGCACGGCAAGCGGGGTGACCTTTCTGACCCTGGAAGACGAAACCGGCCAGATCAACGTGGTGGTATGGCGCGACCTCGCCGAGCGCCAACGCCGCGAACTGCTGGGCGCGCGGCTATTGGCGGTATACGGGGTACTGGAGCGGCAGGGCGGGGTGACTCATCTTATCGCCGGGCGGCTTAGGGATTTCACCCAACTTTTAGGCAACTTGGTAACTCAATCCCGGGACTTCCATTGAACCTCCCCTTAAATTGATCTACCTGTCAAAAGTGACAGTTACATTGAATCAAAAAATCGGGTAGTTTCCGTTTTTTTCTTGTTCCCAACGGGGGCTTAATGAAAACCGCTTTTCTGCTATTGATTTTCGCCATCGGTGCAATGTGGTATCGAGGTGAACTAGGAATTGCAGCCCGTCCAGAGGAATTTGGGCTACCGTCAGCCGCCCACATTCCCAGCATTCCTGAAATATCGTTATCCCCGCCGCATGATTTTAGTAAAGCCATTCGGGAAGATAGCAGCAATTCCAAAATCGGGGACTTGATTGTCGATGACCCGAAAGTCAAAAGTATGACGCTTGATGGGTTGAACCGCCTAAGCCGAACAGATAAGGACGCTTATCAGAAATTCCTGGCCAGCCATCAACATCCGCAGGAGCGCAACGAGATCGAAAAATTATTAAATTTTCTATCTCGGGGGAAATACGAGTAATCGTTCGTGAACAACCTCAAAGCGGGTTAGCCTAGCTTAACTGAACCGCTTGCTTCAAATAAAAGGCTGTGTTCGCAAATGCGCGGGTGATGGCTTCCGAAAGTATTTCGACCGAACTGAAACAGCAATTGAAAACGATGACCGATTTACTCAATCCATTTGATCTCAAGCGCCGCATTGAAGCAAAATTAAAGCACATCTTTCAATTCGTTCTGGTTACCTCCAATGTGAGGCAACGTATCTGACACCCTTTGTTATATGAGGCAACATGAGGAAGCAGTTGTTGCCGTCTACTGGAGGGTCTTGCGAAAACGCTGATGGCAAGCCTCACAGGAGTCCTCGACGCTGGTATAGGCGGGCGCGATCATATCCATCTTGCCGGTTTCCGCAGCCGCAATCAGTTTTGCGAGCGATTCGTCCAGGTCGTTGCGGAATTCTGCAAAGTTGGTTTGATGTTGCCAGAGGTCGGGCTTGGCGCGGGTGGGGGGGTAATTGCTGTTCGGGGTAAAATATTGCCAGGGTTCCTGGGCCAGCGCTTTTAGTTCATGAGCGTGTTCCAGAAAATCCGCTGCCTTGAATTCCTGGCGTTCGCGCACCACCATGCCCATCTGTTCCATGCTTTGGAGCATTTTCTTGAAGGCGGCGACACGGTGCTGGACCGGCTGTCCCGGATGGTTGTCCGCTTCGGTGCATCCGCCAAGCGGCAGAACGGCACAAACAACCAGAAATACAAGTTTTGCATAGGGTGTCATAGGTGGTAATCGGTAGCCGAAATTGCCGCCATGTTACTCGACTCGACTCGAATTGCCCAAAGTTTGGAAACGGTGGGGGGATGACCATGTTGCGGAAAATCCGAAACTTAATCTGATAATCCACTGAGTTATGTTAGAATCGCGCCCTTTCGTTTTCAGGAAGTTCTCATGTCCCGCCCTCTCCGCAATATCGCCATTATCGCCCACGTCGACCACGGCAAGACCACTTTGGTGGACAAACTGCTGCAACAGGCCGGCACTTTTTCCGCCCATCAGCAAGTGGTAGAGCGTGTGATGGACAGCAACGACCTGGAAAAAGAACGCGGCATCACCATTCTGGCCAAGAATACGGCGGTGGATTACGAAGGGGTGCACATCAATATCGTCGATACTCCGGGGCATGCCGACTTCGGCGGCGAAGTGGAACGGGTGCTGTCGATGGTCGATGGCGTATTGCTGCTGGTCGATGCGGTCGAAGGCCCGATGCCGCAGACCCGTTTCGTGACCAAGAAGGCCCTGGCGCTGGGACTCAAACCCATCGTGGTGATCAACAAGGTGGATCGCCCCGGCAGCCGCCCGGACTGGGTGGTGAACCAGACCTTCGATTTGTTCGACAAGCTCGGCGCCAGCGACGACCAACTGGATTTCCCGGTGGTTTACGCCTCCGCGTTGAACGGTTATGCCACGCTTGATCTGGCCAACCCCAGCGACAATATGCGTGCGCTGTTCGATACCGTGTTGGAATACGTTCCCGCGCCTTCCGGCAATCCCGACGAACCGCTGCAACTGCAAATCTCCGCGCTGGATTATTCGAGCTATGTGGGCCGTATCGGCATCGGACGCGTCGCCCGTGGTCGCCTGAAAGCCGGGCAGGATGTGCTGGTGCTCAACGGTCACGACGACGACAAGGGCAAGAAGGCGCGTGTCAACCAGGTCTTCGGTTTCAACGGTCTGCAACGTGTGCCGTTGGATGAGGCGCAAGCCGGCGACATCGTGGTGATCAACGGCATCGAGGAAATCGGCATTGGCGTGACGCTGGCTGATCCCGACAAGCCGGAAGCACTGGCCATGCTGTCGGTGGATGAGCCGACCCTGACCATGAATTTCCAGGTTAATTCCTCGCCGTTTGCCGGCCAGGAAGGCAAGTTCGTCACCAGCCGTCAGTTGCGCGAACGCCTGGATAAGGAATTGCTGGTCAACGTCGCGCTACGTGTCGAGGAAACCGACGACACCGACGTTTTCCTGGTGGCGGGACGCGGCGAATTGCATTTGACCATTCTTCTGGAAAACATGCGTCGCGAGGGCTACGAACTGGCCGTTTCGCGTCCGCGCGTGATTTTGCATGAGGTCAACGGCGAGATGCATGAGCCTATCGAAGCGCTGACCGTGGATGTCGAAGAAGCCAACCAGGGGGCGGTGATGGAAGCGCTCGGTGCGCGTCGCGGCGATCTGGCCGACATGGTGCCGGACGGTCAGGGGCGGGTACGTCTCGATTACCGCATCCCGGCGCGCGGCCTGATCGGCTTCCAGTCGGAATTCATGACCATGACGCGCGGCACCGGCCTGATGAGTCACGTTTTCGACGAATACGCGCCGCTGAAGCCGGAAATTGCCGAACGTCGTAACGGTGTGCTGATTTCTTCCGAAGACGGCGATGCCGTGGCTTATGCCTTGTGGAAACTCCAGGATCGCGGTCGCATGTTCGTGTCTCCCGGCGAACGCCTCTACGAAGGAATGATTATCGGCATACACAGTCGCGACAACGACCTTATCGTCAATCCGATCAAGGGTAAGCAGTTGACCAATGTGCGGGCTTCCGGTACCGATGAAGCGGTTCGTTTGACGCCGTCGATTCCTCTCACTCTTGAATCCGCCATTGAGTTCATCGCCGATGACGAACTGGTCGAAATTACTCCTAAAAACATCCGTCTGCGTAAGCGTTATCTGGACGAGCATGAGCGCAAGAAGGCCTCGCGCGGCGTATAAAGTTGTGGCATTCGTCCCGGATTGCGGCGCCTGCGCGCCTTTTCCGGGACGTCAAAGCTTGACTAACACTGCTACGTCATGCCAAGGTGACGGACATGGATAGCAAAGTCATCGAACTGGTTCAAGGTGTTGGTGCTCTGGTCACGCTACCGGACGTATTTTTCCGCATCAACAGACTGGTTGAAGATCCCAGCAGCACCGTTACGGATATCGCCAAGGCGGTTAGCCAGGATCCCTCTTTTACCGTGCGCTTGCTGCGGGTTGCCAACAGCCCCTTGTACGGCCTTTCCTCCACCGTTGATACCGTTGCCAAAGCCGTATCGATTATCGGAACCAGCCAGATTCGCAACCTCGCCTTGTCGACTTCCGTGGCGAGTGCTTTCGAAGGTTTGCCAAACGATCTGGTATCGATGGAAAACTTCTGGCACCACAGCCTTTATTGCGCGCTCGCCGCGCGGATACTCGCCAAACAGGCGCGCAAGTGCGACCCGGAAGCGGTTTTTACCGGTGGGCTGCTACACGATATCGGCGAACTGGTGATTTTCAACCGCCTGTCGGCACAAGCCAAGGAAGTGCTGCTGCTGGTGCTGGACGATGTGGACGAACTGCCGGTTTACGAGGCGGAATGGCAAATCATGGGGTTCGATCACGCCCAGGTCGGCGGGGAGTTGGCACGCCAATGGCATTTGCCGCCGCTGCTGGAGGAATGCATCGATTTCCACCACAACATCGAAAAGGCTAAACGCTATCCGCGCGAGAGCGCGTTAGTGCATATTGCCAACATTCTTGCCCAGATGGCAGAGATCGATACGCTGGACCTCGATGACGTTCCCCCGATCAATCCCCTTGCTTGGTATATCACCGGATTGGATGCCGATGAACTTATCGAGCCGACGATCCGTGAAGCACAGGAAGAAATTACCGAAGCCGAAAAACTCTTTCTTGGCAAGTAATTAACATTCCATTATGGCTTTTCTCCCTTCTGCCCGCCCCCCCTTGTCCTTACCTGGTTTCGAACATATTCGGCGGAGCTGGAACAATACTTATGAGGCCTTCGCCGCGCGGCTGATGCCGGGGGAGTATTACGTCACCCCACATGACGAGGGCGTCTATACCACGCTTGGTTCGTGCATTTCCGCATGTATTCGCGACCGGGCGACCGGGATTGGGGGAATGAACCACTTCATGCTGCCGGCTTCAGGCGACCCGGACGGCTGGAAATCCACCAGCTTGAGTGCATCGACCCGCTATGGCAATTTCGCCATGGAACATCTGATCAACGTGATCCTGAAAAACGGCGGTAAGCGGCAAAACCTGGAAGTAAAACTGTTTGGCGGCGGGCGCATCCTCGCCAACATGACCGACGTGGGGATGCGCAACATCGCTTTTGCGCGTGACTATCTCAAGACCGAAGGGCTGTCTGTAGTGGCCGAAGACGTCGGCAGCATTTATCCACGCATGGTGGTGTATTTCCCCACAACCGGCAAGGTCAAGGTGAAACGGTTGCGTTCCCTGCACAACAACACTATCGCCGAACAGGAAACTCGTTACCTCAGCACCTTGGACGCCAAACCGGTCGGGGGCGAGATCGAATTGTTCTAATCGCCTATTTACGGGGCTTCCGGGCTGCGATGGCGCCCGAATAGATCAGAAATATCGTGGGCCTCTTGTGCAAATCCGGCACCTTGCCCTTCCACTCCGCCAGCGTCCGGGTTTCAATCCGTTCATTTGCCTGAGTGATGTCGGTTGCTACGCAGAGTAGGGTTTGCGAGGGGCAAGCGCGCAAGATGTCCTCAAACATCTGCTGATTGCGGTAGGGGGTTTCGATAAAAATCTGCGTCTGGCGACAAGCGCGGCTTTCCTTGTCCAACTCCCCCAACCTTTTCACCCGTTCCTCCCTATTGGCAGGCAGGTAGCCGTGAAACGTGAAGGATTGCCCATTCATACCGGAAGCCATCAAGGCCAACAGGATGGACGAGGGACCGACCAGCGGCACGACCTTCACGCCCTTCTCATGAGCCGCTCGAACCAGCAAGGCGCCGGGGTCGGCGACGGCGGGACAACCGGCTTCCGACACCAACCCTACGTCATGCCCCGCCAACAAGGGGGCAAGCAGTTGACCGACCTGTTCCGGCGGAGTGTGCTCATCGAGCGTGGTCATTTGGATGTCCTGCAAGGGGCGGGTGATCCCTAGCCGCTTGAGGAATTGGCGCGCCGTTTTGGGGTTTTCGGCAACGAAGCTGTTCAGCGACAGGGCGATATTTCGTACCGACTCCGGGAGCACGGCAGCCATTTCGCCGCCCTCGCCGAGAGGTGTGGGAATGAGATAGAGGACACCACTCAAAAGACCGATACTCCTTCGTTTTTTAGCATTTCCACCAGCACGATGAGCGGCAGTCCGATCAGCGCATTGGGGTCGTCGCCCGTCATCTTTTCGATCAGTGCGATGCCCAATCCTTCCGATTTGGCGCTACCGGCGCAGTTATAGGGTTGTTCCTTGGCAAGATAGCGCTCGATTTCATCATCGCTCAGGTCGCGGAATTTCACCATGAACGGTATCACTTGCGCTTGGATATTGTCGTTGGCGCTGTTGTACAGGCACAGCGCGGTGTGGAATGTCACCGTTTTGCCGCGCATGGTGCGCAGCTGGCGGGTCGCATTTTCGTGGGTGTGGGGCTTGCCGATTTGCGCGCCGTCGAGTGTGGCGACCTGATCCGAGCCAATAATCAGAGCATCGGGAAATTGTTCGCCGACTGCCTGGGCCTTGGCAATCGCAAGGCGATAAGCCGTTTGTTCCGGCGATTCGCCGGAAAGAGGCGATTCATCAACTTCGGGAGAGGCTACTTCAAAATCAAGTTTCAGACGGGACAGCAGTTCCCTGCGGTAGGGAGAGGTTGAGGCCAGGACGAGTTGCATAGGGCTAAGGACAGGGTGATGAGGATTGCGTGATTTTACTCAATCCTCATCACCCCGCCGTTTTTTTATTCAGGTTGGATTTCTACCAGGGCTTCGTCGGGGGTAACGCTGTCACCCTTGACCACCCAGACGTTGATCACGGTTCCACTGATAGAGGCTTGCACCTCGTTTTCCATTTTCATGGCTTCGATCACCAGCACCGGGTCTCCGGCCTTGACTTTCTTGCCTGGTTCTACCAGTACGTCAACGATGGTGCCGGGCATGGCAGTTGCGACGTGTCCTTGGTGGGTCGGGCGAGGGCGCTTCCCAGAGCCGGCTTTGCCGCCTTCCTTGCTCTTGGATTTGCTGCTTCCGCCGCTGATGACGCCGCCCATTCCGCCATAAACCTCGACTTCGTTGAGGGCTTCGATAATCACTTCTTCCTGCACGCCATCCACCGACACGTAGAACGGGCGCTGTTCTTCGCCGGGGCGCCCGGAGCCGGTAATGTGGATGTTATAGGTCTCGCCGTGCAACGTGACGTTGAACTCGTTGGGGGCCATGAAAGGACCGCACGACAGGTTGGTTCCCGGGGGGAGCAATTGTTCCGGCTTGAGCGAGTCTGCGGCGCGTTCCTGGAGGAAGGTGCGTGCCAGTTCAGGGAACATGGCGTAGGTGAGGATGTCTTCGTCGCTCTTGGCGAGGGTCTCGATTTCTGTGCGGATCTTGTCCATTTCGTCCTGAAGCTGGTCGGCCGGACGACAGGTGATAACCTCGGCGTTGCCGATGGCGATGTTGCGCACTTCGCCGTTGACCTTGCCGGGAGCCTTGCCGTAACGGCCTTGCAGGTAGTTCTTCACCTCGTTGGTGACCGACTTGTAACGTTCCCCGGTGAGGACGTTGAGTACGGCCTGGGTGCCGACGATCTGCGAAGTCGGCGTAACCAGAGGAGGGAAACCCAGATCTTCGCGGACCCGGGGGATTTCCGCCAGGACTTCATCCATCCGATCCAGGGCACCCTGGTCTTTCAACTGGTTCGACAGGTTGGAAATCATCCCGCCGGGAACCTGGTTGACCAGTACGCGGGTATCCACGCCGGTGAAGGCGCTTTCGAACTGCCAGTATTTCTTGCGAACTTCGCGGAAATAAGCGGTGATTTCCTGCAGGAGGTCCAGCGAAATACCCGTATCGAATTCGGTGCCGGCCAGTGCTGCAACGATGCTTTCCGTGGAAGAATGGCTGGCACCTTCGCCGAACGAGGAATTGCTGGTGTCGAGTATGCTCGCGCCGGCTTCCACCGCCTTGAGGAAACACATTGCCGACAATCCACTGGTGGCGTGGCTGTGCAAGTGAATTGGGATGTTGATGGCGGATTTCAGCGCCTTGACCAGTTCCCCTGTGGTATATGGGGTGAGCAGCCCAGCCATATCCTTGATTGCCAGGGTGTCGCATCCCATCGTTTCGAGTTCTTTGGCGAGGCCGACGAAATGGGGAATGTCGTGTACCGGGCTGGTGGTGTAGCAAATCGCCCCTTCGGCCAGTTTTCCGCTTGCCTTCACTGCGGCAATGGAAACTTGGAGATTGCGCAGGTCATTCATGGCGTCGAAAATGCGGAACACATCAATGCCGTTATCCGCGGATTTCTGGACGAAGGCACGAACCACGTCGTCCGAATAGTGGCGGTAACCGAGCAAGTTTTGCCCGCGTAGCAACATCTGGATACGGGTGTTGGGCAAGGCCTTGCGGAGTTTGCGCAGACGTTCCCAGGGATCTTCGCGCAGGAAGCGCACGCAGGAGTCGAATGTCGCGCCCCCCCAGGCTTCCAGCGACCAGAACCCGGCGCTGTCGAGCTTGGCGCAGATCGGTAGCATATCCTCGGTGCGCATACGGGTTGCGATCAGGGACTGGTGTCCGTCACGTAAAACCAACTCGCTGATGTGTACTTTTGCCATGCTGTATTCCTCTTATTACAAGCCCGTATGAGCCGCGATTGCTGCTGAAATGGCCGCCGCCAGCAGGTCTTTGGGTCGGCTGACCGTGTAGTTGATGAGTTCCGGGTGGCTTTCGACGAAGCTGGTGTTGAAATGGCCACTCCGGAATTCGGGGTGTTGCAGGATTTCTTGATAATAGGGGATGGTCGTCTTGACGCCGTACACTACCATGTCGCTCAAGGCGCGCCGACCGCGTTCCACCACGCTTTCCCAGGTGAGATTCCACACCGTGAGCTTTGCGCACATCGAGTCGTAGTAAGGGGGGATGACATAGCCTGTGTACATCGCCGCATCGGTCCGCACACCGGGGCCACCCGGCGCGTAGTAACGGGTAATCCGCCCGAAACTCGGGAGGAAATCGTTTTTCGGGTCTTCCGCATTAATGCGGAATTCCATCGCGAACCCCCGGTAATGAATATCTTCCTGCTTGTATTGCAAGGGAAGTCCGCTGGCTACACGTATCTGTTCCTGAACGATATCGATACCGGTGATGGTTTCGGTAATCGTGTGTTCTACCTGAAGACGGGTATTCATCTCCATGAAGTAGAACTGGTTGTCGGTATCGAGAAGGAATTCCACCGTTCCGGCATTTTCGTAACCCACGGTGCGCGCTGCCTGCACCGCAATTTTGCCGATATAGTCGCGCTGGGCACCAGTCAATTGGGGCGAGGGGGCGATTTCAATGAGTTTTTGATTGCGCCGCTGGATCGAGCAATCGCGCTCGAACAGATGGACGACATTGCCGAAACTATCCCCAATCACCTGCACCTCGATGTGCTTGGGATTGACGACACATTTTTCCATGAATACCTCCGGCTTGCCGAACGCCTTGGTGGCTTCGGAAACAACCCGATCGAAATTCTTGGTCAATTCGTCTTCGTTGTTGCAGCGCCGGATGCCTCGCCCACCGCCACCATTGGTGGCTTTCAGCATGACCGGATAACCAATTTTCGCTGCCAATTCGCAGGCTTGCCCGACGTTGTCGAGGTTGCCATCGCTGCCCGGCACTACCGGCACCCCAGCGTCAATCATGGCTTGACGCGCCTGGATCTTGTCGCCCATGCGATGGATAACCTCAGGGGAGGGGCCAATGAACTTGATGCCGCGCTTTGCGCATATTTCCGCCAACACCGGGTTTTCCGAGAGGAAACCATAGCCCGGATGCAAGGCATCGCAACCCGAAGCTACTGCCAGATTGACGATATTGTGGGCGTTCAGATAACCGATTACTGGATCGGTGCCAATGTTATAGGCTTCATCGGCTTTTTTGACGTGCAGTGCGTGGCGATCCGCATCGGAATAGATAGCTACCGACTTGATGCCCATCTCGGAGCAGGCGCGCACGATGCGTACCGCGATTTCGCCGCGGTTAGCGATAAGAATTTTCTTGATCACGCGGTAATTCCGTAACTGTCAATTGATAGAGCGGGTAGCGCTTCTTTAAAAAAAGAAAATCGAGAGGCGCCTCGGAAATCTGTCATCTTATATAAGACATAAGATGATGCGATATCGTAATACAGTGTCAAAAAAAACGCACTATATTTCTTACAGAGAATTCTGGGTGTCGTTCGTCGAACGTTGTTTTGACAAGGAAACCGGAAAATTGTATCATGCTCGGCTTATGTCTGAACAGCTTGTTATAGATAGTCTTGAGTTTGCTCGTCACGGCCAACACCTGGTGGGTGAGATAGCTGTTGCGGACCTGCCGAGATTACGAGATTTGCTGCTGTCCGACAATGGGTTGCTTCGTTATCGTCTCTCCGGTGAAATAAGTGTTTTGGATAGGCCGCGTTTGGCACTCAATGTGAGCGGAGAGCTTGCGCTGGAATGTCAACGATGCCTTGACGAACTGGTGTTTCCCGTTGATGTCTCGGTGCGGTTGGAGTTGGTCAAGGACGGTGAATCTTTCATTCCTGTAGAAGAGGAAGATGATTCGGTGGATTTGATTTCGGCCGATTCGGCGATGGATGTAATGGCTTTGGTCGAGGATGAGGTGTTGCTATGCTTGCCCATCGCCCCTATGCATCCTCCGGAAGTCTGCCGCGAGAAGGATTGTCGGGTAGCCCCCGAATTGGATGAGGTCAACCCCTTCAAGGTGTTGGCTTCGTTGAAGAAGAATGTTTGAGTAGATAATTTTTATCAGGAGTGAATCATGGCAGTTCAACAGAACAAGAAGTCCCCGTCCAAGCGTGGCATGCACCGCGCCCACGATTTTCTGACCAATCCCCCCCTGGCCGTCGAACCGACGACCGGCGAAGTGCATTTGCGTCATCACGTCAGCCCGAGCGGTTTCTACCGCGGTAAAAAAGTCACCCGCGCCAAGGGTGAGTAAAGGTTTGGCTTGCCCGGACAATAGCCTGCTGGCCGGGTAATGGATATTACTGTTGCAATCGACGCCATGGGTGGCGACCATGGTCCGCATGTCACCGTTCCCGCTGCACTTGCTTATTTGCAGCGGGATCCCGAAGTAAATATCGTTCTGGTTGGCCTCTCGGAAGTGGTTGAGGCGGAGTTGCGCGCGCACAACGGAAACATTGGGCCGCGTTTGCGCATTCATCACGCCAGCGAGGTGGTGACGATGGACGATCCGCCCGCCTTGGCCATGCGCAATAAAAAAGATTCGTCGATGCGCATTGCCGTCAGCCTGGTGAAAAGCGGCGAGGCTCATGCTTGCGTCAGTGCAGGCAATACCGGGGCGCTCATGGCGATTTCCCGTTTTGTCCTGAAAATGCTGCCAGGGATCGAACGTCCGGCGATAGCATCCATGTTGCCCACGCTACATGGCCATACCCACGTCCTTGATCTGGGCGCCAACGTGGATTGCACTGCCAATCACTTGTTGCAGTTCGGCATCATGGGAGCAATGCTGGTTTCGGCGGTTGAACACAAGGAAAAACCCAGTGTCGGCTTGCTGAATATTGGCGAGGAAGACATCAAGGGCAACGAGGTGGTCAAACAGGCTGCGGGTTTGCTGCGAAACAGCCATTTGAATTTCTACGGTAACGTCGAAGGCGACGATATCTACAAAGGCACCGTGGATGTCGTAGTTTGCGACGGCTTCGTCGGCAATGTGGCGCTCAAGGCTTCCGAGGGGCTGGCCCAGATGCTGGGAACCTTCCTCAAGCAGGAATTCAAGCGTAACTGGCTGACCAAGCTATCCGCAATTATTGCCTATCCGGTTTTGAACGCCTTCAAAAAACGCGTCGATCATCGCCGCTACAACGGTGCAAGCCTGTTGGGGCTGAAAGGCGTAGTGGTGAAAAGCCACGGCTCGGCGGATGTTTTCAGTTTTGGCTTTGCCATTGATCGGGCGGTGCAGGAGGCGCGCAACGGCGTATTGCGGCGCATTAACGAACAGGTTTCACTTCTATATGGTGAAGGGGCAGCATGATTTACTCGCGCATCGTCGGCACCGGCGGATATCTGCCTGAAAAAGTCCTAACCAATTCAGATCTGGAAAAAATCGTCGAAACCTCAGATGATTGGATCGCTTCGCGCACCGGCATCCGAGAACGACATATTGCTGCCGAAAATCAATCGACCAGCGACCTGGCGTTCCAGGCAAGTTGTCGCGCCATTGAAATGGCCGGGGTGGACGCTCAGGATATCGATCTGATTATTGTCGCCACGACCACGCCAGACATGACCTTCCCCAGCACGGCCTGTATTTTGCAGGACAAACTCGGCATCAAGAGCGGCGGTGCGGCTTTCGATCTGCAAGCGGTCTGCGGCGGTTTCGTCTATGCCTTGGCGGTTGCCGACCAGTTTATTCGTAGCGGCACCTGCAAATGTGCCTTGGTGGTGGGGGCTGAAACGTTTTCACGTCTGCTGGACTGGACGGATCGCACCACTTGCGTGTTATTTGGCGACGGTGCCGGCGCGGTCGTGGTGAAGGCGGACAGTACGCCCGGCATTATTTCCACCCATCTTCACGCCGACGGAAGTTACCGTGGGATGCTGACCGCACCGGCTAGTCTGCGCGGCGGAAAGATCCAGGGAAATCCTTTTGTGGAGATGGATGGTGGGGCGGTATTTAAGTTTGCCGTCAAGGTGTTGGATAATGTTGTTGAAGAAACGCTTGAAAAAAGTGGACTGAAAAAAAGTGATGTAAACTGGCTGGTTCCGCATCAGGCGAACACCCGCATCATCCAGGCGACCGCAAAAAAACTCGGCATGAGCATGGACAACGTCGTGTTGACCGTGGATAAACACGGCAATACCTCGGCTGCTTCGATTCCCCTCGCTCTTGATGTGGCAGTCCGCGATGGACGCATCAAGGCAGGCGAAACCGTCTTAATGGAAGGTATCGGTGGCGGTTTCACCTGGGGTTCGGTGTTGGTGCGCTGGCAGTAATTCTGGAGTTGATCTCAATGACTTTCGCATTCGTTTTCCCTGGGCAGGGTTCTCAATCAGTTGGCATGATGCAAGGCTTCAACGCACATCCGGTGGTGCGCGAAACCTTTGTCGAGGCATCGGACATCCTCAAACAGGATTTGTGGCAAATGGCGTCCTCTGGCACTGCCGAAGAAATCAATCAAACCGCCAATACCCAGCCCATAATGCTGGCAGCCGGTGTGGCCGTCTATCGTGCCTGGAATGCCTTGGGCGGCACTCAGCCGGCTTTTGTCGCGGGGCATAGCTTGGGCGAATACAGCGCATTGGTCGCCGCAGGTGCAATTTCCTTCGCCGACGCGCTCCCCTTGGTGCGCTTCCGCGCTCTGGCGATGCAGGATGCGGTTGCCGAAGGGGTGGGGGGCATGGCTGCTATTCTGGGTCTTGACGACGAGGATGTGCGGGCGACCTGCGCGGAGGCAGCGCAGGGTGAGGTGGTCGAAGCGGTGAATTTCAATTCCCCCGGCCAAGTGGTGATCGCCGGCAACAAGCAGGCTGTCGAGCGCGGCATGGTCATCGCCAAGGCGAAAGGTGCGAAGCGCGCCTTGCCGTTGCCGGTCAGTGTCCCGTCCCACTGCGCCCTGATGCGCCCGGCGGCGGACAAGCTGGCTGCCTATTTGCAAAATATCGAAGTCAAGGCGCCGGCAATGACGGTGCTGCACAACGCAGACGTAAAAGGCTATCAGGATGGCGCATCCATCAAGGACGCCTTGGTACGGCAGCTTTTCAGCCCTGTTCGTTGGGTTGAGACCGTGCGTCAGTTGTCCGAAATGGGCGCGAACCATATCGTCGAGTGTGGGCCTGGCAAGGTACTTGCCGGCTTGAACAAGCGCATCGACGGCAATTTGCAAAGCCTGGCATTAACCGATGCTGTTGCCCTGGAACAGGCGTTTTCTGCCCTGAAGTCCTGAATTGGAAAACGCTCTTAACTATACTGCTTTAAAATAATTTTCGGAGACTGCTATGCTGCAAGGTCAAGTTGCTTTGATTACCGGGGCCAGTCGCGGGATAGGCCAAGCCATTGCTTTGGGCTTGGGAAAACAAGGCGCAACGGTCATCGGTACGGCGACCAGCCAATCCGGCGCGGACGCCATCGGCGCCTACCTGACTGAAGCCGGAATCAAAGGGATGGGCTTGGCGATGAACGTCAACGATCCGGCGCAGGTTGAAACAGGTCTGAAAGCCATCCAAGGCCAATTCGGAGAAATCGCCATTCTGGTCAACAATGCCGGAATTACCCGCGACAACCTGCTGATGCGCATGAAGGACGAGGAATGGGACGACATTATGGAGACCAACCTCAAGTCGGTATTCCGTATGAGCCGTGCGGTATTGCGCGGCATGATGAAAGCCCGCCAGGGCCGCATTATCAACATTGCCTCGGTGGTCGGGGTGATGGGTAATGCCGGGCAAACCAATTATGCGGCCGCCAAGGCCGGTATTATCGGCTTTTCGAAATCCCTGGCGCGTGAAGTCGGCTCCCGCAATATCACCGTCAATTGTGTGGCTCCCGGCTTTATCGACACCGACATGACGCGCGCGCTTGGCGAAGAACAGCGCAAAGCACTACTCGATCACATTCCGTTGGGTCGCTTGGGCTCGGTGGAAGACATTGCCTCTGCCGTGGTATTCCTGGCTTCACCAGAGGCGGGGTACGTCACCGGCACTACATTGCACGTCAATGGCGGCATGTATTTGGCTTAATATTTTGTTTTAACAAGAAAATTTTCTTGGTTGGTAGCCTAGGCGATTTTTGGTAGAATGCCGAAGCTTTTTCTACGTCACTTGGAAGGGTAACCTAAAATGGAAAATATCGAACAACGTGTTATGAAGATCGTTGCAGAACAATTGGGAGTCAACGAAGCAGAAGTCAAGAGCGATTCGTCTTTCGTCGACGACCTCGGTGCCGATTCTCTTGATACGGTGGAACTTGTTATGGCGCTGGAAGAAGAATTCGAATGTGAAATTCCCGACGAGGAAGCCGAGAAGATTACTACCGTCAAGCAAGCCGTTGATTACGTCAACGCACACAAGTAATCCCTTTCATCCCTTATCATTTCCCCGCCGTTCGGAGATTTCGTGTCTAAACGCAGAGTCGTTGTCACTGGCCTGGGCATTTTGTCCCCGGTCGGAAACACCGTTTCCCAAGCTTGGGAAAACATACTTGCCGGAAAATCCGGGATTACCCGGATTACCCGCTTCGATGCTTCCACTTTCGCCTCGCAAGTTGCAGGTGAAGTGAAGGATTTCGACGTCACGCAGTTTCTTTCCGCCAAGGAAGCACGCCGTATGGATTTTTTCATCCATTACGGCATGGTCGCCGCGATGGAAGCGATCAAAGACGCGGGGATCGTGGTTACCGAGCAGAACGCCGAGCGTATCGGTGTCAACATCGGTTCAGGCATGGGCGGTTTGCCCATGATTGAAGATACCCACACGACCTACATGGAAGGGGGAGCACGCAAGATTTCTCCCTTTTTCGTTCCCGGCACCATCATCAACATGGTGGCCGGCAATATTTCAATCATGTACGGTTTCAAGGGCCCCAATTTGGCGATGGTTACCGCCTGCTCCACGGCAACCCATTGCATCGGTGACTCTGCACGCATGATCGAATACGGCGACGCCGACATCATGATTGCCGGTGGGGCAGAATCGACCATTACACCATTGGCCGTGGGCGGGTTTTCCTCGGCACGCGCCTTATCCACTCGCAATGACGACCCGGCGACGGCCAGCCGTCCTTGGGACAAGGGGCGTGACGGTTTCGTGATGGGCGAAGGCGCTGGAATCCTGGTGCTGGAAGAATACGAACACGCCAAGGCGCGCGGCGCGAAAATTTACTGCGAAGTACCGGGATTCGGCATGAGTGCCGACGCCAATCATATGACGGCGCCTTGCGAAGACGGCTCCGGTGCGGCACGCTGCATGCACAATGCGCTCCGGGTCGCCGGAATCAATGCCGATCAGGTCGATTACGTCAATGCACATGGCACTTCCACGCCGCTCGGCGATCTGGCGGAAACCAAAGCGGTCAAGTTGTGCTTCGGTGACCACGCTGGGAAACTGGTGGTGAATTCCACCAAGTCGATGACCGGGCATCTACTGGGTGCCGCTGGCGGCGTCGAGGCGGTATTCTCGGCGTTGAGCATCCATCATCAGGTATCGCCGCCGACCATCAACATCTTCGAGCAGGATCCGGAATGCGACCTGGATTACGTCGCCAACACCGCTCGTGAGATGAAGATCGACGTGGCGCTTTCGAATTCTTTCGGTTTCGGCGGCACCAACGGTACGCTTGTATTCCGCAGAATCTGACCTGACAGCGAAAACGGTGTCTGACCGTGCCCGTTGTCGCGTTTTCAGGAACTCCTGACCTCCTTGCCCTACACGCCGCGAACTCGCGGCGTTATCCTTTTTTCTTGCAAACATTGGGGGAGAAAGGATGGGACATCCTGTTTGCCTTTCCCCAGGAAACTCACGTTCATTCCGTGAGTGCTCCCCAGCCATTCTTTGTCGAACTGGACGAAAAATGGCGCGCTGTAGCCAGCCCTCGCCCCGTCGATGCTAGCCATCTACCTTTTAGAGGCGGCTGGTTCGTATACGCCGGTTATGAATTGCTGCATGAAGTGGAGCCAAGTGTAGCTCCGCGTTGCGACAATGGTGGGGATTTTCCTCTCGGTGTCCTTGCCCGGATACCGGCGGCAATACTCGTGGACAGGGGAGCAGGGCAGGCATGGCTATTTGCCGAAGACGAATTTATCGAGTGCCTGGACACCATGCAGGAAGACCTGCGGACCATGCTTCCCGTGCCGGATGTTGCGGTTCGGGTGAGGGATTTGCAGGAAGAAGATTCCAGCGATTTTCTGAGTGGCGTTTCCCGTATCAAGCAGTACATTCGCGAAGGTGACGTATTTCAAGTGAATCTGGCGCGGCGTTGGCAAGGTGAACTGGTTTCCGGTTCGGCGGCGGATCTGTATGGCTGCCTGCGGCGCAGTAACCCCGCGCCATTTGCCGGCATTGCCGATTTCGGGGAACAGCAGATCATCAGTTCGTCGCCGGAAAGACTCGTACAAGTGTGCGATGGAAAAGCCGAAACTCGTCCCATTGCCGGTACTCATCCACGCTCACCGCAACCGGAAGAGGACGCACGCCTGCGTGCTGCCCTGATGGATAGCCCCAAGGAGCGCGCCGAACACATCATGCTGATCGACCTGGAAAGAAACGATCTGGGGCGCATCTGCCAGGCCGGCAGCGTCGCCGTGGATGAGTTGATGGCGGTCGAGAGCTACGCTCATGTTCACCATATCGAATCTACCGTGAGCGGCAGGCTGCGCCCCGATGTCACGCCGGGGCAGGTATTAGGGGCGCTGTTTCCCGGCGGTACCATTACCGGTTGCCCCAAGGTGCGCACCATGCAGATCATCGGCGAACTGGAAACCTCGCCGCGCCTTGCCTATACCGGCAGCATGGGCTATCTCAACCGCGACGGCGATATGGACATGAATATCCTTATCCGCACCTTTATGCTCAATGGTAGTCGCTTGAGCTTCAAGGCCGGGGCGGGGATCGTGGCCGATTCCGACCCGCAGCGCGAACTCAATGAGACCCGCGCCAAGGCCAAGGGGTTATTGAAGGCACTGCAATCATGATTCTCGTAAACGGCCAGGAGGAAGAACGCATCTCGGTTCGCGACCGGGGGCTGGCCTATGGTGACGGGATTTTCCGGACTTTGACGGCACGAGAAGGCGAACTCCAGTATTGGGAAAGACAATACGCCAAGCTCTACGAGGATTGTTTACGCCTGGACTTGCCGTGCCCCAGCGAATTGCTCTTGCGACAGGAGTGTGAGCAGGTGAGCTACGGGCAGAGAAAATGCGTGGTAAAAATCGTCGTGACGCGCGGGCAGGGCAACCGAGGTTATGCTTTTCCCAAGCAGAACCAGCCAACCCGAATCGTGATGCGTGCCGATTTCCCCCACTACCCCGAAGACAATTGGCGGATTGGCATCAAGGTCCGCTTGTGCGAGATCAGGCTGGCGGAACAGCCTGCGCTGGCCGGCATCAAGCATCTCAACCGCCTGGAAAACGTTTTGGCGCGTTCCGAATGGGGTGATCCCGCGATAGCCGAGGGTTTGCTGCTCGACCACTCCGGCAACGTGATTGAAGGGGTGGCGAGCAACCTGTTCATGGTCAAGGACGGTGTCCTGGTTACTCCTGATTTGCGGCGTTGCGGGGTCGCCGGCGTGACCCGCGAACGTATTCTGGAGTGGGCCAAACAAGCCCGGGTGGAGACGGAGATTCGCGATATCCATTTCGACGAATTGCGGAAGGCCGACGAATGCATAGTGTGCAATAGCCTGATCGGTATCTGGCCGGTTCGCGAGTTGGAAGACCTGCGCTGGAAAAATACTGGGTTAGTCCCGCAGATACACAATTTTTTCGCGGAATTTCATGATTAAACTGATTAAGCTCCTCCTCACCCTGGCATTTCTGGTTGCGCTGACACTGGCGGCGTGGATGGGATATTTCGCCACCACGCCTGTCACGCTGGAGCAAAAGCCCTATGAATTCACCATCCGGCACGGCAGTAGTCTGCGCACCATCGCACGCCAGTTCGCCGACGAAAAATTGGTCATTGAGCCGTGGAGTTTTGTTTTCCTGGTGCGCCTGTTTGGAAAGGCAAATGAAATCAAAGCCGGCAATTATCTGGTGGAGAATGACGTCACGCCGTACCGCCTGTTCCTGATAATTACCCGGGGCGATGTGACACAAAGCCAGGTGACGTTCATCGAGGGCTGGACTTTCCGGCAAATGCGCAAGGCGTTGGATGACAATCCGGCAGTACGCCACGATGCAGCCAAGTTAAGCGATGCGGAGCTACTGAGCCGTATCGAGGCCCACGAGACCTATCCTGAAGGGCTGTTTTTCCCCGACACCTATAACTTCGGCAGCGGGATGAGTGACATTTCGATACTCAAGCGTGCCTACCGGATCATGCAGGCGCGCCTGGACGATGCCTGGCAAGCCCGCGCCACCGATTTACCGTACCGCAGCCCTTACGAGGCGCTCATCATGGCGTCGATCATCGAGAAGGAGACGGGGCAAGCCAGCGAGCGCCCGATGATCGCTTCAGTTTTCATCAACCGTCTACGCATCGGCATGAGGCTGCAAACCGATCCGACCGTGATCTATGGACTCGGCGAGAGCTACGACGGCAATATCCGCAAGCGCGATTTGCTCGGCGATACGCCTTATAATACCTATACGCGCGGCGGCTTGCCGCCCACGCCGATTGCCATGCCGGGCGGGGAGTCGGTCCAGGCGGCCCTGCATCCGGCCAAATCGGCGGCACTGTATTTCGTTGCCAAAGGAAACGGGACGCACCAGTTCTCGGCATCTCTGGCGGAACACAACCGGGCCGTGGCCCGCTATCAATTGAATCGATAATGACTGGCAAATTCATCACCCTGGAAGGCATAGACGGCGCCGGAAAAAGTACCCATCTCGACTGGTTGGCCAAACGGTTGGAGCAAGCCGGCCATCAAGTTCTGGTAACGCGCGAGCCGGGCGGAACCCCGCTAGGCGAGAAACTGCGGGAAATGTTGCTGAATCACCCCATGCACCTGGAAACCGAGGCCTTGTTGATGTTTGCCGCGCGCCGCGAGCATCTCGACAAGGTCATCCTGCCCGCCCTGGCACAAGACGTTTGGGTGATTTCCGACCGATTCACCGATGCGAGCTTTGCCTACCAAGGCGGGGGGAGGGGGCTTGCGGTAGAAAAGCTGGAAGCGCTCGAAGAATGGGTACAGGGCAGTTTACAGCCGGATTTGACGCTGCTATTCGACGTTCCGGTTGAAGTGAGCAGGCAGCGTCTTTCCAACAATGCCACGCTGGATCGTTTCGAGCAGGAGCAATCCGATTTTTTTCAGCGTGTGCGTGATCAGTATCTGCAACGCGCTGAACGCTTTCCGGGGAGGTTCCGCATTGTCGACTCCACCAAGCGCCTGGATGAAATCCAGAATTCGCTTCAACACTTATTTCCAATAAACTGAATTAACAATGATTCTTCCGTGGCATGAGACGCTCTGGAACGATATCGCGGGGCGGCGTGAAAAACTCCCCCATGCGCTGCTATTGCATGGGCAGAGGGGAACAGGAAAAGCCGCATTCGCGAAACTCCTGGCCAACGCCCTGTTGTGCGAGTCCCCCTCCTTCGAGGGTAAAGCCTGCGGCAAATGTCTGGCGTGTGGCTGGATGAACAGCGGGACCCATCCGGACTTCCATCTGGTTCAGCCGGAAACGGATGACGCCGAGGCGGCAACCGCAGAACCAGCCGGGGATGAGAAGGAAAAAGAAAAAAAGCAGAAACACATTACCATCCTGCAGGTGCGCGAACTGATTTCCTCCGTCTCGCTTAGTGCCGGACGGGGTGGAATGCGTGTGGTCGTGGTGCGGCCGGCCGAAACGATGAACGTCAACGCCGCCAACGCATTGCTTAAAACCCTTGAGGAACCGCCGCCGCGCACCCTGTTCATCCTGGTTTCCCACCAGCCGCAAAAGCTTCCTCCCACCGTGCGTAGTCGTTGCCTCAAAATCGCCATGCCCATGCCCACTCGCGAACAGGCGATACAGTGGTTGAAAGAGCAGGGGGTGTCGGAACCCGAGATTTGTCTGGCACAAGCGGGGTTTGCCCCATTGCTGGCGTTGGAGTTGAACGAGCCGGAGTACAGGGAGAAACGATTGGCTTTCCTCGATCAAATCGCTGACACCCAGCGCAATGATCCCTTGGCGCTCGCCGAAAGAGTAGAGAAGGAAAAAACCGAACTGGCGTGGATATTGAATTGGCTGCAAACCTGGGTTTACGACCTGGAAAGTGCCAGAATGGCTGGAGCGGTGCGCTATCACCCGGATTTCTTTGATAAGATCAGCCAGCTTGCAAACATTCCTGAAGTATCCAAACTCCTTGAATATCAGCACGAACTGACCAAAGCCCGGCGCGCAGTCAATCACCCCCTGAATATGCGCTTGGTTCTGGAGCAATTGTTGTTATCCTATTGGCAGACAATGAAGCGCAGACCCCATCATGGCTGAAAATCCCAATACGACCTTACGAACCGGCGTCCTGTCGCTCACTATCAAGGAACGGTCGGCACTTTATGCGGCCTATATGCCTTTTTTGAAGGGGGGAGGGATATTCATTCCCACTCCCAAGCCGTATCGTGTCGGTGATGAAGTTCTGATGCTCCTGACCTTGCTCGATGAACCAGCCAAGTTGCATGTCGACGGACATGTCGTTTGGGTAACCCCCTCAGGCTCACAAAACAATAAAACCCAGGGTATCGGCGTTCAGTTCAGCGAAAACGAAAACGGCATTACGGTGCGCAACAAAATCGAAGCCTTGCTCGGCGGCACCATGAAGTCTGCTCGTCCAACCCATACCATGTAAGAAAGTCATGCTAGTCGATTCCCATTGTCACCTTGATTTCCCAGGACTATTCGATAACCTTCCCGCCATTTTGGAGAACATGAAGGAGCATGGCGTTACTCATGCCTTGTGCATCGGCGTCGATATTGAAAACTTTCCTGCTGTACTGGCCTTGGCAGAAGCCTATTCCAACCTCTATGCCACGGTTGGCGTTCATCCGGATTACGAGAATGTCCACGAACCCACGGTCGATGAACTCGCAGAGCTGGCTGCGCATCCCAAGGTGCTAGCGATCGGAGAAACGGGTCTTGATTACTATCGTTTAAAAGGTGATCTGGAGTGGCAACGTCAGCGCTTCCGTACACATATCCGTGCAGCCCGGAAAATTGGTAAGCCGCTCGTGGTTCACACTCGGGAATCCGCCGACGACACGCTACGCATCATGGCGGAAGAGCGCGCCTACGAGGTCGGTGGCATCATGCATTGCTTCACCGAAAACGCTCAAGCTGCTCAAAGGGCACTAGACATGAATTTTCATATTTCCTTCTCAGGGATCGTCACCTTCAAAAGTGCCGAGCAGGTCAAGGAAGTCGCGCGCATGACCCCATTGAATCGCATTCTGGTGGAAACCGACGCACCTTACCTGGCACCCGTTCCTTACCGCGGAAAAACCAATCAGCCTGCCTATGTCACACACGTCGCAGAGAAGATCGCAGAGATAAAAAAACTTTCATTAGAAGAGATAAAAGAAGAAACTTCGCGTAATTTCTTCAAATTAATGAAGGTGGTTCCGTGACGCTGAAGGGAGAGGTGGCGCCGGGAATTCGGACAGGTCGTTAAGTGATAGTCTTGCTCAACCCAAGCCGTGGAGACCATGGCGCATTAGGAGCAAGCCCATGAAAAGGACGAGAAGGAATCACGCACCGGGATTCAAGGCCAAGGTGGCCCTAGCGGCGATCAAAGGCGACAAGACGCTGGCAGAATTGGCTGAGCAGTTTGACGTTCATCCGAACCAGATTTCCGAATGGAAGCAGCAGTTGCAGGAATCGGCAGCAGACGTGTTTGGCGGAACGCCCAGCCGTTGTCATAATCATTTTACATAATATACATTATGCGAAGTTTCAGACGCCAATTTTACCGAAACTTAAAAAACAGTCCGCCGAAGTAATTTTTATAAATTTTCGGAAGTAAATTTCATAATTGCCCCTTCATCACGATATTTACGAAATTTACTTCGGCGAACCAGAAGTGATTTTGTGAAATCACAACCAGCACGATATTTATTAAAATCTACCTCTCTACTTCCTAATAAACATTAGACGGTTTTCACAGTACGTTGTATTTAAATATACTTAAGCACTGCTATCAACCACGGACTTTCGTTGGCGTTTTGTTTTTTTTGCTTGCAGGTCAGCGATGGCGGTTTGTGCCTCATTAAACTTCTGCCTCCAGTTTGTGGCGTCCAGCTGATGCACTGACGCCCGGCTGGTGACCTCGGTAAGTTGCTTCCGTATCGAATCAAGGTCTGTCGATAAACTATTTCTGGATGCGGTGATGGATTGGAGATTCCCTTTGAGAACCCCCGTTTCTTGATGGAGGTTTCCTAGCTCGCATTGCAGAGCAGCTATCTCACTTCGATGTCGTTCAGCAGATTGACTGGCCTCGGATAGAACCCTCTCAAGGTCCTTCATGATATTTTTCGATAGCGTTCGTTCGCGGTCTATTTCCAATAAAGCGCGCATTTCCGATGCCTTCACACGTTCTTCTGCTAATCGGGAAATCTCACGGAGCTTCTCAAGCTCATCTGCAAACTCCCGACGAGCGTCATCCATACCCGCATGAAGACGGGAGATTTCCCGTGCGGATTGCTGAAGTTGTGATTCGATAGCCAACCGAGTCGCTCCTTCAGCGGCAAGTTGTTGCTCCAAGGAGTGGCATTGATCATTGGCTTGACGCAACGCATCCTTAATTGAAACCAGGTCTTGTAATGCCTTGTCTCGTTCCGCGTTTGCGAGTTCTCGTTCAGCCTTGCCTTCTGCCATACAGATTTGCGCCTCTGCACGAGCAGCCGCAAAGGTGTCTTGTGCCAAGGTTTGAGCTTTACCCCAGAGAACGGCAGTCAGCTCTCCCGCAGCGGCTTTGAGTTCGTCAGGTAGATCGGGATAAGAGGTGGCGCCGTATAGCTGGACAGAATTTTCTGTTTTTTAAGTGTAGCCTTGCGGTTTATTGCCTACGCTGCTTTTTGCAGTTCAGGCAGGTTGTCGAAGTAGAACTCATCCGGCGTTTTGTCGTCAAGTGATGAGTGCGGTCTGTGCTGATTGTAGCGCGCGAAGTATTTCCCCAATCCGTTCTTTGCTGCGCTGACGCTGTCATAAGCGTGCAGGTAGACCTCTTCGTATTTGACGCTACGCCATAACC
>JAGXQV010000056.1 GCA_018336195.1 Sulfuricella sp. | reverse complement strand
CGGGTGGCGAAATTGTCGCTGGCGTCGAGAACGATGTCGACGTCGGCGGCGAGCCGCGCCAGTTCGTCTTCGTCGAGGCGTTTTTCGATGGCGGTCACTGCCACTTCGGGATTGATGCCGGCCAGCGTCTGCTCGGCGGAAGCGGCCTTGTTCATGCCGACCCGCGCGGTGGCATGGACGATCTGGCGTTGCAGGTTGGTGAGATCGACCGTGTCGCCGTCGCAGATGACCAGTTTGCCGACGCCCGCTGAGGCGAGGTACAGGGCGACCGGGGAACCCAGGCCGCCGGCTCCGACGATGAGGGCTTTGGCGGCGAGGAGTTTTTCCTGGCCTTCGATGCCGATCTGGGGGAGGAGGATGTGGCGGCTATAGCGGAGAAGCTGGGCGTCGTTCATTTTCACCGGTTCTCCGCATCAGGGTGCGCGTGGCGCACCCCGCACACATCAGCGGTTTTGCAGGATTTGCAAACCCTTGAGCAGGTTGATTGCCTGGTTGAACTGGTAGTCGTTCTTCGAGATCAGTTCGCCGGGAACCTTGTCGTCCTTGCTTGCGCCCGGCTTGCCGTCCTTGCCCTTGGGCGCGGATTTAGCGGGGGCCGGCAGCTTGATCGAAGCGGGTTCCGACTTCACTTCGTCGTCCTTGTTGCCATTGGTGAGATGGCGCTCCAGGTCGGCTTCGCGCAGGTGCATCCCCTGCTCCACGCCGCTCACGGTGGCGTCGTCCACCACGATGTCGGGAGTGATGCCCTTGGCCTGGATGGAACGCCCGCTCGGAGTGAAGTAGCGCGCCGTGGTGAGCTTGATGGCGGTATTGTTGCCCAGCGGCAGGACGGTTTGCACCGAGCCCTTGCCGAAAGTCTGGGTGCCCATGATGATGGCGCGCTTGTGGTCCTGCATGGCGCCGGCGACGATTTCCGACGCGGAAGCCGAACCGCCGTTGACCAGCACCACCATCGGCACGGTTTTCACGCCGGCAGGCAGGCCTTTCAGGAAATCTTCCTTGCCCAGGCCGTGGAGGTAATTCTCGCGGCTGGCGGTAAGGCGCATCTTGGCGTCTTCGGTACGCCCGTCGGTGTAGGTCACCAGCGCATCCTTGGGCAGGAAGGCGGCAGCCACGCCCACCGCGCCGTTGAGCAGGCCGCCCGGATCGTTGCGCAGGTCGACGATCAGTCCCTTGAGCGGTTCCTTGTTCTGTTTGTACAAGCCATCCAGAGCCTTGGCGAGGTTTTCGCCGGTGTGTTCCTGGAACTGGGTGATGCGCACGTAACCGTAGCCGTCTTCGGCGAGCTTGGACTTGACGCTCTGAATCTTGATGACGGCGCGGCTCAGGGTGAAGATCAGCGGTTTGCCTTCGCCCTTGCGCACCACGGTGAGGGCGATCTTGGTGCCGGGCTTGCCGCGCATCCGTTTCACCGCTTCGTTGAGGGTCAGCCCCTTGACCGGCGTTTCGTCGAGCTTGACGATCAGGTCGCCGCTTTTCAGGCCGGCCTGGAATGCCGGGGTATCCTCGATGGGCGACACCACCTTGACGAAACCGTCTTCCATGCTGACTTCGATGCCCAACCCGCCGAATTCGCCCTGGGTACCTACCTGCAGATCCTTGAAGGCATCGTTGTCGAGATAGGCGGAATGGGGATCGAGGCCGGACAACATGCCGTTGATGGCTTCGTTGATGAGTTTCTTGTCTTCCACCGGTTCGACATAATCGCTCTTGATCTTGCTGAACACTTCGGTGAAGGCACGCAACTCGTCGATGGGCAGTGGAGACGCGGCTTTCTCGGCGACGGCAGAAAGATTCAGGCTGATTATGATGCCGGCGAACACGCCGAACAGAATCAGTCCTACATTTTTCAATTTGCCGCGCATTTCAAGTCTCCGAAAAATTCAATGATTGGGGGTTAGTGTCGAGTTTTAAGCTTTGGTTGCAAATTTCTATTTCAGGCTGACCCAGGCCAGCGGATCGAAAGGCCGACTCTGGTGACGAAGCTCGAAGTATAAACCGGAATCCGCGATTCCGCCGCTATTTCCCACGCTGGCAATGGCATCGCCGGCCTTCACGCTGGCGCCGGCCTGCTTGTAAAGCGACTCGTTGTTGCCGTACAAACTCATGAAACCGCCGCCGTGATCGATGATGATGATGTTGCCGAAACCGCGCAGCCAATCGGAAAATACCACCTGACCCGCTGCCACGGCTTTCACCGCCTGCCCGGCTGCGGCACGGATGAACAGGCCTTTCCAGGTTGTTCCGCCGTCCTCGCGGGGGCTGCCGAAACGGCCCGCCAGGTCACCCTTTATCGGCAAATGCAGCTTGCCCTTTAACTGGCGGAACGGGCTGTCGGAATCATCCGGCGCGGGCAGCGCCGCGTTATGGAGGGTTTCCGCCGGCTTGGCTTTTTTCTCGCGGGGCGCCTTGGCGACCATCTTGCTCAGTTTTTCGATGAGGCGGGTCAGGCGTTTTTCGTCGTTTTGCAGCTTGCCGATTTCGTGGCGCTGGCTGGTAATTTTCTGGTCGAGCTTGGCGAGCAGGGTTTTGCGCGCACTCTTTTCCTTTTCCAGGCGCTTCTTCTGGGCCGCCTGCTCGGCGGCGATGCGCGCCAGTTCCGCGGCTTTTCGGCGGCTCGCTTCGGCCAGGTCGTCGAGGCGCTTCAGGTTGCCGCGCAACCCCTGGATCAGCGCGGCGCGGGAGCGGGCGATTTCGGTGTAGTAACGCAGATGGCGCGCCAGTTGGTTGGGATCCTGGCGGTTGAGGAGAATTTCCAGGTAATCGTGCTGGCCGTGCAGGTACAACTGGGTCAGCAGCTTGGCGAGGCGCGCCTGCTGCTCGACGATCCCGGCACGGGTGTGGCCGCTGTCCTGCTGCAGACGTCCCAGGTCGCCGTTGATGTCCTGCTGCTGGCTGGAAAGCTCGTAAAGCTTGCGGTTGCTGGCGCTGATCGACTGTTCCGAGGATTTCAGCGCGTCGGCGGCATCCGCCTTGGCACCCTCGGTGCTTTCGACCTCTTTTTGCAGGGTGCGAATGCGCTCGCGCAGATCGGTCAATTCGTTTTTCGGCGAGGCCCCTGCCGTCAGGGAAACCACCAGCCCGGCGCAGCACAGCGCCCACATCAACTGCCGGCGGAATTTGCGCAGCCGTCCGAGCCCCGTCACCGTTTTATTTAAACTCGATGAGCGGTTCGCCGCTCATTTCCGGCGGTTGCGGCAAGCCCATCATTTTCAGGAGAGTCGGGGCCACGTTCTTCAAGGCGCCGCCGTCCTTCAGCGTGGCGGGACGCCCGACATAGAGGAACGGCACGTCGAAGGTGGTGTGCGCGGTATGCGGCGCACCGGTGACTTCGTCGAGCATCTTCTCGGCGTTGCCGTGGTCCGCGGTAATCAGCACTTCTCCGCCCACCGCCTGCATTGCCGGCACCACGCGGGACAGACATTCGTCGAGCACTTCCACGGCCCGCACCGCAGCGGGCAGGATGCCGGTGTGGCCGACCATGTCGCCATTGGCGTAATTACACACGATGGCCGCGTACTTTTTGCTCTCGATGGCTTCCACCAGCTTGTCGGTGACTTCGCGGGCGCTCATTTCCGGCTGGAGATCGTAAGTCGCGACGTGCGGCGATTGCACCAGGATGCGATCTTCCCCGGCAACCGGCGCTTCCACCCCGCCGTTGAAGAAGAAGGTGACGTGGGCATATTTCTCGGTTTCGGCGATGCGCAACTGGTGCAGACCGAGGCTGGAAACCACGTCGCCGAAGCCGTTGTGCACGCTATCCGGGGGAAACGCCACCGGCACGTGGAAATTCTTGTTGTAGCTGGTCAGCGTGCAGTAGGTGGCGAGCTTGGGATACACGGCCCGCTCGAATTCGGCGAAATCCGGCTCGATGAAGGCGCGGGTGATTTCGCGGGCGCGGTCGGCGCGGAAATTCATGAAGACGACCACGTCGTCGTCCTGGATGCGCACCGCTTCGCCGATCAGGGTGGGCTTGACGAACTCGTCGTTCTCGCCGCGCGCATAGGCGGCCTGCAAGCCGCTCACCGCATCGGGTGCGCTGAACTCGGCACGGCCGGTGGTCATCATGTCATAGGCGACTTTCACGCGATCCCAGCGCTTGTCGCGATCCATCACGTAATAGCGCCCGCCGATGGTAGCGATGCGCCCCACCCCGAGTTGCGCAAATTTCGCTTCGGCGTTTTTCAGATAACCTTCAGCCGATTGCGGCGGCGTATCGCGCCCGTCCAGGAAAGCATGGAGATAAAGCTTGCTCACCCCGGCCTTGGCCGCCATATCGAGCATCGCGTGGATGTGCGTTTCCTGGCTGTGTACCCCGCCGTCGGAAAGCAGGCCGAAGACGTGCAGAGCCGAGTCGTTCTTGAGCGCCGTATTCACCGCCATGGTCAAGGCGGCATTGGAGAAAAACTCACCGCTGGCAATCGAGCGGTTGATGCGGGTTAGTTCCTGGTACACCACGCGCCCCGCGCCGATGTTGAGGTGACCGACTTCCGAATTGCCCATCTGCCCGTCGGGCAGGCCGACTTCGCCGGCGGACGTGTGGATCAGGGTATGCGGGCAATCCCGCCAGAGCTGGTTCCAGAAAGGCATGTTGGCCAGGGCGATGGCATTGTCGGCGCCGTTGGGGCGATAACCGAAGCCATCGAGGATAATGAGCAATACAGGAGTCACCTTCATACCGGGTTTGGATTTACAATCGTCTCTATAAAGTTGCGAATTTTATTATATTTTGATAAAACACGCATTATTCAAAAAATTTCCGGTTGTTCACGGATCAATAAACAGGGCTAGGGGCAGAAATGAATTTCGAGCAGGTTGAATTGATGGACAAGGACGAGCATATCGAACAGGCATCGCGCGCCATGAAAGCCATGTCTCACCCGCTACGCCTGAAAATCCTGTGCGTCCTGGGCGACCAGGAAGTCAGCGTCCAGGATATCGTCGACAGCGTCGGCACCTCGCAAAGCAACATTTCCCAACATCTCGCCATCCTCCGCGACAAGGGCGTGCTGCGCACCCGCAAGGACGCCAACCGGGTGTTCTACCGGGTGGGCGACCCGCGCACCCTTAAGCTCATCAGCATGATGCGCGACGTATTTTGCGGTTTTACGAAATAACCGCCGCCGCCCCCTTCAAATTTTCAAGCGCTCCACCACCTTGCCGTTGACCAGGTGCTGCTCGACGATTTCGTCGATGTCCTCCTTGTCGACGAAGGTGTACCACACCGCTTCCGGATAAACCACCAGCACCGGCCCCTCGCCGCAGCGGTCCAGACAACCGGCGCTGTTGATGCGCACCTTGCCGGCGCCATTCAGATCGAGCGCCTTGATCTTCTTCTTCGCGTAATCGCGCATCTCCTGCGCGCCATGGTTGGAACAGCACGGCTGACCGTCCTCGCGGGTATTGGTGCAGAAAAATACGTGACGCTGGTAATAGCTCATTCGGTTCTCCCTTGAGGCTTAAAAGCAATTGCACCCGAATTTCCGGGCATCCGGGGCTGATTGTACCAAGGCGCGCCGTGAACAACGCCTTATTCTGAGGTGGACGTTTCCATGTTTCAATCCTCGCCCGTCCCGGAGGACGGGCGCTACAGTGCTGCTGTAAGCGCTTGCCGGTGTTGAAGAAAAATACCGGTTTGCGCGAACCGCCGGGGCGCAGCGTTCCCGGCGGTTTTGAGTGCTGCAAGGAAGAGAGGTTTTTTCATTGCTTTCAGTCGCTTGGCGGCGGCGCGAACCTCTGGGGTTTGCGCCGTCGCTGGGGGTTCGCGCGCCTTGTTCCGGCCCGCTTGAGGGATTAAACCACGAGCGGCGCATCGAAATCCACTGCCTTGATGTTGCCGAATTCCTTGACGTGCATTTCCACCGGTTCGGTGAGGCGATACAGGCGCAGGCTGTCTTCGGCTTCGTTGATTTCGGCGAGCAGGCGGCGTTCCAGGGCCTCGTAGCCCATCAAATCGACGCGACATTCGAACACCGATTTCTGGACGCGCTGGCCGACCGACAGGCAGACCTTGGCGACGCGGCGCAGGCGTTTGCGGCCGGCGGCGGTTTCGGTGGAAACATCGTAGGTGACGATGATGAGCATGGTCAGCGATAGAGGAAGGGTAAATAGCCTTCCGCCATTTCGCCGCGTATGGCGCGCGCCATGAAGCGGGCCTGGAGTTGCGGAAGCAGGCCCAGCGGGGCTTTGGCGTCGAGCAGGGGGTGGGTGATTTCTTCCTGTTTGCGTTCCTGGTAGGCGATCACCACGGCACGGCGGGCGTCGCCTTCGAGCATGACCGCGCCGCCTTCGCGTTCGGTAAAGTCCTTGGCGGCGATCTGGCCGCGATTGACCAGGGTGAGCGCCAGGCGGTCGGCGAGGACGGCACGGAATTCTTCCATGAGGTCGAGTGCGAGCGCGGCGCGTCCGGGGCGCACGGCGTGGAGGAAGCCGAGTTGTGGGTCGAGGCCGACGCTTTCGGCGGCGCTGCGGCAGTCGTTCATGAGCATCGAATAAAGAAACGAGAGCAGCGCGTTCATGCGGTCGCGCGGTGGGCGGCGGGTGCGTCCGTCAAGGCTGAAGTCAGCGCGGGCATCAGGGCGCACGAGGTGGGTGAAGGCGGCGAAATAGCGTTTGGCGGCCTCGCCCTCCACGCCACGCAGGGTGTCGAGGTCAGGTGCGGCGGGCAGGTTGCGGGTGCTGTTGGCGAGGGCTTCCGCCGCTTCGCTCAAGGCGCGCCGGTCGGTTTCGTCGTCGGCTTCGCGCGCACCGCGCAGGAGGATCTGGCGGCTGTTGCGCAATTTGCCGGCGATGGCGGCGCGGGCGGTATCGAGGGCGAATCGGGCATCCCCGGCGACGCGGTGCTGGGCTTGGCGCAGCAGGATATTGCCGGACACTGCGCCTTCCAGACGCGCTTTGAAGCGCCCGTTGCGATCCAGCAGCACCAGCGATTTGCCTTCGTCGGCGAGGCGGTGCATCAGCGCGGGGGAGAGCATCGCGTCGCCGAAACACACCACGCCACCGAGGTGGTGCAGCGGCACCTGGAGGCGTTTGACGTGCTCCACGTCGATGCGCAGGGTGTCGTTTTCGAGATGGGCGTAAGCACCCGGCGTCATGATGTAGAGCGTGTTGAGGAGGGTGCGCATGGGTGCTATATTGGGTACATCATTGCGTACCGGAGAGAGTCATGGATTTTGTCACCACCAAGGAATTGCGCGCCGAATCGGGCAAGGTATGGGCCAAGCTGGAGGCCGGCGAGGAGATCGTGATCACCCGCAACGGCAAGCCGTTTGCGCTGCTGGTGCATTCCGATCCCGAATCGCTGGAGACCACATTGCGCGCGATACGCGCGGAACGTTTCGCAAATACCGTGCGGAAGATGCAACAGCATTCCATTGAACTCGGGCTGGACAAGATGACAATGGAGGAAATCGACGCCGAAATCGCGCTGATGCGCAAGGAACGCCGAGAGCGCGATGCGGGCAGTCATTGATACCAATGTGTTGGTTTCGGCGCTGCTCACGCCGGGCGGCGTTGCATCGCGTCTGGTTGAGGCGATACGCGACAATAAATTGCAGCCCGTCATCAGCCATGAGGTGCACCTGGAATATGTACAGGTGTTGAACCGCGAAAAATTCGGCTTTGTAAAAAGTGAAGTCGCCGACCTGCTGGACGACTTGATGCAGTTGGGGTTATTCGTAGTGCCTGAGCCGCTGGACACGACCCGCTTGCCGGATCCGGATGATGGGCGATTCATCGCTGCGGCACGCCTTGCGAACTGCGTTGTCATCGCCGGCAATCCCCGCCATTTCCCGCCCGAGAGCGGCATCAAGACCCTCTCCCCCGCCGAAGCCTTGGCGCACCTCACGACATAGGCACTCATTCGCTCACCTCATAAAGGCTCGCCGCCACCTCGTGTTGGCGGGATTTCCCCGCCAGCGCCTGGGGTTGGCAAATATCGGCCAGCGAACATTCGCGGCAGCGCGCATCGTTGACCGGCGCGGGCAGCTTGCCGGACGACAGCATGGCGCGCACGGCGGCGACGGTTTCTTCAAGCTTGGTGCGCAGCGCCGGGGTGATCGCCACTTCGCGGCGGCGCCGTGAGGAATGATGGTAAATCGCGCCCTTGGGCACCGCCTTGCCGGTCATTTCCTCCAGACACACGGCTTGGGCGGCGAGCTGGAGGTCGTCGTGAAGTTTTTCGCGCTTCTTGCCGTGTTTGTATTCCACCGGGTAAGGCGTCCCGTCGGGGAGGAATTCCACCACATCGCATTTGCCGGATAACCCCAGCCGCTCGCACCACACCGGCAAGGCGCGCTCGACGCGGGCGGCGGTCTTTTCCTCGAAACCCGGCTCGTCCACCCGCTCATGCACCGCGTTGCCGCGCTGGGTGTGGACGTTTTCGGCAAACGCCTGCTCCAGGTGGATCAAGCCGCACTGGCGCGGGCAATAGCTCCAGTGCTGCATGCTGCTTGTTGAGGATGGCTTTTTCCTTGACGTATATCTCGAACGGCGGTTGTTCGCCTTTGACGATGCCGACGAAATTACGCACCTTGCGCTTGAGGCTCACGTCCGTCACCAGCCCGCGCCCGGTTTCGGCATCCACGCGCGGCAGGTTGCCGGCGTCCGGGTCGCCGTTGGGGTTGCCGTCCTTCACGTCGAACAGCAGTACAAAATCGTAGCGATTATTCAAAGCCATGCTTATTCTCCTTGTTCGTTCTTGTCGGATTTAGTGAAAAATGCCTGCCGCTGATGGTAATAGCCGATGGCGAAACGGCCTTGGTCATGCAGTCCGAGTTGGGCGGGAAAATCGTCTATTCCGTCCACGATCTGCCCAATCAGCTTTTCCAGGTTCACCGCTTCGCCCTTGTTGTCGAGCTTGGCGACGTGATGGTTCTTGAGCTTGAGCAAGGTCGGGAAAACCGTTACCGGGGTACTGGATGCCGCGCCGTAATAGCGATCCCGGATCGTCGCGTTGAGATTGGGGCTGGCGCGTTCCTGTGCGCGTTCCAGCACCGCAAACAGGCGGCCCAGCCGATAGGCGGGATTGAGGTTGTTTTCGTCCAGGGACATCTTGAGTTCCTCCATTTTCGAGTAACGGTTGAGACTAGCCTTGATGATGGCGGCACGCGGGTAGGTCACCTCCTGCTCCGCACGAATTCGGCGAATAGCGCCGGAAAGCAGGGTTTGCGGATAAGGCAGCCCGCCGATCACGCTGCGCAACAGTTCGCCGCCCAGGTTGGGCGGGATGTTTTCCGCCTTGCCCTGCGTCGCGGTGGCGACCAGCAGGCGAAACAACGATAGGGTGTCCGCCTCGTGCGGGGCATGGTCAATGCGCAAATCGTCGAAATGACGGCGGATGTTGACGGCCAGTTCGGCGACGCTTCGGGTTTCCCAGAAACGCACGGCGATGCGCGCGGCGTTGGGGGCCAGTCCCAGCACGTAAAAACGGGTGTCGCCGTCCTCGAAAAACTCGGCCCCGGAATGCGGCGCGGCAAGCAAGGCCTTTACCGCATCCGTGCCAATGTCCGGGTCGTCGCGCTCCGCCTCGCCAAGCGCGCGGGGGAACAGGGTTTCCATGGAATGCCCCGGCTTTTCCGCCCAGAACACGGTGGACGCGTCGCCGACCTGAATGCGCTGCTTCGAGCCTTTCGCCAGCAAGTGGTTGAGCGCGGTGGTGTAGGCGAAGGCTGCGCGCTTGCCGACCGGGGCGTTGGCGCCTTGTTCCTTGGCGTAGGAACGGAAAGCGTCGAGATTGAAGGAAACGATGTTGGCACCGGAACTCTGCGCGCCCCACACGCCCTTGATCGACGGGTGCAGACGTTCCAGTTCGTCCGACTCGCCCGAAACCAGACACAGGCCGGCAGCCGCCGAATCACCCGCCCCGGCGCTGGAGAGCGCCGCCATGATGGTGGAGGGTGGTATTCATCACCCATTCCTCATCACCCATCACTGCGGAATTCAATTCAAACCGCATGGGCGTCGTGTTTTGACCTCACTTGGCTGATACGAGCCTAAACAGGCGGGGGAATTCGTTCCCTCGCCAACCCCACTTCCCGGATCACTCCAGCTTCCGCTTCAAAACCCGATATACCGCATCGTCGTTACGCTTCTCGATCACCGCGATTTGCAGAGCATGATCGGCCTGGGTATAGGCAATCCGATACTCGCCGATGTCCACCCGGAAATATCCGGCGATGCCTTTCAGGGCGATGGCGTCGTTAGGGGCCGGCTCCCTGGCGAGTTCCAGAACCTTCATCATGACTTGGCGGAATTGCTTGGGCGGCAGGTCGCGCAGGAAGGCCAGTGCCTGCCGGGAAAGGTCAAGCGCCGCCATGCCGTTCTTCCATTTCGGCGAGGAAGTGCTGGGTTTCCTCGACTCCCGCATAACCTTCGGCGATGGCGTCGCGGATTTTCCGGCTGAGCGCCAGGTCTTCCAGGCTTTGCAGATGTGCGTATTCCTCGGCGGAAATCAGCACGACGGCTTGTCTTCCCGATTTCTCGATCATGACCGGTTCTCTCTGGGCAATATCCAGATACAGGCCAAATTTACTTTTGACTTCGGTTGCGGTTGCGGTTTTCATATTACCTCCATGCGAAATGCACGAATCGTGCGATTCGTGCATTATAGTCGCGAGTGCCGCCGAATCAAGCCTGCAATTGATCCGGTGCCAGCACGGCATCCTTGTCGATGGACAGCCCGCGCTTTTCGTCATAAAGCCCGTCGCAGGTTTGCGCATGGACGCCGGGGAATAGTTCGGTCACGTCGCCACGCTGGGCGAGCAGCCGCCAGTCGCGTTCGCGGAGATTGACCGTGTAGCGTTGCAGTTTACGCAGCAGCGCACGGCGTTGCCCCGCCTCGGTTGCGCCCGCCAGCGCGGCGAGCAGGCCGGGACTTTCGCCGTAGCGGACGATTACGGCGCTCTGCCCGTCTTCGTCGATGAGGCGGAAGCGTTCGGCGGCGCTGCGGAAGCTGAGTTCGCCCTTTAGCGCGCCGCCGCGATTATTCATGTCGAGCAGGGCGACGATGTCCTTGCCGTCGAGGCTGTTGAGGCTGGCGTAGTAAAGCCGGAAATAGGCCTCGAAATTAGCGCGGGTGAGCGGGTCGCCGGGTGCCAGGCGCAGGATTTCCGCCCCGCCTTGCTGGGCTTTGAGAAGCAGGCCGGGCGCGGCGGGCTTGGGCGGGACGAACACCACCACCCGGCCTTTTCCGGGCAATTCGCCTTCCCGGTTGCAGCGCCCGGCGGCTTGGGCGATGGCGTCCAACCCGGCCAGGGCGCGGTAAACCACGGGGAAGCTCATATCCACCCCGGCTTCGACCAATTGGGTGCTCACCACACGGGTGGGGATGCCGTCCTTGAGCCGCTGCTTGATTTCGGCAATGACCCGGCTACGATGTTCGCCGCACATCAGCGCAGAAAGATGAATCGTATCCTTGGGCATCAACTGATGCAGTTCGCGGCAATCGGCGCGAGAGTTGACGATGCACAACACCGAGGGGTATTGCTGCAATTCCAGGGCGATGTCTTCCCAAGTGAGCGGCGTGGAAAAATCGCCAGGCAATTCCGTTTCAACCCGCTTGAGGTCGGTATAAAGGGCGTCCGGCTCATCCATCAGTTCGTACACATTGCCCAAGCCGGGGAATTTTTGGCGGGGTGAAAAGGCCGGCTGGGTGGCGGTGGAAAGGACGAAGGTCACGCCGTAATTGCGTGCCAGATCGTCGATCACATGCAGGATCGGGCTGAGGAATCCCGGGGGCAGCAGTTGCGCTTCGTCGATCACCACCACGCTCCCCACGATGTTGTGCAGCTTGCGGCACCGACTGCTGCGCGCGGCGAACAGCGACTCGAAAAACTGCACGTTGGTGGTGACGATGATGGGCGCATCCCAGTTTTCCGCCGCCAGCCGGGAGCGCGAATCTTCCTTGTCCGGGTCGAGATTGCTGTGATGCTCGATGACGTTTTCTGCGCCGAAAATGTCGCGGAAGATGCCCGCCGTCTGTTCGAGGATGCTGGTGTAGGGGATGACGTAAATCACCCGTCGCTTGCCGTGCTGCAACGCATGATCAAGCGCGAAGGCCATGCTGGAAAGGGTTTTGCCGCCACCGGTCGGCACCGTGAGGGAAAACAGGCCGGGGGCCAAGGCGGATTTTTCGCGGCACTGCCGCAACACCTCGGCGCGAATGCGATTGACCGGGGAGTCGCCGCCCTTGCCTGCCATGTAGGCGTCGAAGCGCGGCAGCAATTCCGCCAGCACCGGATACGCCGCGCGTTGTGCGGCTTTTTCGCCATCCATGAAAGCTTCGGTATCGAGAAAATCGGCATCGACCAGGCAGGAATAGAGCAGCCTGATCCATAGCGCCCATGCGCCTTGTTGCGGCGGCGATGAAGCGGGGCGCGGTTGATCGGGTAACGCCGGTGAACCCCTTAAAGCATCTTCCAATAGCCCTTGCTGTTTACCTTTTTCAATTCGCTGGAACAAGGACGATTGCCCCGCTTCACCGGTGTTCCAGTCGGGCAAACCGGCGTGGTGCCCGGCAATCAGGTAAGCCAGGATGCGCCCCTGCAACCCGAGCTTTTCCACGGCATGAATCGCCCCCGCCGTGGAATGATCCACCCGCCCCGGCCCGCCTTCGATGTGGGCTTCGGAATCAAAACCGCTGGCTTTTCTGATGTAACGCTGGAATGGCGGGCGGGATTTTCCCAGGTCGTGCCACAGTCCGGCCAGCCTTGCCCAGTCGGTCGCGCCAAAGGCGGCGGCGAATTCCTCTGCCAGTCGGGCAACGCCGTTCGCGTGATCGGGAAGCAGGTGTTGGTGCCATTGCCCGTCGCTATCCCGGCGAACATGGGCGAGATGGCGTTGCTGCTTGGTATCGAGGGGGGATTCAGGAATCTCAGCAGGCATGTTGCGCTCCCTGGGGGTCGATAGGGGCGATTTCCCCCCGAAGAGACTCATTGGGTGAGCCTGTCTGAGCCTGCCCGAAAATATTTTTCGCCCTGTTCAGCGCTTCAGTTCAGCGGCCCGTTTGTTATTCCCCCGCGCCTTATCCGCCGGGTATTTGGCGGCGTTGATGGCGATTTTCGCTTGGGCGGCTTCGAGCAGGTCGATGCCCAGCACATCGGCGAGGCGGGTGAGGTAGATGAGGTTGTCGGCGAGCTCCTGGCGGACTGCTTCGCGCTTTTCCGCATCCAGTTGCAGGCTTTGTTCGGGGGTGAGCCACTGGAAATGTTCGACCAGTTCGGCGGTTTCGACGATCAGCGCCATCGCCAGGTTTTTTGGGGTGTGAAATTGCTCCCAATCGCGTTCGCGGGCGAAATCGCGTAATGCGAATTTCAGGTCATCCAGGGTTTTCATCGGCTGTTTCCTCTTGCGGTTGGTAGGCCCGCCACCACCACGGTACGGCCCAGCCGGCCATGGCGAGCAGGACGTTGGTGATGTCGGGACGATGGCCGGGGACGCCTTGCTGGGCGAGTTCCACGGCGACGGCGACCAGCGCCAGGGGAATTCCGCCCCACAAGGCGTGCTGGCGGAACGACGTACCGGCCTGGGCGAGTGCCGCCAAGGCGAGGAACGGCCACAATCCGGCGACCAGTTCGGCGAAGCCGGACAGGCTGTGCATCCGGCCGGCGAAGGGGATCCAGTTGACCTCGCGGGGCGGCTTGAACCACAGGCTGAGTTCCGGGGCCAGCTTGGCCAGTGCAAAACCAATCAGGATCGCCACCGCTGCGACGATCAGGCGCAGTGGACGGGGCGCGCGCAACAAGGCCAGCGCGCCGGCCAGACCGAGCACCGCGCCGACGCCGGTTTCCAGGGAGAGCCGCCAGCTCATCACCGGGATGCGCAGCAACAACACTACGATGATGAAGGCCACGAACATTGGCATGATGCTTTTCGCCGAGCGCGCGTAAAGGGTGACGAACAGCCCCAGTCCGGCGATGCTCAGGCTGTCGGCGGCGAGTTGCTGCCAGTGCAGCAGCGAGGGCTGCATCAGCGCGCGCCACAGCGACCACAAACCGCGTTGCAGGCTGTCCGGGTCGAGGTAGAGGAGCAACGGCACCAGTTGGGCGAATCCCCACAGCGCCAGCACCAGCAGCCCCAGGTCGGCGGTCGGCCCCGGCAGGAACCACTGGCGACGCACTTGCGCCAGCCGCCGCAGCGGTCCCCAGCGCGCCTGGACCAGCGCTGCACCGAGCGCACCCAGCGCGGTCCCGAGACCATTGAGCAGCCAGTCGAGGCGCGAGGAAACCCGTCCCGGCAGCCACACCTGCAAGCTTTCCATGCTGAAACTCAGCGCCAGTCCGAGCAGCGTCGCCGCCAGGAAGGCCAGCCAGGGATTGAGGCGATAGCGTAACGAGCGCGCCGCCAATCCGCCCAACGGCAGGTACACCAGCACGTTGGTGATGATGTCGGACCGCGAGACATGGCGCGACCAGGGTGCCGTGAGGAAATCCAGCGCGGCATCGAGCGGGCCGTGCCAGCCGATGAAGGGATAAAGGCTGCCGTAGACGATCAGCGCGGCATAGATCAGGGCCGGAGTGCGGGCGCGGCTGGCGGCGTAGGGCATGATCTCAGCGCACCTTGATTTCGGTCCACAGGCGGGACAGGATGCGGCGGCTCTGCACGTCGAAATCGCGCAGCATTTCCAGGCGCGGCATATCTTGCGGGGGCGGGAAGATCGCTGGATTGGCGGCAATCTCCGGGCGGATGCGCGCAGTGGCGGCGCCATTGGGGTTGCCCGCGCCGATCAGGTTGGAGATGTCGGCGGCGTTGGCGCCGGTCAGCATGAAGTCGATGAACTGGTGGGCGAGGTCGGGACGCTTGCCGGACTTGTGCAGGACGAAGTTGTCCACCGCCAGCACTGCGCCCTCCCGAGGGGTGGCGAAGCCGATGCTGAAAGGCCGCCCCGCCGTAGCCGCATCCTGTTGGGCGCGGTACATGTCGTTGGAGTAGCCGTGGGCGACCCAGATATTTCCGATGGCCAGATCCTTGATGTAAGTGCTGTTGGAAAAGCTCGCCCAATACGGCTTGGCGCGCACGATGAGGTTCTTTGCCTCGTTCCACTTGGCGGGGTCTTTTTCCTGCACGCCGTAGCCGAGATAGCGCAACGCCGCCGCCATCAGCTCGCGCTGGCTGTTCAGCACCGTGACCTTGCCCTTCAGCTTGGCCAGGTATCGCGGCTCGAAGATCAGCGCCCAGGTATCGGTCGGCAAGCCCAGTTCGCGGAGTTTTTCGACATTGTAGCCGAGCAGGGTGATCGAATAGGCGTAGGGCACCGAATAGCGGTTGCCGGGATCGTACCAGGCGTTCATGAATTCGGGCTTCAAATTGCGCAAGTTGGGCAAAAGCGCCTTGTCCAGCGGGCGTAGCGCGCCGCGGCGGATCAGCGCCTCGACCGCATTGCCGGTCGGTACCAGGATGTCGTAACCGGCCGCCCCGGCATCCAGCTTGGCGAGCATTTCCTCGTTGTCCGAGTAATAGTCCTGCTTGACCCGGCAGGAGCAGTGCGCTTCGAAGCGCTGCAGGGTTTCCGCCGAGATGTAGTTGTTCCAGTTGTAGACGTAGAGGGTGTCCTCGGCGAGAGCTTGCGCCGACAGCAACAGCAGAATTGCCGCGTACAGCCGCTTCATGTCTCGCCTTTCAGCACGTCCGGTGCAAAGCGCGCAGCCAGTACGATCAACGACAGGGTAACCAGCATCAACAGCGTGGATACCGCGTTGACCTCGGGGGTCACCGCCACCTTGATCATCGAGTAGATTTGCAGGGGCAGGGTGGTCACCCCCACCCCGGCGACGAAAAAAGTAATGACGAAATCGTCGATGGAAAGGGTGAACGACATCAGGAATCCCGCCACGATGCTGGGCAGGATCAGCGGCAGGGTGATGCGCCGGAAGGTCTGCCAGGGCGAGGCGCCCAGATCGCGGGCCGCTTCGAAAATGCTCTCGTCCATGCCAGCCAGGCGCGCCCGCACGATGATGGCGACGAAACCGATGCTGAAGGTGATGTGGGCGATCAGGATGGAAAACATCCCCAGCGTCAAATCCAGCACCTGGCGGAAAAACAGGAGCAGCGACACCCCCAGCAGGATTTCCGGCATCGCCACCGGGGTCAGCACCAGGAACGGCATGAAGCGTAGCCGGTAGCGGTGCATGGCCAGCCCCGCCATGGTGCCGAGCAAGGTAGCGATGGTGCTGGCGATCACCGCGATCAGCAGCGAATTGCTGGCCGCCCCGAGCATTTCCTGGTCGTGAAGAAGCTTGTCGTACCAGTTCAGGGTGAACCCCACCCATTCGGCGTTGAGGGCCGAATCGTTGAAGGAAAACAGCACCACCACCGCCAGCGGCACGTAAAGGAAGGCGTAGGCGCCCAGCGCCGCCGCCCACAGCCAGCCGCCCGGCTTCATGCCGTCCGCCCCCGGCTGCGTCCCGCCCATGCCGAAAAACCGGCCAATGCCAGCACTGCGAGGGTGAGCATGATGGAGAGCATCGCCCCCAGCGGCCAGTCGCGATTGTCGAGGAACTGCTCCTTGATGAGGTTGCCGATCAGGATGTCGCCGGTACCGCCCAGCAGTTCGGGAATCGCGAACATCCCCAGCACCGGGATGAACACCAGCACCGACCCGGAAAAAATGCCCGGCAGACTCAAGGGAAAGGTGATGCGCCAAAAGCGCGTCCAGGCGTTCGCCCCCAGGTCCTGGGCCGCTTCGAGCAGCGCCGGGTCGTGTTTTTCCAGGTTGGTATAGAGCGGCAGCACCATGAACGGCAGGTGTACGTAGACCATCCCGGCGATTACCGCGAACGAGGTGTAGAGCAGGTTGAACGGCCCGAGGAGGAGTATCCACGCATAAATGCGGATCAGGAAATTGCTGGCGAAGGGCAGGATCACCAGCAGCACCAGCAGGTCGCGGCGGCTCGAAGGGCTGCGCGCGATCAGCCAGGCCAGCGGGTAGGCGATGACGATGCACAGCAGGGTGGTGAGCGCTGCCACCCCGAAGGACTTGAGAAAGATTTCCAGATACACGAAATCGCTGAAGAAGAACCGGTAGGTTTCCAGCGTGAGGCCGCTGTCCACGCCGAACCACGGCAGGAGCGGCGCGAGTCCGCCGAATTCGCCGGGATGGCGAAACGAGGCCAGCACCACGATCAGGCTGGGCGCGACGAAAAAAACCACCAGGAACAGCGTCGGCGGCAGGCTCACCAGCCAGCGGGTGAGGCGCGCGAGGCGGGCTTCCAGGTCGGGCTTATTCATGGAGAAACAACCCCGCGTCGTGGCGCCAGGCGATCGACACGCCGTCGCCGGCCTTGAAGAAAACCGCCCGCCCCGGCGCGGAATTGGCGAGCAGGGCCTCCAGCACCACGCCGTTTTCCAACTCCACCTTGTACACCGTGACGTCGCCGAGATACAGGAGGCCGCGCACCGTGCCGTGGAAATGGTTCTTCAGTTCATGGGCACCGCCCCGCGCGGCGATGCGGATTTGCTCGGGGCGCAGCGCCAGTGCCCCGCCCGCGCCGATCTTCGCGCCCCCGGCGGGAGGCGCGGCGACATTGCCCAGCCCGGCCACCTCCAGCAGCAGGTAGTTGTGGTGCACTTCCTTGACCTGCGCCGTGAGCAGGTTGATGGTGCCGATGAAATCGGCGACGAAACGGTTGCGGGGAAAGCTGTAAAGGCGCGCCGGCTCGTCGAGTTGCTCGACCCTGCCCTCGTTCATCACCGCGATGCGGTGGGAGAGCGCCAGCGCCTCCTGCTGCGAATGGGTGACGAACACGAAGGTAATCCCCACGTCGCGCTGCAGGGCAATCAAATCGCCTTCCATCTGTTCGCGCAGCTTGGCGTCGAGCGCCCCCAACGGTTCGTCGAGCAACAGCAGACGGGGGCGGTTGACCAGCCCGCGCGCCAGCGCCACCCGCTGTTTCTGGCCGCCGGAAAGCTCATGGGGATAATGACCGGCCTTGTCGGAAAGATGCACCTGCGCCAGCGCCTGTTTGACCCGCTCGCGAATTTCCTCCTCGCCTTTTCCCGCCATTTTCAGGGGAAAGGCCACATTGTCGCGCACCGTCATGTGGGGAAACAGCGCGTAGCTCTGGAACACCGTATGCACCGGACGCTTCTCCGGCGGCGTGCCGGCGAGATCCCGCCCGTCGAGGAGGATATGCCCGGCATCGGGTTCGTCGAAGCCGGCGATCAGCCTCAAGAGCGTGGTCTTGCCGCACCCGGAAGGGCCGAGCAGGGTGAAGAATTCCCCGGCCTCGATGGACAGCGTCACGTCGTCGAGCGCGACCAACTCGCCGAAGCGCCGGGTGACGTTGCGGATTTCGAGGAGCGCCGCCATATCCGTTTTATCTGCGCAGCGGCTTCATAAGTCAGATCCCGCCGTGGGTAGGTGGATGATGATGGGGGGCTTCGCTCACATGCGAGGTCTGCGCCGCAGCGTGGTGATGCAACGCCGCATGGGCCGGCCCGGCGAGCGTGGGGCGCCCCACCCAATGCGGCAGCAGCGAACCGGCCACCATCCCGGCGCCGCTCATCAGCAGACCCACCAGTTGTGCCGGCCACACGGTGTCGGGCTGGAGTACCTCCAGCAACACCCAGGAAACCAGCCCCGCCGCGATGGCGAAATAGGCGCCCTGGATGTTGGCGCGCTTCCAGTATAGTCCGGCGAACAGCGGAATGAAGGCCGCCACCAGGGTGATCTTGTAGGCGTTCTCGACCATCTTGAAAATGCTCGCCCCGGAATTCAGGGCGAAGCCCAGCACCACCACGGCGAAGCACAGGATCACCCCGCGCATCACCCGCAGAAAGGCGTGGTCGCCGAGATTGGGGAAGAAATTGCGCACGATGTTCTCGGAAAACGCCACCGACGGCGCCAGCAGCGTAGCCGACGAGCAACTCATGATGGCGGAGAGCAGCGCACCGAAGAACACCACCTGGGCGAACACCGGGGTGTGCTGGAGGATCAGCGTGGGCAACACCAGTTGGGGGTCTTTGTCGAGCAGTTCGCCGAACATCGCCGGGTCGATGAGGGTCGCCGAGTAGGCCAGGAACATCGGCACGAAGGCGAACAGGAAATAGATCGAGCCGCCCAGCACCGAGCCGGTGATCGCGGTTTTTTCGTCCTTGGCCGAGGTGATGCGCTGGAACACGTCCTGCTGCGGGATCGAGCCGAACATCATGGTCACCCACGCACCGATGAAGGGTATCCACTCCGCCGCATTCGCCGCCGGGAAGAAATCCAGTTTACCGGCCTGGGAAGCATGGCTGACCACCGCCCCGACCCCGCCGGTCATGCCGCTGATGAGATAGCCGATGTACAGCATCCCGCCCATGATGACGGTCATCTGTACAAAATCGAGAATCGCCACCGAGAGCATCCCGCCGAAGGTGGTGTAGGTCAGCACGATGGCCGCGCCGAGGATCATCCCCCACTGCTGATCGATGGCGCCGTCGGTAACCACGTTGAACACCAGCCCGAGCGCCTTGATCTGCGCCGACACCCAGCCCAGGTAGGACGCCACGATGCACAGGGTGACGATGACCTCCACCACCCGGTTGTAGCGCAGCCGATAATAATCGCCGATGGTCAGCAGGTTCATGCGGTACAGCTTGCTGGCGAAAAACACCCCGGCCAGGATCAGGCACAGGCTGGAGCCGAAGGGGTCGGCCACCACCCCGCGCAAGCCTTCCTTGGTGAAAGTGGCGGATATCCCCAGCACCGTCTCCGCGCCGAACCAGGTAGCGAACACCGTCGCCGTCACCACCGGCAGCGGCAGGTGGCGCCCCGCCACCGCGAAATCCTTGGCGCTGTGCACGCGCGTCGCGGCCACCAGCCCGATGCCGATGGACAACAGCAGATAGAGGACGACGAACCAGATCAGCATGGCCGGATAAACTCGCGCAGAAAGTGGGGATGGGAAAGAATTATAACCAAAAGGGGAAAGCGCTGGCGGGGGAAAGCGGCGCTCTGCCAGCGCTCAATTATTTTCCTGATTGGCGCTGATTTTCAGCTATTGGTTCGGTTCTTCGGAGCGGCCTTGGCCGCGATTGCGGTGCCTCTTCGTGATACCTTCTGTCGCGGGCAAGCCTCGCTCCTACAGGATAAAGAGTCATTTATTTGAAACATCCGGCCAAGCTGAAGATCAGCGCTCATCAGGATTATTTTTCACCTACCTGTCATTTATTACAGTTACCGTAAGGTTGGGGATTGTGGACAATAGTGCTTTCCCCATCTTCGAGAACATCATGGTCAAGGTTCAAATCTTCATCGATTCCCAATTGGTCCGCGAACACGAATTCAAGGCCGGCGAGCGCGAGCTTTACATCGGCCGCCGTGCCAGCCATCCCATCCACCTCGACGACATCGCCGTCAGCGGCGACCATGCCCGCCTGACCCTGGGCAGCGCGGTGGTGGTGGAAGACCTGAAAAGCACCAACGGCACCCTGCTCAACGGCGCGGCGATCTCCCGCCCCACCCCGCTCAACCCCAGCGACACCATCCAGATCGCCAAATTCCACTTGCGCATCGCCGACCAGCGCAACAATGTCGCGGCTGAGACCCCCACCATCATCGTCGAACCCAGGACCATCCCCCTCCACGGCAAAAACGCGACCCTGGAAAAGACCGGGTTCTATTCCTATGCCGAATACCGCAAACAGATTGAGGAAGGGCCGCAGGAATAGGATGCGCCGAGCGGCGTTCCGCGCCGCTTCCCTGGAACACCTTCAATCAATCTAAAAAAGCAATTCATGAACTGCAAAGGCGCGAAAGCGCAAATAAATCAAAAATATGGCGTATCGAGTTGGGCCACCCAAAGAGTGAGAAGGCAAGCCTCCCAACCATCGTTGCAACCAACTGTTTTCCTTTGCGTAATCTTGGCGTCTTAGCGCCTCTGCGGTTTGCAACCGAGGTTTTGCGGATCAATCAACTTGGCGATAATTCGCCACTTCCAGCAAATTCCCATCCGGATCGCGGAAATACACGGAAAGGATCGGCCCCCTCGCGCCGCTGCGTTGTACCGGGCCTTCGACGATCGCCACGTGGCAGGCTTGCAGGTGGGCGATAACCTCATCCAGCGGGGTAGCGGCGATCAGGCACAGGTCGGCGGAACCGGGAGTGGGAAGCGCGGCTTTCGGCTCGAATTCGCAGGCTGCCTGGTGGAGGTTGATCTTTTGCTGACCGAAGGCCAGGGCTTTGCGGCCTGCGCCGAACGTCACCACCGCCATGCCCAGCACCTCGGCGTAAAAGGCGCAGCTAGCGTCGATGTCCCGGACGGTGAGGACCAGGTGGTCGAGGCGCTCGATCTGGATCGCCATCAATACCTGGAATAGCCGTCCACGCCGAAAGGCGGCCAACGTCCCACCAGGTTTTCCAGCATGGTAAGTTCGGCGTCGCTGTGATTCATCACCTCGGCGGCGGACATTTCGCCGTCGCGCGCCAGGAAAAGCGGATGTTCGTGGTGGGTGGTGCGGTAGGTGGTACGGTGGCCGCCGCTGGTTTCCACATCGGCTTCGCCGTAGCACAGGCAGAAATAATTGCGCTCCGCCTCGACCGCTTCGAGATAGCCGCCGGTGCCGCGGATGCCGATGGTGGCGGTGGGCGTGCGCAAGGTATGCTCGCCCTTGGCGAACACCGAGAGGACTTTGCCGGTGATGAGGCGCAGGGTCTGCTTGACCGCATCCGCGCCGAACTGCACCTGGCTGTTGTCGCGGATCAGGAAGGCGTCGCGCTCGATCACCAGCACCGTTTCGCTGGCCTTGCCGGTTTCCACGGTATCACCGCGTTGCACCGGATCGCCGACCTTGGCGGGACGCCCGTTGATTTTCACCTCGCCCTTGAGGTGGTTGAGGCCCGGCTTGATGGGGATATCGCCCTTCGCCAGGGCGGCGCTGATAAAGCCGCCGATGCCGCCCGCGCCCAGCGCGCCGGAAGCCAGGAGGTGACGCAACAAGCGACGGCGGGAAGGCGACATATCCATGTTCACTCCATCAAAAAGTAGCCGAGCAGCGGCGTCAACTGGCCGAGCAGGACCAGGAACAGCAGCGTGGCAATGACCATCTGCCAGCGCCTTTCGGACTTCTCGCGGGCGGCCAGTTCGAGGCGCAGACGGGCGAGTTCCACGTCCTGCGGGTGGTTGAGGTGGGCATGGAGGAGGCGCGGTAGTTGCGGCAGCACCGTCGCCCAGTGCGGCGCTTCGCTCTTGAGGGTCTTGACCAAGCCGCGCCAGCCGAGTTGTTCGCCCATCCATTTTTCCAGGAAAGGCTTGGCGGTCTGCCACAGGTCGAGGTCGGGGTCGAGTTCGCGCCCCAGCCCTTCGATGTTGAGCAGGGTCTTCTGCAACATCACCAGTTGCGGCTGGATTTCCACGTTGAAGCGCCGCGAGGTCTGGAAGAGGCGCAGCAGCACGCGGCCAAAGGAAATCTCCTTGAGAGGCCGGTCGAAAGCCGGCTCGCACACCGCGCGGATCGCCGCCTCGAATTCGTCCTCACGGGTGTCGGCGGGCGCCCAGCCCGATTCGATGTGGGCCATGGCGACGCGCTTGTAGTCGCGGCGGAAAAACGCGAGGAAGTTCTGCGCCAGATAATTGCGGTCGCGATCGGTGAGGGTGCCCATGATGCCGAAATCCAGGGCGATGTAGCGCCCGTCGGGGGCCACCAGGATGTTGCCGGGATGCATGTCGGCGTGAAAAAAACCGTCGCGGAATACCTGGGTAAAAAAGATTTCCACCCCGGCGCGAGCCAGCTTCCGGAAATCGATGCCTTGCGCACGCAGCTTGTCCACTTGGCCAATCGGCACGCCGTCCATCCATTCCATCACCATCACTTCGCCGTGGCACCAGTCCCAATAGACTTCCGGCACCAGCAGCAACTCGGAGTCGGCGAAATTACGCCGCAACTGGCTGGCGTTGGCGGCTTCGCGCATCAAGTCCAGTTCGTCGCCCAAATGTTTTTCGAATTCGGCGACCACTTCGCGGGGCTTCAAACGCTTGCCGTCGGCCCACAGAGCCTCCATGAGGCCGCCGCCGACGTAGAGCAGGGCGATGTCCTTGGCGATGGTGGCGGCGATGCCGGGACGCAGGATTTTGACCGCCGCCGGACGCCCGTCGTGGAGACGGGCGCGGTGCACCTGGGCGACCGAGGCACTGGCGATGGGGGTCGGATCGAACTCGGCGAAGACTTCCTCGATGGGCTTCTTGTAGACGCGGCGCAGGGTCGCCAGGGCTTTTTCGGTGGCGAACGGCGGCACGCGGTCTTGCAGCTTGGCGAGTTCGTCGGCTATATCCAAGGGCACCAAGTCGCGGCGGGTCGAGAGCAATTGCCCGAACTTGACGAAGATCGGCCCCAGGCTTTCCAGGGCGAGGCGCAGACGCACGCCGCGCGGGGCATCGAGGGGCCGCCAAGCGAGTGCGATCTTGACGAACCAGCGCAGGAAACGGAAGCGTTCGTGGCCGAGGAAGAACTCTTCGAGGCCGAAACGGAAAACGACTTGGAGGATTTTGAGGAGACGCAGCAGACGCATTTTGTCGGGCACAAAAAAAACCGCCCCCGGTCGGGAGGCGGCGGTTGGTTCGAAGGTTAGGCCGTTTGCTGAATGCCTGCCACGAACCACGTGGCGTTAGGCTGGGACAGCGACTTCTGGATATTCCAAATCTCGTCGAAGGGTTCGGCGGAGCCGCCGACTTCCTCGCGAATCAGCCCGTAGAAGCGCACGCTGGCGATGCAATGATCGTTTTCCGTGACCACTTCGAGGATCGCCGCGTCGAGCTTGACCACTTCGGTCTTGTTTACCGTCGCGCCGCGCTCCTTGAGTTGCATGACGATCTCGGCATACATCTCGCCGGTCACGTATTCGCGGATGTCGGCCAGGTCGCCGCTATCGTAATCGGCCTGCAGGCGGATGAAATGTTTCTGGGCTTCGCGCAGGAACGGCTCATCCTCGAACCACGCCGGGCGGGTGGAGGGCGCTGCGGGAGCGGCAACCGCATCCGCCTGCATGACCGGGGTAAAAGCCGGTTCGGCGGACGGCATCAGCGGCTTGAACGGCTCGGGCTGTGTCGCCGGTGGCGTCGAGGTGCCGCCGGTATTCACCATGCCCATCACGGTGTTCTCGCCCATTCCGGCGTATTGCATGGGTTGCGGCTGGGGCTTGCGTACCATGCGAAAGATGAATACCGCCGCCGCGACCAAGGCCAGGATCATCAAAATGCTGCCGATGCCGCTGGCCAAGCCGCCCAGACCGCCCAGGCCGCCGCCCATGAACATCGAAGCCAGCAAACCGCCGGCGGCGAGACCGGCCAACGGCCCCAGCCACTTGCTCATGCCGCTCGCCGGAGCGGGAGTCGGCGCCGGGGTGGGCTTGGGTGTTGCGGCAGGCGCCTGCGCCGGCTTGGCGGGCGCAGCATTGTTTTGTTGCGGCGCGGACATGGTGCGCTGCTTGCCGATGTTGCCGCCGCCGCCGAAACGCTTGGCGTCGGCGTCGTGTACCGACAAACCGAAGCTCAGCAGGGCCACAAAAAATACGGAGAGAAATTTCTTCATTGGATTACCTCGTTGGTAGTTAAGTAAAAGCAGTTCTTAGTTTTGAGTGTTTAGTGTTGAGTTGTGGAATGCGCTTCGCGCCTGATTCAAATCCGACGCGCTTTGCGCGGCGACATCAACTAAACACTCAACACTAAACATTCAAAACTGTTTTTGCCTTTCACTTACAGCTTATAGCCCTTGTGCAAGGCAACCACGCCGGCACTCAGGTTGTAGTATTCGACCCGCGCGAAGCCGGCCTGTTCCATCATGGTCTTGAGGGTTTCCTGGTCGGGGTGCATGCGGATCGACTCGGCGAGGTAACGGTAGCTGTCCTCGTCGTCCGCCACCAGTTTGCCCATCATCGGCAGAATGTCGAAGGAATATTTGTCGTAAATCCCCTGCAAGGGTTCCCATACCTTGGAAAACTCCAGCACCAGCAGGCGTCCGCCGGGACGCAGCACGCGGTACATGTCCTTGAGCGCCTCGTCCTTGTGGGTCATGTTGCGCAGCCCGAAAGCCACGCTGACGCAATCGAAATAATTTTTCGGGAACGGCAGCTTTTCGCCGTCGCACTGCGCCGCCAGGGGAATCACCCCCTCGTCGAACAGGCGGTCGCGCCCGACCGTGAGCATCGAGCTGTTGATGTCGGTGAGAATCACCGTGCCGCTCTTGCCGGCGCGCTTCACGAAAGCCCGCGACAGATCGCCGCTGCCGCCTGCCACGTCGAGTACCCGGCTGCCTTCGCGGACGCCGCTCTGCTCGATGGTGAAATGTTTCCACAAGCGGTGCAGGCCACCCGACATCAGGTCGTTCATCAGGTCGTAACGGTTGGCCACGGAATGGAAGACCTCCGCGACCTTCTGGGCTTTTTCGCTCTCGGCGACGGTCTGGAAGCCGAAATGGGTGGTGTTTTGCATAAAATTCAAGGTTTTCTTCAAAGAAGCTATCTTAACCCGAATTTTTCATAAATTGCACGTGCCCTCGCTGGTCTTTTGTTTCATATGCAAATTCCGCTCAGTCGGGCGTATGAATAACTACGCCACTCCTTCGCAAAATTCACCTATGAAACAAAATCCTGCGCGATCATCACACGAATTTATGAAATATCCGGGTTAACCGAAGTCCCGCCCTTTGGGAAAATCAGCCGCCGCCGGCTTTTTCCTTGCGGCGCAACATTTCGCCGATGATTGCGCCGAATTGCTCGGTCACTTCGTGGCGGATGAAAGCCGCGCCGATCAGCGGCGCCACCCAGAAACTCGGCACCGCTTCGTTGTGGTAAGTAATGCGCACCCCGCCGCTTTCCACGGCGATGCGGGTGATGGTCTCCATGCGCTTCATGTTGCCCTTGAGCACCCGCGATTTGATGGTTTCGGGCGGGGTCAGTTCGAATTCGCGCAGGGATTCGTAGGAAAACGACAGGATGCCGTAGCGCAGTTTGCCCTTTTGCTCGAGATGCGGCGGCTCGCCGGGCTTGGAGACGATGCGGCTTGTTTGGAGATTGGGGATGAAATCGGGAAAACGCTCGAAATCGGTGAGCACCGCCCAGGCTTCCTGCGGCGCCACCGGCACGTGCATGACTGCATCGACGCTGACCACGGTTTCTTCGCCGCGCGCGATGTTGACGGTGACTTCCGGCTCGCGCAGCGGGTCGGCGCACACGTTGCCCGCCACCACGAAGCAATACAACAGGGCCAACCTAGCGATCCGCGCCCAGTCGTCATGAATTTGCAACATTCGCGTCATAATATGAAAAAGCCCTGTTAAATCTGGAAAACCATTCAATGCCCGCCACCATACTGATAGTGGAAGACGAACCGGCGATTCAGGAATTGGTCGCCTTCAGCCTGCGTCAGGCCGGCCACCTTCCCGTCGCCGCCCATAGTGCCGAACAAGCCCTCGACATCGTGCGCGCCGCCCTCCCCGACCTGATCCTGCTCGACTGGATGCTGCCCGGCATGAGCGGCGTGGCGTTCGCCCGCAAGATCAAGAGCGACGCCGCCACCCGCGAGGTGCCGATCATCATGCTGACCGCGCGGGGCGACGAACAGGACAAGGTCACCGGCCTGGAAACCGGCGCCGACGACTATATTACCAAGCCTTTCAGCCCCCGCGAACTGCAAGCCCGCATCAAGGCGGTGCTGCGCCGCCGCGCCCCACAAATGACCAGCGACCCCGTGGAAATCTGCGGGCTGCGCCTCGACCCGGAAAGCCACCGGGTCAGCGGCGACAGCAAGCCGGTGGAGCTCGGCCCCACCGAATTCCGTCTCCTGCATTTCCTCATGACCCACCCGGAGCGCGTCCATTCGCGGGCGCAACTGCTCGACCAGGTGTGGGGCAACGGCGTCTTCGTCGAGGATCGCACCGTCGACGTGCACATCCGCCGACTGCGCAAGGCGCTCGAAGAAACCGGCCACGACCCGCTGGTGCAGACGGTGCGCGGCTCGGGCTACCGCTTCTCGGCCACCCCGGAATGATGCCATACTGCCCGGGTCACTGAACCGCCTTCCGACATGTCCAATTTCTGGCTGCGCCCGACCCTCACCCTCATCTCGCTGGCCTTCCTGACCCTGCTGGCGTGGGCCATCGGTGACGCCATATCCGCCCTGCTGTGGTTTAGCGCCGGCCTGCTGGTTTACCTGGGATTCCACCTGCGTAACCTGCATGACCTCGCTACTTGGCTGAAACAGCCGGACTCCAGCGAAGTACCCCACGGCAGCGGCATGTGGGCCGACCTATTTTCCCTGCTCTACCAGCGCGAGCGCAGCCTGCACAGCAGCCGGCGCGACCTTTCCGCGGCATTGGAACGCTTCCAGCGCGCCGCCGAAGCCATGCCCGACGGCATCGTCATGCTCGACGACAAGGATCGCATCGAATGGTGCAACGCCGTCGCCGCCGCGCAACTCGGCATCGACCTGGAGCGCGACCGCGGCCAATGGCTGTCCTATCTGCTGCGCCAGACCCAGTTCACCGAATACCTGGCCGCCCAAAATTACCACGAACCGCTGCTCATCAAGTCGAGCCGCACCCGCGACCTCACCTTATCGATCCAGTTGGTGCCCTTCGGCGACGCCCAAAAACTCCTGCTGATCCGCGACATCACCCAGATCGAGCGAGTGGAAAACATGCGCCGCGACTTCGTCGCCAACGTCTCCCACGAATTGCGCACCCCCCTCACGGTGGTGGGCGGCTTCCTGGAAACGCTCTCCGACGCCGAGCACCTGGACAGCGCGGAAACCCGCCATTTCCTCCAGATCATGTACGGACAGACCCAGCGCATGGAGCGACTGGTGGAAGACTTGCTGACCTTGTCCAAACTGGAAAGCGGCAACGGCGCCCACCACGACAGCCCGGTGGACATTCTCCGCCTCATGGAAACCCTATATCGCGAGGCGGAATCCCTGAGCGACGGCCACCACCGCCTCACCCTCGACATCCAGTCGCAATGCGGCCTGCTCGGCAACGAAGACGAGTTGCGTAGCGCCTTCGGCAACCTGGTCAGCAACGCCATCCGCTACACCCCGGATGGGGGAAGCATCACCCTGGAATGGAAAAACCTCGACGACGGCCTGGCGTTCTCCGTCGCCGACACCGGCATAGGCATCGACGCCCAGCATCTGCCCCGCCTCACCGAACGCTTCTACCGCGTGGATCGGGGGCGCTCCCGCGAAACCGGCGGCACCGGCCTGGGGCTGGCCATCGTCAAGCACATCCTCACCCGCCACCAAGCCAAACTGGAAGTGGAAAGCCAACCCGGCAAGGGCAGCACCTTCCGCTTCCTGTTCCCCGCCAAACGGGTGATTGATCCAAAATTAAGCAATTCTTGAACCGCAAAGGCGCGAAGGCGCTAAGAAATGACGAAGAGCAAATATCGATCCGGCCCACCCAAAGGGTGAGAAAAACGACTATTTGCATTCTGTGCCGTAAAAACTTACCAAACCTGCCGTATTTCTTTGCGTAACCTTTGCGCCTCTGCAGTTCCTGACCGGGGTTTCTTGGCTCAATCGGGGAAAGACGCTTCCAGCGCCGCTTGAAACGCCGTGCGCAGCTTGCCCGGCAAATCCGCCACTTGCGGCGGGTTTGCCTCGCGTAGCGGCTGGCCCCAGATCGGATTGGGAAAATGCCGGTCCTCGCGAAAACGCGGGATCACGTGCCAATGTAGATGCGGCACCACGTTGCCCAGGCTGGCGAGGTTGATCTTGTCGGGCCGCATCACCTCGCGCACGGCCTGTTCCGCCGCCAACACCACCGCCATGAAATGCTTGCGCCCCATCGGCCCGAGATCGGTCATTTCCGCCACATGGCGTTGCAGGATCACCCGGCAGAACCCCGGATAATCGGGATCGTTCACCAACACCAAGCGGCACAACTCGTTTTTCCACAACACCTCGCCGCCGTCGTTTTCGCAAAGTTCGCAGGACATTGGGCTATCTCTCAAAATATCGGACGGCTATTATCTCCGAAATTCCGGCGCCATCTAATACGCGCCATCCCCCTGGGGAGAATGGCGCGAGAGTCAGCTTACTGGCAACCCGCCTGAGTCTGCCAGGTGGTCAAAACGCCGAGGTCCAGCAGGGCATTTCCGGAGAGCAGCCCGAGATAGATCAGGTGCGCGTCGCTGGTGGTAATGCCCAGATAGCTGTTGGTCTGGGAATAATAGCGGTAATAGTATGGCCCCAGCGCTTTGGACACCGCTCCGGATGGCGAGAACAATTCCGGGTAAGTTCTTTCCCCCCAACCGAACACGCAGTCGGCGCGACTCGTCAAAGACGATGGTGTCGTCGTACCGCCCTGAGTCAGGATCAGCGAAAGATTATCGGCATAGCCGTCGTTGGAGCTTCCCGAAGCCCGCGAAAAAGCCATCCTTACCAGCGCCGAACGGGCGCCGACGGGAACGCTGGCGCTGGTACTGCGCTCCAGCAAGGAGGTGGCGCTGCCCCGCTCGCTCGCCAATACCGGGCCGATGGTCGCGGTCGCCCCGACTTGCCTCTGGCTGGCGTCGTAGAAGGTCGCCGTTACCGTGACGTTATCGTTCTGACTGCTCCAGCCGCCCAGCCAGCCCGCCAGGGTATAGCTGGCCGTTCCCGAATCGATGGAGGTAGCGGCAAAGCTAAGGCTGACGGTTTGCGACGCCGCCGCCGAGCCGACGCTGCCGCCGTAGAAGAAATTATTGCCGCGCGAACTCGGCCCCGGCGACGTGGGCGCGATGTAATCGCCGACCCCATATTGGAGGATGGTGACGTTGCCGTCGGTACTCCAACCGGGGAAGGAGGTCACGTCGCTCGACGCCGCAGCCACCGATTCGGCATCGCCATTGACCAGCAAATTGCTGCCGGAGGTTCCGCCGGTAGTGGATGCGGCGCAGCCGTACACCACCAGGGTGGAGGCGCCGCTGGGATTGCGGCATACCGACGCGGCACTGGCGGTGACGGTATAAGTCCCCGCCGGCAAGGTATCGTTGACCAGGAATTTGCCTTCGCACCAACCGGCGTAGCAACCGCCCTTGGTGGTGGTCTGGCTCAGCGACACGCCCGGCCCGGTCAGGGTGGCGCTGATGCCGCTCGGCGACTGGGCGGAGTCGTACCAGATACGCACCCAGGTGACGTAGCTGGAGGACGACAGCGTAAAGGTGTCGGTTTGCTCGTATCCGCAGGCGCCAAGGTACGAATATTCGTAGAGTTTTATTTCGCTAGTACAAGCTTCGAACTGGTTGGCGCCCGCAGTGCCAAAGGTAAACAAGCAAAGCACGGCAACGGCGAGACGGTGAAACAGGGAGTTTTTCATGATCGGCCCCTCGAAGAGAAAGTCACGACGCAAAAACCCGGCCCTTGGATTGTTTTATTTGAAGTGGCTGGGGAATGAGTGGAAAGACCCGCCATGCGAGTCGTTCCATACCGTGAATATAGACAAGCCGGTCTTTTTTGCCGGAAATGTTGCGGCGCCCTCGCCCAGGACGGGCGAGGGATAAGGCGGTTTTAGTGGTGCCTGCCGCCGGGACGATGCGACGAGGGATTGCGGGCGGCAGTGGCGCCGCCGCCATTGCCGCTGCGCGGAGCGGCCGGTTTCGGCTTGGCGGCACCGGCCGGTTTGGCGGTTGCCCCCGGTGTGCGCGGTGCGCCGGTGCGCCCAGCACCCTGACCACCACGGGGAGCACGTTGCTGCTGGCCGCGCCCCTGGTTGCGCAGGATCGGTTCCGGCTTGGCGTTGCGGTCCGGCTCGAAGCCAGGCACCACTTCTTCGGGGATTTCGCGCTTGATGAGGCGCTCGATGTCAGCCAACAACTTCAACTCGTCCACGCACACCAGCGACGAAGCTTCCCCTTCGTTGCCGGCGCGGCCGGTACGGCCGATGCGATGCACGTAGTCTTCCGAGACATGAGGCAACTCGTAGTTGACCACGTGCGGCAACTCGCTGATATCGATGCCGCGCGCGGCGATGTCGGTCGCCACCAGCACCTGCAAGGCGCCGCTCTTGAATTCGGAGAGCGCCCGGGTACGTGCCGACTGGCTCTTGTTGCCATGGATCGCCAGCGACGAAATACCGTCCTTGGAAAGCTGTTCGGCGAGGCGGTTGGCGCCGTGCTTGGTGCGGGTGAACACCAGCACCTGGAACCAGTTGCGTTCCTTGATGAGGTGCGAGAGCAGTTCACGCTTCTTGTCGCGATCCACCGGGTAAATCTTTTGTGAAATCGTTTCGGCGGTCGCATTGCGGCGCGCCACTTCGATCATCGCCGGCTTGTTCAGCAGGCCGTCGGCGAGGGTCTTGATTTCGTCCGAGAAAGTCGCGGAGAACAGCAGGTTCTGGCGATTCCTGGGGAGCAGTGCGAGCACCCGTTTGATGTCGCGGATGAAGCCCATGTCGAGCATCCGGTCGGCTTCGTCGAGCACCAGGATTTCGATATGCGACAAATCCAGGGTCTTTTGCTGGACATGGTCGAGCAAGCGTCCCGGCGTGGCGACCAGAACATCCACGCGGCTGCGCAGGCGGGTGATTTGCGGATTGATGTTGACGCCGCCGAACATCACCATGGAATTGATCTTGAGGTGCTTGCCGTATTCGCGCACGCTTTCCTCGACCTGGGCCGCCAGTTCGCGGGTCGGGGTGAGAATCAGGGCGCGGATCGGCGCACGGCCTTCGGAGGGGCCTTTGACGCTTTTATCGGAAAGCCGCTGGAGGATCGGCAACACGAAACCGGCGGTCTTGCCGGTACCGGTCTGCGCACCGGCGAGCAGGTCGCCGCCCGACAGCACGGCGGGAATCGCCTGGGCCTGGATCGGCGTGGGTTCGGTGTAACCGCGCTCGGTAACGGCGCGGACAAGTTCTTCGGACAAGCCGAGGGAAGCAAAAGACATGGAATTCCTGAAATAAATATCGGCCAGTCGCTAAACAGAGCGCCAGTCACAGGCAGAAGGGGATTTTGATAGGAGACCGCGGCGCGAAGACTGGAAACAAAAGCCGCAGGGAGCGCATTGTAACAGAAGGCGAAGGGGGATTTGCCTTTAACTTGAGGCGATCGCACCGGACGACCATTTGAAGACCCGCGCGGAACGAGGCACAATGGGGGCTTGAGAGATTATTTGGCGATGCGCTTCGACCTCGCGGAAGCGCTCGGAAATGGGCATGGATCCCGAACACCTGCAACTTCTGGTAACCCGCGTCATGCCCTTCGGCAAGTACAAGGGGCGCCTGCTGGCCGACCTGCCGGGGCAATACCTGAACTGGTTTGCCCGGGTAGGCTTTCCGTCCGGCGAGCTGGGGCGCCTGTTGGCGCTGATGCAGGAGTTGGATCACAACGGGCTGTCCGCCCTGCTCGACCCCTTGCGACAGCGATAAATCCTCCGGGATTTTCAGATATGGGATAATACCGGCATGACTGACCAAAAAACGACTAATCCTCGGCGTCGCCTGCAAGAACTCCAGGCTATCCCGGAACGGCTGCGCACCGAGGAACAATGGGACGAAATCAACGAGCTTGAAATCACCCTGGCCCCCGTGAACCGCGGGGAAGGTACCGAACAAGGGCAAGGCGCGCGGCGCGGCCCCCCCGGCCCCGCCAAGGCGCCCCGACCGAGCGGCGACGGGCAAGCCAGGAAACCGTTCAAAAAATTCCACAAAAAGCCGCCCCCCAAGGACAAAGCCCCTTGATGGCGGCCTTGGCCGGCACTCCCTGAACACGCCGTTTCAGCCAAGGATGCGCTGAAACGGCTCGCTTTCCCGCAATCAACCGATAAGCCCTATGTCGCCTCTCCATATCCTTCTGCAACGCCCCGGCGTTGTCGCCGCCACCCATTCCGGCTCCTTTCATGCCGACGATGTCTTCGCCGCCGCGGCATTGCGCCTGGCAAACCCAGAGGTGACGATTCTGCGCACCCGCGACCAGGAACAACTGGATAACGCCGATGTCCTGTTCGACGTGGGCCGTTCGTTCGACGCGGCGACCTGCCGCTTCGACCATCACCAGCGCGAATACCGGGAAGCGCGGGAAAACGGCCTCCCCTACAGTTCCTTCGGCCTGATCTGGCGGGAACTGGGAGCACCGCTATGCGGCTCGCCGGCAGCGGCAGCGCGGGTGGATCGCTGGCTGGTGCAAGGCGTCGACGCCCTGGATTGCGGCATCGCCCCCAGCAACGAAAACGCGACGTTTTCGGTGATGTCGATTTCCTCGGCGCTGGGCGGCTTCAATCCGGGCTGGCAGGACGACACCTCCGCGCCATCCCGCCAAGCCGCCTTCGAGGATGCCGTCAACGTGGCGAAAGCCGTTCTGCAAAACGCCATCCGCAGCGCCAACGCCCTGGAGAAAGCCTGTGCCGTGGTGGCGCAGGGCGTATTGCTGGAAGTCGGGCGCCTGCTGGTGCTGGACATCGACGTGCCGTGGAAGGAAGTCGTGCTGGGATCGCCGGAATACGAGCGCATCCTGTTCGTGGTTTCCCCGGACAGCCAGGCGAAATGGCACGTCAACACCGTTCCCCTAGCCCCCGGCAGCTTCGACAACCGCAAGCCGCTGCCCGCCGCCTGGGCCGGCCTGGAAGGCGCGGACCTGGACGCCGCCACCGGCCTGCCGGGCGGTATCTTCTGCCATCGCGGACGCTTCGTCGCCGGCCACCAGACCAAGGAAGGCGCCCTGGAAATGGCGCGTCTGGCGCTGTGGGATTAAAGCCCAATTCATCGCATCACCCGTAACGAGTCGATTTCATGCCCTTCACCGAATCAGATACCACCGCCCTGGAAACCTGGCTGGCCGCACCGCTGTTCCACGGCCAGGCGATGCACCTCGACAAGCTGCAAGGCTTTCTGTGCGCCGTCGTCAGCAGCCCGGAAATCATCCCGCCCAGCGCTTGGGTCGGGGAAGTGCTGGGTGGCGAACCGGATTACGAATCGTTGGAGCAGGCCACCGAATTCATGGGGCTGCTGATGGGGTTTTACAACCAGGTCGCGACCGACCTGCTCGCTCCGCCGCTCCAACTGATACTCAAGCCGCTCGCCGGCAGCGACTCGCGCGCCGATTACCAAGCCTGGTGCGAGGGCTACATCCTGGGCTGGGGACTCTCCACCGAGGAATGGCTGCGGCCCGGCAACGAAGCCCTGAAAAAGCTCACCTTCCCGATTCTCTACCTGTCCGGCGCCTTCAAGGAAGAAGCCGAACGCAGCGGCCGGGAATACGTCGAAGAAGAGGAAGACCGCAAGGTCTGGCAGGATTGCGTGGGAATATTGCCCCAAGCGGTAGTGGGAATTTTCAATTTCTGGCTGGCCCGGCGGAAATCCACGCCGATCCGCCGCGAAATCACGAAAGTCGGGCGCAACGACCTGTGCCCGTGCGGCAGCGGCAAGAAATACAAGCAGTGCTGCGGCTCGCCGCAACGCCTGCACTAATGCGTCCGCCGGCCACGCCGGATTACCTGACCGGTTACCCGCCGGCGCTCACCGAGCAGGTTCGGCAACTCATCGCCCAAGGCCAACTGGCCACGCTACTGCTGAAAAAATACCCGCAAGCCCACGCCGTGCGCACCGACAAGGCGCTCTACGACTACGTACAGGAACTCAAGAACGCCTACCTGCGCAACGCCGGGCAACTCAGCAAGGTAGGCTTCGACGGCAAGCTCCACGTCATCCACAACGCGCTGGGCACCCATACCAACATTTCACGGGTACAGGGCGGCAAGCTCAAGGCCAAGCGCGAGATCCGCATCGCAGCGGTATTCAAGGAAATGCCGGCGGAATTCCTGCGCATGATCGTGGTGCATGAACTGGCCCACACCAAGGAACGCCGGCACGACAAGGCTTTCTACCAGTTGTGCCGACACATGGAACCCGCATATCACCAACTGGAATTCGATCTGCGCGCCTATCTCTGCCACCTCGACACCACCGGGCAGGCGCTGTGGGCGGCGAGGGTAGACCCACGGTAGGAGGGGGTTCACCCCCGAAGCGGTATACGCCGAAGAGACAAGGCTGTCGCGGGCAAGCCTCGCTCCTACGGAGAAACACCCCTCATTTTCCCCCTTGGAGTGCCGGCAAGATGCCGATACTCCACATCACCCCGCCAGCACCCGCACCTTCACCGACTTGCCCTTCACCTTACCCTCCGACAGGCGGCGCACCGCTTCACGGGCGATGTTGCGGGTAATCGCGACGTAGGTGGTCTGGTCGGTCACGGTGATCTTGCCGACCTGCTCGCGAGTCAGCCCTGCTTCGCCGGTAAGCGCGCCCAGCACGTCGCCGGGGCGGATCTTGTCCTTGCGCCCGCCGAGGATTTGCAAGGTCACCATCGGCGGCACCAGCGCCGCTTGATTACCGCTTTGCAGCGCGCCGAGGCCGTGCCATTCCGGTTCGCTGCCCATGATCTGGGCAATCGCCGCAACCCGGCGCATGTCGGACGGGCTGCACAGGGAGAACGCCCAGCCTTCCTCGTCGGCGCGACCGGTACGGCCGATGCGGTGGATATGCACTTCCGGTTCCTGGGTCACATCGACGTTGATAACCGCTTCGAGTTGCTCGATATCCAGACCGCGCGCCGCCACGTCGGTCGCCACCAGCACCGAGCAACTGCGATTGGCGAACTGGATCAACACCTGATCGCGTTCGCGCTGTTCCAAGTCGCCGTTCAAGGTCAGCGCCTGGAAGCCCTGGGCGCGCAGTACGTCCAGCAAATCGCGGCACTGCTGCTTGGTATTGCAGAAAGCCAGGGTGCTCACCGGGCGGTAATGCTTGAGCAGGATGGCGACCGCCTGCAAGCGCTCCTCGTGTTTCACCTCGTAGAAACGCTGGCGTATCTTGGCGCTATCGTGGCGCTCCAGCAGCTTCACCTCCTGCGGCTTGCGCAGGAACTGGCGTGCCAGCCGCACAATGGCATCGGGGTAGGTTGCCGAGAACAGCAGGGTCTGACGCTCCTTGGGGCATTGCTTGGCAATGAAAACGATGTCGTCGTGGAAACCCATGTCGAGCATCCGGTCAGCCTCGTCGAGCACCAGGGTGTTGAGTCCCTCCAGGTTGAGGCTGCCGCGCTCCAGGTGATCCATGATGCGTCCCGGCGTGCCGACCACTACATGCGCCCCGTGTTCCAGGCTGGCGCGCTGGGGGCGCATGGTGGTGCCGCCGACCAGCGAAATGATCTTGATGTTGTCCTGAAAACGCGCCAGGCGGCGCATTTCCTGAGTCACCTGCTCGGCCAATTCGCGGGTCGGGCACAGCACCATCGCCTGCACCCCGAAATGGCGAGGATTGAGGCGGGTCAGCAGGGGCAAACCAAATGCCGCGGTCTTGCCGCTGCCGGTCTTGGCCTGGGCGATCAGGTCCTGACCGGCCAGCGCAATCGGCAGACTGGCCGCCTGAATCGGCGTCATGGTCAGGTAGCCGAGCTGCTCCAGGTTCGCCTTCATGGCGGGCGACAGCGGCAGTTCGTTGAAGGAACGTCCGGCAGCATCGGCTGCGGACGGGGAAGCGGGGGTAGGGGTGTCGGTATCGGTCATGCGTAATTATCCGCGACTGGGGCGGGAAGTGGCTATAAAAATTTCAGGAGAGGGGAAAAGTCCCCGCCCCCAGTCCCGGCGAGGTGATCGCCATCCTTGCCACTCCCGGCTTTGTCGAAGTTCAACAACGCAACTCACACATCCTGAGTGAGAAAAACAACCAATTTCCAGTTACTGGATTTGTCCGAACCGACGAGCCAAACACCAACCATAAACCAAGCGTCAGTTGGGTCGTATTTGCTCCTGCTATTTCCCCAACAAAAAAACGGCGGCAACCCTTCCAGGTTGCCGCCGTTTTTCATTTCAAACCGAACCGGCTTACTTCGCTGCGCTGATCTTTTCGAACTTGGCCTTGAGCTGGTCCTTGCTTTCTTCGTTCTTCGGGTCGGTGATGATGCAATCGACCGGGCACACGGAGACGCATTGCGGTTCGTCGTAGTGGCCGACGCACTCGGTACACAGGGCGGGGTCGATCACGTAGATTTCGTCGCCTTGGGTAATCGCGCCGTTAGGGCACTCGGGTTCGCATACGTCGCAGTTGATGCATTCGTCGGTAATCATCAGGGCCATGATAGTTTCCTCTAGGTTAAGTTAAGACAAAATCCGTTTCATCATGCGGGCTTTGATCTGGGGGTGCACGAACTGGCTGACATCCCCGCCCAACAGTGCGATTTCGCGCACCATGCTGGCCGAGATGAACATGTACTGTTCCGAGGGGGTGAGAAACACTGTTTCAACCTCGGAATACAGGCTGCGGTTCATCCCCGCCAACTGAAATTCATATTCAAAATCCGATACCGCGCGCAAGCCGCGCAGTACCACCCGCGCGTCGTTTTCGCGCAGGAAATTCATCAACAAGCCTTCAAAGCCGACGACCCTGACGCTGGGCAGGTCGGCCAGCACCATGGCCGCCATTTCGACCCGCTCCTCGATCGGGAAGTAGGGCTGCTTGCCGGGGCTGCCGGCCACCGCGACGATCACTTCGTCGAAGAGGCGCACGGCGCGCCTTACCAAATCTTCATGCCCGCGCGTCATGGGGTCGAAGGTACCGGGATATATCGCTTTGAGCGTCATGCCGTTTCTCCTTCCCGCGCGAGTAGGTAATAAAACACGTTGCCGGCGCGGCCTTCGCGCCGGATTTGCCATTCCGGCCCCGGTTCCAGTGGTTTTTCGCTTTCCGCGTAAACCAGGCCGTCCGGGTTGAGGCGAGCTTCGAGAAACGGAAATAATAGCGTCAAAACATCTTTATGGAAAGGTGGGTCGAGGAATATCACGTCGAAGCGCCGGGTTTCACGGGGCAGGAAATGAAGGGCATCGGCGTTGACGATTTCCAGGTTGCGCGCGCCGAGCTTGGCGGCGTTTTCCTGGAGGGTGCGCTGGATGCCGCGTTCGCGTTCGACCATCACGACTTTCGCGGCGCCGCGCGACAGGGCTTCGAATCCCAGCGCACCGCTGCCGGCGAAGAGGTCGAGGCAGGTTTTGCCGTCGAGGGTCTGGCCCAGCCAGTTGAACAGAGTTTCGCGCACCCGGTCTGAGGTCGGGCGCAGGCCTTCCACGACTGGAAAGGTGATCCAGCGGCGGCGCCATTCGCCGCCGATGATGCGGACCTTATTTTGCTGGGCCATCGGCGGCGACCAGCACCGTCACCATGGCGTCGGGATCGACGCGCCTGGCGAAAGCGGCCTTGATGTCGGCGACGCTGACTTTTTCCACCTTGGCGGAAAAGTCGTCGAGATAGCTGAGCGGCAGGCCGTAAAAGCCGATGGCAACCAGGTAGTCGAGGATTTTCCGGTTGCTGTCGATGCGCAACGGGAAGCCACCGATGATGTTGTTCTTGGCTTGCTTGAGTTCGGCTTCGCTGGGGCCTTCGGCGACGTAGCGCCGCACCGTGTCGCGCACCACGGCGAGAGCCTGGTCGGCTTGGTCGCGCTTGGTTTGCAGGCCGATCTGGAAGGGGCCTTCCTGTTTCATCGGCATGAAGTAGCTGTAGGCGCTGTAGGCCAGGCCGCGCTTCTGGCGGACTTCGTCGATGAGGCGCGAGTCGAAGCCGCCGCCGCCGAGGACGTAGTTGCCGACATACAGCGCGAAGTAATCCGGGTCGTCGCGCTTGATGCCGGGAATACCCATCAGGATGTGGGCCTGGGTGGCGGGATGGGCGATGCGCCGGGTTTCCGCCTTGATCTTGAGCGCCACCGGAGGCAACGGCTGGGCGGCGTTGCCGCGCGGCAGCTTGGCGGTGAGCTGGGTGACGATGGCGCGCGCCTGTTCCGCGGTGACGTCGCCCATGATCGCCACCTGGGCATTATCGGCGCGGTAATGGTCTCGATAGAAATCCTGCAGATCCTGGCGGGTCAGGGCGCTGACCGTCGCTACCTCGCCGCTGGATTGCAGTCCGTAAGGGTGCTTGCCGTAGAGCAGCGCCATGAAGGTCTTGGCGGCGATGTGGTCGGGCTGGGTTTCGGCCTCCTTGATGCCGGCGATGGTGCGGGCCTTCTCGCGCTGGATCACGCTTTCCGGGAATTCCGGCTGCTGGATTATCCGCGCCATGACGTCGAGCGCCTGGTCGCGCTCGCGGGCGCTGCTGAGGGTGCGCAGGCCCACTCCGGCGCGGTCGGCATCGAAGCCGCCGCTGAGTTGTGCGCCGACGTCGGCCATGCGCTTGGAGATTTCCTCTTCGTTCAGGCCGCCCGCGCCGCGCGCCAGCATGTGATGAGCGAGTGCGGCGCGCCCGGCTTTGTCCGCCGGGTCGCGGCTGTAGCCGGCGCTGAAATCGACGCTGATGTCGAGCAGCGGCAGGTCGTGGTTTTCCACGAAATACACGCGCACCCCGTTATCCATGCGCCAGAACTGGATTTTCGGGGCGGCGAGGGCGAGGCCGGTTTGCACCAGCAGGAATACGGCGAGAACGAGCTTAATTGGCATGATGCAACCCCTTCGGCGCTTGGGCCGGTTTGACGTTATCCAGCGGTTGGGGATCGAGTTCGGCCACCGTGAGGTGGTCGTCGATCAGGTATTTGCGCGCCACTTCGCGCACTTGCTCCGCCGTCACGGCCTTGAGTTTGTCGAGCATGGTGTCGAGCGATTGGTAGGACATCCCGGCGGTTTCCACCTCGCCGATCAACATCGCCTGGTAGAACATCGAGTCGCGTTGATAGACGTGGTTCGCCACGGTTTGCGCCTTGACGCGCTGCAGTTCCTCTTCCGTCACGCCGGCGTTCTTGATCTTGTCGATCTCGACGCGCAGCGCGGCTTCCAGGTCGGCGACGCTCTTGCCTTCCGAGGGCGTGCCGTCGAGCAGGAACATGCTGGGGCCGCGCGCGATCAGGTCGTAGCCCGCGCCCACCGCGCTCGCCACCTGCTGTTCCTGGATCAGCGACTTGTTGAGGCGTGCCGAGGCGTGGCCGTCGAGAATGGCGGCCAACACTTCGAGGGCGTAGGGTTCCCAGTCCTGCGCGGGGTTTTTCAGGGCGGGCGCGTGGTAGCCCATCAACAAATAGGGGAATTGCGCCGGAGCCTTCACGGTAAGGCGCTTGATGCCGTGCTGCTCGGCCTCCACCGGCACCTTGCGGGGCGGCAGGGGCTGGGCAGGGATTTTTCCGTAGTATTCCTGGGCCAGCTTGAGCACCGCCTGCGGATCGACGTCGCCGACCACCACCAGGGTGGCGTTGTTCGGCGTGTACCAACTGCGGTACCAGTTGCGCGCGTCTGCGGCGGTCATATTTTCCAGGTCGTTCATCCAGCCGATCACCGGGTGATGGTAGGGATGGGACTGGAAGGCGACCCCGCGCAATTGCTCGTAGACCAGCGCCTGCGGCTTGTCGTCGGTACGCCAACGGCGCTCTTCCATCACCACCTTGATCTCCTTGGAGAACTCCTCGTCGCTAATGACCAGGTTGTGCATCCGGTCGGCCTCCAGGCGGAACGACACGGGCAGGCGGGAAGCTTGCAATTGCTGGAAATAGGCGGTGTGGTCGCTGCTCGTGAAAGCGTTTTCCTTGCCCCCTGCGGCGGCGATGATCTTGGAAAACTGGCCGGTGGGCACGTCCTTGGTGCCCTTGAACATCATGTGTTCGAGCAGGTGGGCGACGCCGGTGGTGCCGCTCACCTCGTCCATGCTGCCGGCCTTGTACCATACCTGCGAGACAACCACCGGGGCGCGGTGGTCTTCCTTGACGATCAGCTTCATGCCGTTGTCGAGCTTGAATTCAGTGGGGTTGGCGGCTGCTGCGAAAGGCAGCAGCCACGCCAGACAACCGGCGGTAATCAGTAAGTTGCGCACAAAACCTCCTAATCGCCTAAAATGGCGGGGTTCAAAATTATAGCGTACCGTCTGACCAAACCCACCCATGTTTAGTTTCTTCAAAAAATCCGCCAAGGAAGACGCTCCGCCCGAGGAACTCCGTGTTGAGGGAAATTCCGCCGGAGAAAAAGCCGTCGAGGAAAAGCCCCTCAGTTGGGGCGAACGGCTGCGCCAGGGGCTTGCCAAGACCCGCGAAAACCTCAACAGCAAACTGTCCGGCCTGTTCGGCGGCGGCAAGATCGACGAGGAACTTTACGAAGAACTGGAAACTGTTCTGCTTACCGCTGACGTGGGCGTCAGCGCCACCCAGGCGCTGCTCGACGATCTGCGCAACCGGGTGCGCCGCCAGGGTCTGACCGAGGCCTCGCAAATGCAGGAAGCCTTGCACGACGCACTGGTCGACATGATAGCCGTGCTGGAAAAGCCCCTCGACATCGGCACCCACAAGCCGTTTGTGATCATGCTGGCGGGCGTCAACGGCGCCGGCAAGACCACCACCATCGGCAAGCTCGCCAAGCATTTCCAGGAACAGGGCAAATCGGTGCTGCTCGCCGCCGGCGACACCTTTCGCGCCGCCGCCCGCGAGCAATTGCAGACCTGGGGCGAGCGCAACAACGTCACGGTGATCAGCCAGGAAGGCAACGATGCCGCGGCGGTGATCTACGACGCCATCCAGGCCGCCCACGCGCGCGGCATCGACATCGTGCTGGCGGATACCGCCGGGCGCCTGCCGACCCAGTTGCACCTCATGGAAGAGCTGAAGAAGATCAAACGGGTGATTGCCAAGGCGGAAGCCAGCGCCCCCCACGAAGTACTGCTGGTGCTCGACGCCAATACCGGGCAAAACGCCCTGGCACAGGTCAAGGCCTTCGACGGCGCGCTGGGTTTGACCGGGCTGGTGCTCTCCAAGCTCGACGGCACCGCCAAGGGCGGGGTGATCGCCGCCATCGCCAAGACCCAGCCGGTGCCGGTGCGCTTCATCGGGGTCGGCGAACGCATCGACGACCTGCGCCCCTTCGTCGCGAAGGAATTCGCCGACGCGATGTTTAAATGATCGCGTTTAGCCAGGTCAGCAAGCGCTATCCCGGTGGTTACGAGGCGCTGCGCGACCTGACCTTTTCCATCGAGCCGGGCGAAATGGTGTGCGTCACCGGACATTCCGGGGCGGGCAAAAGCACCCTGCTGAAGCTCGTCGCCGCCATCGAGACGCCCAGCAACGGCAGCGTGGTGGTGAACGGCCAGAACATCGGGCAGATCCGGCGTAGCGCGATTCCCTTCCTGCGCCGCAACATCGGCTTGATCTTTCAGGATCACAAGCTGCTCTACAACCGCACCGCTTATGAAAACGTCCTGCTGCCGCTGCACATTGCCGGCTTCGACCCGGCGGAATCGGCCAAGCGGGTGCGCGCCGCGCTCGACAAGGTGGGCCTGCTCGACCGCGAGAAATCCTTCCCGGTAGCGCTTTCCGGCGGCGAGCAGCAACGCCTGTGCATCGCCCGCGCTATCGTCAACCGCCCGTCCATCCTGCTTGCCGACGAACCGACCGGCAACCTCGACGCCAATTACGCCCACGACATTCTGGAAATGTTCAAATCCTTCAACCAGGTCGGCGTCACCATCGTGATCGCCACCCCCGACCCGCAGACCGCGCGCGACCTGAACGCCCGCCTGCTGACCCTCGACCACGGGAAGCTGGCATCATGAGCGTCTGGCTGATCCAGCATCGGGCCGCGCTGGCCGGCGTCTTGCGGCACTTCGCCCGCACCCCCTTTGCCAGCCTGTTGACGGCCCTGGTGATCGGCGTGGCGCTCAGCCTGCCCGCCGGACTGTACTCCTTGCTCGTCAACATTCAGGGACTGGCCAACCACGCCCAGGGCGAGCCGCTAATCACCGTGGTGCTGACCGCCACGGCCAACGCCGAGGCCATCAACGACCTGCAAGCCAAATTGAGAAAGCGCGAGGACATCGCCGAATTTACCTTTATCCCGCGCGATCAGGCCTTGCAGGAACTCAACCGCAGCGCCGGGGTGGGCGACGTCACCGCCGGTCTGGATAAAAACCCGCTCCCCGACGTCATCACGGTTCGCCCCGCTTCCACCGACGCACCCGCGATCACCAAACTCGGCGAGGAGTTGCGCAAGTTACCCAAAGTGGAAACGGTGCTGCTCGACGAAGCCTGGGTGAAACGCCTCCATGCCATGCTGCAACTGGGACGCGAAGGGGTTACCCTGCTCGCGGTATTGCTGGGGTTCGCACTGGTGGTGATTATCGGCAATACCATTCGCCTGCAAATCCTCTCGCAGCGCGAGGAAATCGAGGTCAGCAGCCTGATCGGCGCCACCGACGCCTTCGTGCGCCGGCCTTTCCTCTACCACGGCGCCATCCAGGGCGGCGCCGGCGGTGCGATTGCCTGGCTGGTGGTAGCCGGCGCTTTCCGCCTGCTCAACGACGCCATCACCCGTCTGGCAGCGCTGTACGACCTGAATTTCCAGCTCGCCCTTCCCGCAACGCCCGACATCCTCGCCCTGCTGCTGTTCGCTACCGTGCTGGGGTGGATGGGCGCCTATCTGGCGGTCGGCCGTCACCTTCGCGAGATTTTCTCGTAGGCCGCGCTAACATGGCGCGCAGCCCTGCCGCTTGCCCATAGGGGGCAAGCGAACCTACGCCATTTCGGAAAAGAACGATTATCTGCGCGTGAAATCAATCATGATGCCGCCCGGCTCGCGCTGCACATAGGCGATGTTGATGCCGTCGCCATAGCGATCCTGCAGTTGGGCGAGCAGCGGCAGGGGGTCGTGGTCGTTGACGAAACGCATGGTCTCGCCGGGATGGAGCGAATCGAGCGCGCCGAAAATCGCGGCATGGCGGAAACGCTTGGCAACGCCACGCGCATCGAAGGGGTAGAGCATATCGGCGGAAATGATGTTGGCGCAGGAATGGGACATGTAAAACTCCTTAAAGTGGATTGTAAAATATACCTTACCATTTTAATCTGTTATTAAGGCGCAAATCAACACATTAGGAGCCTGTCGGACTTGAAGAATCGAAGCGCATCGGGGTTCGCAGGCAAGCCGCGTAGCGGCTGCTCGCAAAATTCGGCTGGGCGAGGACAGACAAATTTGCAGCCGATTTCCTTTAAGTCCGACAGGACTCCTAGGATTGGATTTGGCGGTGCTTGCCGCCGTATAATCCACCATCCTTCCCGCAACTGGCCCAACCATGCTTTCCCGCACCCCCGAACCCGATTTGATGGACGATGCGGCACAGGCGCAAGCCTATGCCGACGCCGATTTCAGCGCGCCGCACGACGCCTTCGTCGGGCATTTCCGCCGTCTTTTCCCGGCCTTCGCAACCGGCCGCGTGCTCGACCTGGGCTGCGGCCCGGCGGATATCACCCTGCGTTTCGCGCGGGCATTGCCGCAGGCCTCTTTCGTGGGCATCGACGGCGCGCCGGCGATGCTGGAACTGGGGCGGCAGGCCGCCATCCGCAACGGCCTGGATGACCGGATCGCCCTCGAACAACATTACCTGCCCGACCCCGATCTGCCCAGCCAGGCCTGGGACGCCGTGGTCAGCAACAGCCTGCTCCATCACCTCAATGACCCCTCCGTGTTGTGGGACACCGTCGCCCAAGTGGCCAAGCCCGGTGCGCCGCTGGCGGTGATGGACCTGTTGCGCCCGGCTTCGCTCGACGAGGCCGCGGAGTTGACCACGCGCTATGCCGACGACGCACCGGAAGTGCTGCGCCGCGATTTTTACAATTCCCTGCTGGCCGCCTATCGTCCCGACGAAGTGCGGGCGCAGCTGGCTAGCGCCGGCCTCGCCCATCTCAACATCGCGGCAGTGAGCGACCGGCATTTACTGATATGGGGAACCCGCTGAAATGTTTGCCAATCCCTCTTCCGCCGAACTGTGCGAACTCTTGGGGCGCATCAAGACCATCGCCGTGGTGGGCCTCTCGCCCAAGCCAGACCGCCCCAGCTACGTGGTGGCACGGGCCATGCAGGGCTACGGCTACCGCATCGTGCCGGTACGCCCGGCGACCGCAGAAGTGCTGGGTGAAAAATGTTACGCAAAGCTTTCCGACGTGCCGGACCGAATCGACCTGGTCGATGCCTTCCGCGCCGCCGAGCATCTCGATGCGCTGGTCGATGAATGTATCGCCCTGGGCATCCCCGCCATCTGGATCCAGGAAGGCATCGTCAACGAGGCTGCGGCGCAACGCGCCCGCGACGCCGGCCTGACGGTGGTGATGGATCGCTGTATTTACAAGGATTATGTGGCGTTGTGCGGTTAAATTCAGACGCACAAGATACTATCATTTGATACTATAATCGGACCATGAACAGCAAACACCGGAAAACCTTGTAAGCAATTTTTGTCGATCCGCCGTTGTCCAATATTTTTTGGAAAGACATCGAAGTCATGTTGGAAAGTTTAGGCGCAAGGGAATCCGAAGGAGCGGGTTCGAGGGTGCGTTTTCTGCTGAATGGGGTGCCGGGTGTATTTCATCGTCCCCATCCTCAGAAGGAAACCAACAAGGGCGCAGTCGAATCCGTGCGCAAATTCTTGAAGGATGCGGGGGTCGAGCCATGATGAGTTACATGGGTTATTTTGGGGCGGTCAAATTTGATGATGAGGCCGGAATTTTTCATGGGGACGTGCTCCTGGCGAAAGGGGCTGTCACCTTTCAGGGAAAATCCGTGGATGAGCTTAAACAGGCTTTCCAGGATTCGGTGGACGACTATCTGAATTTTTGCAAGGAATCGGAAATTGAGCCGGAAAAACCCTTTTCCGGCAAACTGGTGTTGCGCATGAAACCCGAATTGCACCGCGCCCTGGCGGTTGCCGCACGTCATGAAAACAAGAGTTTGAATACCCTGATTACCGAGCGTCTGGCTGAGGATTTCGGCATAGCTGTCTGACCCCTTCTTTACCCTTATTCGTGAAAGACTTTTGATGCGCTTGAAATTCACCAAAATGCACGGCCTCGGCAACGATTTCGTGGTGTTCGACGCGATTTCGCAACTTGTCGAGTTGACGTCCGCCCAGTTCCGCTTCATCGCCGACCGCCATTTCGGGGTGGGTTGCGACCAGATCCTGCTGGCGGAAAAGCCCAGCCGCACCGATGTGGATTTCCGTTACCGGATTTTTAACGCCGACGGCGGCGAGGTGGAGCAATGCGGCAACGGCGCGCGCTGCTTCGTGCGCTTCGTCCATGAGAAAGGGCTAACCGCCAAGCGCGAGATTCGCGTCGAGACCGCTTCCGGGATCATCGTGCCGCGTCTCGAAGCCAACGGCGAAGTGACGGTCAACATGGGCGCGCCGCGTTTCGAGCCGGCGGATATTCCCTTCGTCGCGACGCAGCGCGCCGTCACTTATCCGCTGGAACTGGCCGGCACGACTCTGGAAATCAGCGCGGTATCGATGGGCAATCCCCACGCGGTGACGCTGGTCGAGGATGCCGATGCCTATCCGGTTGGCGCAGTCGGCCCGCAGGTGGAAACCCACCCGCGCTTCCCGATGCGCGTCAACGCCGGTTTCATGCAGGTGCTGGATCGTCATGCCATCCAGCTGCGCGTTTTCGAGCGCGGTTCCGGCGAAACCCTGGCGTGCGGCACCGGCGCTTGTGCGGCGGCGGTGGCCGGGCTGGCGCGCGGCCTGCTCGACAGCCCGGTACGGGTGGTCACCCGCGGCGGCGAACTCTCCATCGCCTGGGCCGGCGAGGGCCAGCCGGTGCTGATGACCGGCCCCGCCACCACGGTTTTCGAAGGCGAGTTGGAAGTTCCGGTAAAATAGCTTTTTTCATCTGGTTTCCGAGGACTTGAAATGACCGCACCGTTCGTCGCCGTTCTGATGGGTTCCGACTCCGACCTGCCCGTGATGCAGGCCACGCTCGATACCCTCACCAGCCTGGGAGTTTCCTGGGAAGTGAAAATCACCTCCGCCCACCGTACTCCGGCGAATACCATGGAATTCGTGAAATCCGCCGAAGAGCGCGGCTGCAAAGTGTTCGTCGCCGCAGCGGGATTGGCCGCCCATCTGGCAGGCGCGGTAGCTGCCCACACCACCTGCCCGGTGATCGGCGTGCCGATGGACGGCGGCCCGCTCAACGGTTTCGACGCGCTGCTTTCCACCGTGCAGATGCCCGGGGGAATTCCCGTAGCCTGCGTCGCCATCGGCAAGGCCGGGGCGAAGAACGCCGCCTATCTGGCCGCGCAGATCCTCGCCCTGGGCGATCCCGCCTTGGCGCAAAAGCTCAAGGACGAGCGCGCCGTCAATACCGCGCAGATTCTCGCCAAGGATCAGGCTCTACAGGACAAGCTGAAAGGCTGAGTCCTGAACCGGGAGAACACGCTTTGGGACATCCCGCTCTCCCGCTTTCATCCTTCTTCCAGCAGCGCCTGCGCGCCCATTTCCGGCGCGGCGGGCTGATCGCTTATGCCACCGAATCGTGTTTCGGGCTGGGCTGCGACCCCGCCAATCCCGGCGCCGTGCGGCGTCTCCTGCGCCTCAAGGGGCGTCCGCAGGACAAAGGGTTGATCCTGATTGCCGCTACCCTGCAGCAATTGCGCGGCTACATTGCCCCGCTCAGCGAACTCCAACAGCGCCAGGTCTGCGCAACTTGGCCCGGTCCGCACACCTGGCTGGTGGCGGCAGGAAAAAAAACCGGGCGCCGGCTGCGCGGCGAACATCCGACCCTAGCGGTGCGCGTCACGGCCCATCCCGGCGCGGCGGCGTTGTGCCGGGTACTCGGTTCGCCGCTGGTATCGACCAGCGCCAACCGGGCCGGACATGTTTCCCTCAAGACCGCCGCGGCATGCCGGAAAGCCTTTGGGCGTAAGGTGCTGGTGGTGCCGGGGCGCATCGGCCGAGAAAAAAAGCCCTCGACCATCCATGACTTGGCAAGCGGCCGGATCATCCGCGATTAAACCAACAAAAAACTATTGAGGAGGAGAACCATGCAGATTTTCCGTACCAAACCGATCACCCCCAACGAGTTCAGCGATACCGGCCTGAAAAAGTGCCTGACTGCGGTCGACCTGACCTTGCTGGGGATCGGGGCGATTATCGGTACCGGGATTTTCGTGCTGACCGGCATCGCCGCCGCCCATCAATCCGGCCCGGCGGTAGTGTTGTCCTTCGTAATTTCGGGCGTTGCCTGCGCCTTCGCCGCGCTGGCCTACGCGGAACTCGCCGCTGCCATCGGCGGTTGCGGCAGCGCCTATGGCTACAGTTATGCGGCGTTCGGCGAGATAGTCGCCTGGCTCATCGGCTGGATATTGCTGCTGGAATACAGCATCGCGGTGTCGGCGGTCGCCAACGGCTGGTCGGGCTATTTCAACAACGCGCTCTCGGCAATGGGCATGGGGCTGCCGGAAGCGCTCACCAAGGCGCCCGAACTGGGCGGCATCATCAACCTGCCCGCCAGCGCGGTCATCCTGACGCTGATGGGGCTGTTGATCGTCGGCGTGAAGCAAAGCTCCCAACTCAATACCGCGATGGTGGGCGTCAAGCTCATCACGATCCTAGTCTTCATCGGTATCGCCGGCTTCAACGTCCATCCCGAAAATTGGCAACCGTTCATGCCCTACGGGTGGTTCCACACCTTGCCGGACGGCAAGACCGTAGGAGTGCTGGCGGGCGCATCGCTGGTGTTTTTCGCCTACGTGGGTTTCGACGCCGTATCCACGGCGGTCGAAGAAGCCAAGAACCCCCAGCGCGACGTGCCGATCGGCATCATTGCCTCACTGGCTTTCTGTACCGTGGTGTATATCGTGGTGTCGGGATTGCTGACCGGCGTGGTGCCCTACACCGAACTGGGCGTTTCCTCCCCGGTCGCCCACGCTCTGCAACTGATGGGCTATCACTGGGCCTCCGCGCTGGTTTCCACCGGAGTTATCGCCGGGCTGACCACGGTGATGCTGGTACTGTATTACGGGCTGACCCGGATCATCTTCGCCATGTCGCGGGACGGGCTGATGTCGCCGTTTTTTTCCAAGGTCCATCCGAAAACCCAGACCCCGGTGCGCGTGATCGTGCTGTGCGGCATCATCATGGCGGCAGTGGCCGGCCTGTTCCCCCTGGGTGCCTTGGCGGAACTGGTGAATATCGGCACGTTGGCCGCCTTTGTGCTGGTATGTCTGGGGGTCATCATCCTGCGCGTCCGTCACCCCAACTTGCACCGTCCCTTCAAGAATCCGCTCAATCCGGTGTTTCCGCTGCTTGGCGCTTTCTCCTGTTCGGCGCTGATGGCTTTCCTGCCCAGCACCACCTGGCTGCGTTTTCTGGTGTGGCTATTGATCGGCGTGATCGTCTATTTCACCTATTCGATTCGCCATAGCAATCTCGCCGCCCGCAAATAAAAAAAGGCGCCTTGCGGGCGCCTTGCCGAGTCGGCTCCGGCACTAATTTTACGGTTTTGCCGCCCAGGCTGCGCAGTACGCCTTGGGAGAAATTTCCGTGTCGCCCGGGAATATCTTGCAGGTGCCGAGATCCTTGGGGGTCTTGCCCGGAACGAATTGGACACAATTTGCGCAATCCTTGTCGCCGTTCGGCGTGTCCTGGTATTTCATCGAGGTACGCATCCCTGCGTTGGTGGCGGCAATGGCATTGCCGCTCAGGACGGCGACCGGGATCATGGCAAGGGCGGCACCACCCATTTTGAGAAACTGGCGGCGAGCTGGTTTGAGGTTGTCTTTCACAATCGATTTCCTTTTCGCTATGCGGTTGATGATCCCTTGCGGGACTGCGTTGTTGCCCGCCGCCGTTAAGGTCGGTAAGCAGTCCGTAATTATGAGCTTTTCCGCGTTGCGCGAATAGCCATCAAGCGTCGGAAAAGTGGTGAAGCGCCGCTAATCAGAAATAAAAAAGCCGGCACTAGGCCGGCTATTTTCTTCACGAGGAAGATTACTTGAGGGAGAGCACCCAAGCGACGATCTTCTTGATGTCTTCGTCTTTGGTAGCAGCATTGCCGCCCTTGGGAGGCATCGGCACCTGACCCCACACGCCCGTACCGCCGGCGATCACTTTCTTGGTCAGATTGTCCAGAGCCTTGGCATCGCCGGCATACTTCTTGGCGACGTCTTTGTAGGCCGGACCAACGACCTTGGCAGCCACCTGATGGCAAGCCATGCAACCACTCTTCTGTGCCAGCGCGGTTTCGTCCGCAGCTACGGCAGAACCTGCAACCATGAGACCCGCAGCGGCAACCACACCCATCCAACGTGCTTTCATCAAACGCTCCTTCATTAAGTCATACACAAAAAGTGCTATCTTATCCAAGTTTGCCGGCTTTGAAAACCTGATGAAGTTCTTCGGGTTTTGCAATCGGCGGCAGGCAATTAACGCCCTGGCACAGCCAAGCGTTGACTGTCGCGCTTTCCGGCTTGTTCAGCCCCCCCGGCAGCGGGCCGCTGCCATTGGGCAGGGTTATGCACAATACGGACGGCTCGGCCATTTTCTCTACTGCCGCCCGCCACACCGGCAGGTCATCCACCGGGCCGCGCAAAACCAGGATGGCGGGCGGGGTCAGGTATTCCTCCAGATTGCTCAGGAAGGTGGTGTAGCTGGCCGAATGTTCGGCGATTTCCGGATAGAACAACCGTAAGGCGCGTTCCGCGGCGACGAGATAACGGGATACCCCTAGCAGATGGCCAAGCTGCTGCAAGGCGCGCGCCGCCACCGCGTTGCCCGCCGGCAGGGCGGAATCGGCACCGGGCTTGGGTCGGGAGATCAGGGTTTCATGGCGATGGGCGGTGAAATAGAACCCGCCTTTCTCGTGGTCCTCGAATTCGTCGAGCAGGGCATCAGCCAGGGTACATGCAAAAAACAGGTCGGTGCGGCGGAACTCGGCCTGGAGTTGGGCGAGCAAGGCATCCAGCAAAAAGGCGTAATCGTCCAGGTAGCCATTCAGGTGCGTCTGACCGTCCGTGTGGCTGGCATGGAGAACGCCGTCCCGCCACATCGTAGCGCGCAGAAAATCGACGGTTCCGCGCGCCAATGCCACCCATTCCGGCTTGCCGAAAATCCGCCCGGCATTGGCCAGCGCCTTCGCCGTGAGGGCATTCCAGGCGGTCAACTGCTTGTCGTCGCGGCTGGGGCGGATCCGTTTGGTGCGGGCCGCGAGCAATTTTGCCTTGGCACTGTCGAGGCGCCGGCGGGCGATTTCCGGAGCGATGCCGAGGCTTTCCGCGACCTTTTCCAGGGGCGTGAAGACATGCAGATGCCAATGCTTGCCCTCGAAATTGGCGGGCCGGTCGAGGCCGAAATGGGGGGCGCACAGGGCATATTCTTCCGGGGTCAGCAAAAGGGCTACCTGATGCGGCGTCCAAACATAGAATTTTCCTTCCACATGTTCCGAATCGGCGTCCAGCGCCGAATAGAATCCGCCCCCGGGAGCAAACATTTCGCGTTGCAGCCATGCCACCAGGGCTTCGGCGGCACGGCGCAACGGCTCGGCGCCGCTGGACTGCCAGCCCAGCGCTAGTACGTCGAGGAGCTGGGCGTTGTCGTAGAGCATTTTTTCGAAATGGGGAATCATCCACTGCTTGTCCACGCTGTAGCGGAAAAAACCGCCGCCGAGCTGGTCGGCAATCCCCCCGTCGCACAGCCTTTTCAGGGTAAACAGCGCGATTGCCAGGGCTTGTTCGTCGCTCGAAGCGGCAAAGCGGCGCAGGCAAAATGTCAAATCGGCGGGTTTGGGAAATTTGGGGGCGTCACCGAAGCCGCCATCCACTGGGTCGAACGCCTGTTCCAGGGTACGCAGGGCGACCCGTAGCGGACGCTCGTCGAGAACCTTGGCGCCGCCGCGCGGCTGACTATCGACCAGCATGGCGCGCAGGGAATCATTCTGCTTGCGGATTTCCGAGCCGCTGCGCTGAAATGCGGTGGCGAGTTGATCCAGCAGGTCGCCAAATGCCGGCAGCCCGTAATGGGCGCTCTTCGGGAAATAGGTGCCGCCGAAAAAGGGGGTCTGGTCAGGGCTGAGAAACATGGTCAACGGCCAGCCGCCGGGGCGTCCGGTCAACATGGCGTGGGCGCTCTGGTAGATTTGGTCGAGGTCGGGGCGCTCTTCGCGATCCACCTTGACGTTGATGAACAGTTCGTTCATGCGCGCCGCGGTAGCGTTATCCTCGAACGACTCGGCGGCCATCACGTGGCACCAGTGGCAAGTGGAATAACCGATGGACAACAGCACCGGCTTGTTCAGGCGTTGCGCTTCGGCAAACACCGCCGCGCTCCAGGGATGCCAATCGACTGGGTTGTGGGCGTGTTGTTGGAGATAGGGGCTGGTTTCGTGGACGAGATGGTTGGGCATGGCGGCATCCTCCGGGGATATGCCGGAATGATGCTATACCATACTAAATTAGTCAACAATCAGTTTTGCGGGGGCGGCGCGACTTTCAGCACTTCTTCGAGGGTGGTCACCCCGGCGGCGACCTTTTGCGCACCGTTGATCCGGAGCGGCTTCATGCCTTCCTTGTAAGCCTGTTCGCGGAGCGCCGCAAGGTCGCAATTGGCGATCACCAAGCGACGCAAAGCCGGCGTCATGACCAGCATTTCATAAATGCCGATCCGCCCCATGTAGCCGGTCATACGGCATTCCAGGCAGCCCTTGGGCTGCTGGACGGTGGCCGGGAGAACCGATTTCCACGGCGCAACCAGGCCTTTCCATAATTCCTCGTCCAATACGCCGCGTTCCTTGCAGTGCGGGCACAGGGTGCGCACCAGGCGCTGGCCGAGTACGCCGAGCACGGTGGTATTGATGAGATAGGGCGGCACGCCGATGTCGAGGAGGCGGGTGATCGCCGCCGGGGCATCGTTGGTGTGCAGGGTGGATAGCACTAGGTGGCCGGTGAGCGCCGCCTGAATCGCCATTTCGGCGGTTTCCGCGTCGCGGATCTCGCCCACCATGATGATGTCGGGATCCTGGCGCAGCAGGGTGCGCACGCCGCTGGCGAAATCCAGGCCGATGTTGTGCTGCACCTGCATCTGGTTGAACTGCGGCACCACCATTTCGATGGGGTCTTCCACCGTGCACACGTTGACTTCCGGGGTGGCGAGCTGCTTGAGGGTGGAATACAGGGTGGTGGTCTTGCCCGACCCGGTCGGACCGGTCACCAGGATGATGCCATGCGGCTGGCTGATCATGCGGTTCCAGGCGTTCAGTTCTTCCTCGCCGAACCCCAGTTCCTTGAAATCCTGCACCAGCACGTCGGGGTTGAAAATCCGCATCACCAGTTTTTCGCCGAAAGCGGTGGGCATGGTGGAGAGGCGCAACTCGACTTCCTGACCGCTGGGGGCGCGGGTCTTGATGCGCCCATCCTGGGGGCGGCGTTTCTCTACCACGTCCATGCGTCCCAGCGCTTTGACGCGACTGGTCACGGCATTCACCACGGCAATCGGTATCTGGTAGACGGGATGCATCACCCCGTCGATGCGGAAACGCACGTCGCCGTATTCGCGGCGCGGCTCGACGTGGATGTCGCTGGCGCGCTGCTCGAAAGCGTATTGCAGCAGCCAGTCGACGATCTGCACCACATGCTGGTCGTTGGCGTCGAGCTTGCCGCTCTTGCCCAGTTCGACCAGTTGCTCGAAATTGGTAAGTCCCGACGGCCCGGCGAGGCTGTGCGACTGCACCGCTTTTTTCACCGAGCGCGCCAGATTGTAGAACTCGGCAAGATAGCGGGTAATATCGGAAGGATTGGCTATCACCGTCTTGACGGTGACGTGGAGAGCCTGCTCCAGCTCTTTCTGCCATTCGAAGACATTGGGTTCGGCGGTAGCCACCACCACCTCGCGGCTGGTGTATTCAACCGGGAGGATTCGGTAACGCTCGGCATAGGCATGCGACATCGCGTTGGTGGCCGTCACCACGTCGATCTTCAGCGGGTCGATGTGGAAATACGGTAACCCGACCCGCTTCGCCAGCCACTCCGACAATACCTCCTGATCCAGCAGCGGATGGGGCAGCAGCAGGTTTTTCCACTTCTGGGTGGCGATAATCACCAGGGGGTGCAACTCGCTCTTGCCCACCGCGCGGCGGGTGAGCTTGAGCTTGTCGGCGGCGTCCGCGCCGACCAACCCATCGGCAACCAGCCAATCGAGAAGCTCCGCGAGTTCGAGCTTGCGGTTGATCCGGGCTTGATGGCTGCCGTGCGACATAGGTTATTTTTTCCGGGCCAATTGCGACACGTCGCGCACCGCCCCCTTGGCTGCCGAGGTGGTCATCGCCGCATAGGCTTGCAGCGCCGCCGAGACATGCCGGTCGCGGTTGGCCGGCTTCCAGGCTTTGTCCGCCTTCGAGTCCATGCTGAGACGGCGATGGGCCAAGTCCTCGTCGCTAATCCTGAGATTGATGGTGCGACCGGGAATATCGATCTCGATGGTGTCGCCTTCCTCGATCAAGCCGATCGCGCCGCCTTCCGCCGCCTCCGGAGAAGCGTGGCCGATGCTGAGTCCCGAGGTGCCGCCGGAGAAGCGCCCGTCGGTGAGCAGAGCGCACTGCTTGCCCAGCCCCTTGGATTTGAGATAGCTGGTGGGATAGAGCATTTCCTGCATCCCCGGCCCGCCGCGCGGGCCTTCGTAGCGGATCACCACCACGTCGCCGGCGACGATTTGGTCGGCGAGAATGCCTGCTACCGCGTCATCCTGACTCTCGAAGACGCGTGCCCGTCCGGTGAATTTGAGGATGCTTTCGTCCACGCCCGCTGTTTTCACGATGCAGCCGTCCAGCGCGATGTTGCCGTAGAGCACCGCCAGGCCGCCGTCTAGCGAATAGGCATGGGCCTTGTCGCGGATGCAGCCGTTTTCGCGATCCATGTCGATGCTGTCGTAGCGTTTGTCCTGGCTGAAGGCGGTGACGCTGGGTACGCCGCCGGGTGCGGCGCTGAAAAGCTTCCTGACGCTTGCGTCGCTGCTTTGCATCACGTCCCAATGCTTCAGGCCATCCTTCATGGTGGCGCTATGCACTGTGGGCAGGTCGCCTTGGAGCAAACCGGCGCGCTCCAGTTCGGCGAGAATGGCGACGATGCCGCCGGCGCGATGTACGTCTTCCATGTGGTAGATCTGGGTGGACGGCGCCACTTTGCACAGGTGCGGTACCCGATGGGAGAGGCGATCGATGTCGTTCATGGTGAATGCCACGCCGGCTTCATGGGCTGCCGCCAGCAAGTGCAGGACAGTGTTGGTCGAGCCACCCATCGCGATGTCCAGCGACATGGCATTTTCGAACGCCTCGAAGGTGGCGATGGAACGCGGCAGCACCGAGGTGTTGTCGCGCTCGTAATAGGCTTTGGCGAGCGCCACGATGGAACGTCCGGCTTCCAGGAACAGCTCCTTGCGGTCGGCGTGGGTTGCGACCAGGGTGCCGTTACCGGGCAGCGCCAGCCCCAGGGCTTCGACCAGGCAATTCATCGAATTGGCGGTAAACATCCCGGAGCACGAACCACAGGTCGGGCAGGCGGAGCGCTCCATGGTGTCGGTTTCCGCGTCGCTGACGCCGGCATCCGCCGCCGCCACCATCGCATCGACCAGATCGAGGGCGATGGTCTTGCCGTGAATGACCGCCTTGCCGGCTTCCATCGGCCCGCCGGAGACGAAAATGGTGGGGATATTAAGGCGCAGGGAAGCCATCAGCATCCCCGGTGTGATTTTGTCGCAGTTGGAAATGCACACCAGCGCATCGGCACAATGGGCATTGACCATGTATTCCACCGAATCGGCAATCAGGTCGCGGCTGGGCAGCGAATAGAGCATCCCGCCGTGGCCCATGGCGATGCCGTCGTCGATGGCGATGGTGTTGAATTCCTTCGCCACGCCGCCGGCTTTCTCGATCTCGCGCGCCACCAGTTGCCCCATGTCCTTGAGGTGTACATGCCCCGGCACGAATTGAGTAAAGGAGTTGGCGATGGCGATGATGGGCTTGTCGAAATCGCTGTCGGTCATGCCGGTGGCGCGCCACAGGGCGCGCGCGCCGGCCATGTTGCGGCCATGGGTGGAGGTTTTGGAACGGTAAGCGGGCATGGGGCGATCCTTGCAAAGTCAAAACGATACGGCATTTTCGCGGAAAGACGGGGTGGGGGCAAGGATGGCTATAAAAGGATGTCTGCCGCACTGCCTGCTGCCTTGACTTGCAATTCGGCGGTGCTGTAGATTTGACCGGATTGCCGATGGATGAAAAGGAGTGTCCGAATGAGTACAGCCTTGTTGCTCCAGCCCTCGCTCTACGAACAACTCTGTGACTTGCCGGAGGGAACGACGGGCGAAATTCTCAACGGTCAGTTGCACGCCCAGCCGCGCCCGAGCGGGCGGCATGGACTGGCGGAAGGGGCGCTGAGCGCCCATGTCGGTGGGAAATATGGCTTTCGCGGTGGGCCGGGCGGCTGGTGGATCATTCCCGAACCGGAAATCCATTTTGTGCGCGACACTGAAGTGGCGGTTCCCGACCTGGCCGGCTGGCGTCGCGAACGGATGCCCAAGGTGCCGGATGGGCATCGCTTCGAAGTGGTGCCGGATTGGGTGTGCGAAATTCTTTCCCCGAGCACCCTGCGCAAGGATCGCTTCATCAAGCTGCCGCTTTACGCCAAATATGGCGTCGGCCACGCCTGGCTGGTCGACCCCGAAGCCCGCACTTTGGAAGGATTCGAATTGCGCCAGGGGTTTTGGGCGCTGATCGCCACGCTGAAGGACGACGATCCGGTGCGGGTGCCGCCGTTCGACGCCGTGGAATTCCCGCTGGGGGATTTGTGGGGGTAAAGTGGGTGCTGAATTTTAACTATTTCAGGAAACTTTCGTGAACCAGGCCAAGCTGCAAAAACTCTCTGAAGCCGAATACCTCGCGATGGAAGCGCAAAGTCCGGTTCGCCACGAACTGGTGGGCGGGCAGGTCTATGCCATGGCCGGCGCATCGGCGCGGCATAACCGGATTGCCGGGGCGCTATACGCGAAACTGCTGACCGCAGCGGGAGCGGATTGCCAGGTCTTCATCAGCGACGTGAAGCTGCGCGCCGATGATTTCCCCACCTACTACTATCCCGACGTGATGCTGGTTTGCGACCCGTCCGATGACGACGCGCTGGTGAAAACCCGTCCCTGCCTGCTGGCTGAGGTGCTTTCGCCGACCACCGAGGCCACGGATCGGCGCGAGAAGCTGGCGGCTTACCGGCGTTTGTCCTCCTTGCGCGAATACCTGTTGTTGTCGCAGGACGAGCCGCGCATCGAAATATACCGGCGGCGCGGCCTCGCGGAATGGCTGGTGGAAACACTCGGCGCGGAGGATGTTTTGCACATCGACTGTTTATCGGCGGAAGTGTCCGTTAGCGAGCTGTACCGGGGAATCCTGGAATAGCAGGGTATAATCCGCCGCGTTTTCCCCAATATCCTTGCCGATGCTGATTCACCCCCAATTCGATCCCGTTGCCATCCATCTCGGACCGCTTGCCGTGCATTGGTATGGTTTGATGTATCTGCTGGCGTTCGGACTGTTCCTCCTGCTCGGGCGGCTGCGCATTCAGACTCAGCCGTGGAATGGCTGGAGCGTGACGCAACTCGACGACATGTTGTTCTATGGCGTGCTCGGGGTGGTATTGGGCGGGCGCTTGGGCGAAGTGCTGTTTTACGAGCCGGGCTACTACTTTTCCCACCCCCTGGAAATCCTTGCCGTGTGGAAAGGCGGGATGTCCTTCCATGGGGGCTTTCTCGGAGTGCTGGTGGCGATGGCGCTGTTCGCCCGCAAGGCGGGTCGACCGTGGCTGGCGCTGATGGATTTCGTCGCCCCCTTGGTGCCGCCGGGATTGGCTGCCGGGCGACTAGGCAATTTCATCAACGGCGAACTGTGGGGGCGTCCCACCGACGTGACGTGGGGGATGGTGTTCCCGAACGCCGACGGGGTGCCGCGTCATCCTTCGCAGCTTTACGAATTCGCCCTTGAGGGGGTGGCCCTGTTTGTCTTGCTGTGGCTGTTTTCGCGCAAGGAGCGACCCATCGGCGCAGTTTCCGGAGTATTCCTGATCGGTTACGGGGCATTTCGCTTTATCGGCGAATTTTTCCGCAACCCAGACAACGGCATTTTTGGCCTGATGACTTTTAACGTAAGCATGGGGCAATGGCTTAGCTTGCCGATGATTCTGACTGGCGTGGCGCTACTGCGCTGGGCATACCGAAAACCGTGAACCGCGAACTTTTTCCGGACTGCGAAATCTGCTAGTCTTCTACCTTTATTTTTCCTCAGGCTTGGTGCATAAAACATGAGCGAATTTCTTTTCACCTCCGAATCCGTTTCCGAAGGCCACCCCGACAAGGTCGCCGACCAAATTTCCGATGCCGTGCTCGACGCCATCCTGACCCAGGACCACAAGGCGCGGGTCGCCTGCGAAACCCTGGTGAGCACCGGCCTGGTGGTTATCTCCGGCGAAATCACCACTACCGCCACGGTCAACTACATCGACGTGGCCCGTGCCGCCCTCAAGCGCATCGGCTACAACAGTTCGGATATCGGGTTCGACTACTACACTTGCGCGGTGCTGACCGCGCTCAACAAGCAATCTCCCGACATCGCCCAGGGCGTCAACCGCACCCCCGAGGAAGAAATGGACCAGGGTGCCGGCGACCAGGGTCTGATGTTCGGCTACGCCTGCGACGAAACCCCGCAACTGATGCCGATGCCGATTTACTACTCGCACCGCCTGATGGAGCGCCAAGCGCAATTGCGCAAGGATGGCCGCCTGCCCTGGCTGCGTCCCGACGCCAAGTCGCAGGTCACCATCCGCTATGTCGATGGCAAGCCCAAGGAAGTCGATACCGTGGTGATTTCCACCCAGCATCATCCCGACGTGTCCCATGCACAAATCTCCGAAGCGGTGATTGAGGAATTGGTCAAGCCGGTGATCCCGGAAAGCCTGCGAGCCGCCAACATCCGCTACCTCATCAACCCCACCGGCCGTTTCGTAGTGGGCGGACCGATGGGCGACTGCGGCCTGACCGGGCGCAAGATCATCGTCGACACCTACGGTGGTGCCGCGCACCACGGCGGCGGAGCCTTTTCCGGCAAGGATCCGTCCAAGGTGGACCGTTCCGCCGCTTACGCCTGCCGTCACGTCGCGAAGAACATCGTTGCCGCCGGCCTGGCGAGCAAGTGCGAAGTTCAGGTCGCTTACGCCATCGGCGTCGCCAAGCCGGTCAGCCTGATGGTCAACACCTCCGGCACCGGCAAGATCGCCGACGAGAAAATCGCCCAACTGGTCGAGCGCCATTTCGACCTGCGTCCGCGTGCCATCATCCAGAGTCTCAACCTGCTCCGTCCGATTTACCACAAGACCGCCGCCTACGGTCATTTTGGCCGCGATGAGCCGGAATTCACCTGGGAAAATACCGACAAAGCGGCAGCGCTGAAGGCTGACGCTGGTCTTTAATCATTCTGAGCATGAGCCGGCGGGGGCAGCCGTTTTGCGGTCGCCCCCGTTGTCGTTTTCATGAAAGCCAAGAAGGGCAATTTCCTGTGGCGCTGGCTGGGGCGCGGCATTCTGCTGGCCGTGGCGGCATTGCTGCTCTATCAAGGCTGGATATACGCGCAGATTTGGTGGTGGGTGGATCACAACCCGTCCTCCACGGCGTTCATGGATGCGCGCCTTGCCGAGTTACGCGAAACTCGTCCAGATGCCCAGTTGCAGCAGAAGTGGGTTCCTTACGCCAATATTTCCAGAAATCTCAAACTTGCACTGATCGCAGCGGAAGACACCAAGTTCCTCGATCATGAGGGGTTCGACTGGGACGGCATCCAGAAAGCCTACGAAAAGAACCTCAAAAAAGGCAAAATCGTCGCCGGCGGTTCGACCATCAGCCAGCAACTGGCGAAAAACCTGTTCCTCTCCGGCAGCCGCAATCCGCTACGCAAGGTGGAGGAAGCCATCATCACGGTAATGCTGGAAAACACCCTGAGCAAGCGCCGCATCCTGGAGATTTACCTCAACGTCATCGAATGGGGTAACGGCGTATTCGGCGCCGAAGCGGCGGCACGCCATTACTATGGCATAGGCGCCGCAGGAATCGCCGCCGAGCAAGCGGCCCGGATGGCGTCGATGGTCCCCAATCCACGCTATTACGACCTGCACCGCAACGCCCGCGGGCTGGAGAAAAAATCCCCGATCATCCTGACCCGCATGAACCAGGTGCAAGCGCCTTAGAACGCGCGCCCCAAGCCAAACTTGCGTTGACGCGCTTTCTCCCCGGCAGGTAAAATGCCGTCGTTCTTATTTCAAGGCGCAGCCATTTTGGACAGTCCCAGTTGTAAGTTACTCAAAACAGTAACCTCCTAGCGGTTGATCTCTCCTGGCTTCTCGGCCATGTCTTGATTCCGCTGGGTTTTAGCGGAATCGGATACCTCGGCACTCTTCAGTGGTTTCCCTTTCTTGATGTCATAAGTATTTGCGGCGGTTGCGCGCGACTTTGCGCGACAACTCTTTTTTGCCGCCGGGAGAAAACGCATGACTGAAGCAAAACAGCCGGAAAGCGTGCAGGATAACCTGCAACAAGTCATCACCCTGCTCAACAAGCACAAACTGGTGGAAGGCTTGGTACACAAGCAGGATATGCCCAAGCACGACCTGATCGAATCCCTGGTTCACAAGCAAAATCTAGTTGAATTACAGAGGTTGTTGAGCCAACTCTCCCCCCAAACGGTTGCGCGCATTCTTGAAACGTTATCTCCGGATGACCAAAAGATCGCCTGGCCACTGGTCCGTGACGATCAGAAGGACGAAATTCTGCTCGAAATTTCGGACTCGGTGAGGGTAGAACTGGTTTCCGAACATAAGTCACGCAGCCAAAGCATGATGATCCGGGTATTTGACCTTCACGAAGGGCGCTTGCGGCAAATTCCCGTGGAAACTCGTCAAGACCTTGCCTTGGCGCTGCCCATCTGGGTCGACTTGGTAACCCCCGATGACGAGCAACTGGTTTGGGCGCGCGAGATATTTGGCGTGGAATTGCCCAACCCCAAGGAACTGACAGATCTGGAAACCAGCGCCCGTTTTTATGTGGAAGAAAACGGGGAAGTGCATCTGCATTCCGATTTCCTCCTTGATCGGGAAGACGAATCACGCAACGTGGCGGTGGCATTTGTTATCTACAAGGGCACCCTGTTCTCGGTGCGGAGCGAGGAATTGCCGGTGTTTCGCCTGCAGCGTTTACGCGCCAGGGCGCACACCGGATACGTGACGGAAGCCAAGGATGTATTGCTCGATCTCTATGCCGCCGACGTGGAGTACTCCGCGAATGCCCTGGAGGACGTGTATGCCAAGCTGGAAGAGGTCGGCAAGCTGGTGTTGAGTTCCCATATCACGGACGAGGAAGCGGCGAAGATTCTTGCTGCAATTGCAGAGGCCGAGGATCTCAACGGAAGAATTCGCCGGAATGTCCTCGACACCCGACGCGCTTTGTCCTTTTTGATGCGCGGTAAATTTCTGTCGGATGCCCAACATGAGGATGTGCGCGAAATTCTGCGCGACATTGAATCGCTGGATGGGCATACGGCATTTTTGTTCAACAAGATCAATTTCTTGATGGATGCCACCGACAGTTCCATCAACATCAATCAGAACAAGGACATCAAACGGTTAACCGTAATTAGCGTCGTGTTTATGCCTTTGAACGTGCTAGCCGGGATTGGCGGAATGTCCGAATTCTCGATGATGACGCAAGGAATTCCGTGGCCCTACGCTTATGGCAGCTTTGTCGTTGGATTGATAACGATAGGCTGGCTGACATTTATGGGCTTGAAATTTTTTGAAAGCCGCAAAATCAAGAAAAACCGGGAATCCAGCCGCAGAATAACCTGACAAAACAGTCATGGTCGCTGTTGGATGCGGGACACCTAACCCATCTCGTCTTCGTGGAAACGCCGCTGGATGGCCTCGATCTGCTCACGGCAGGAGATCAGTGCGGCCACGCAATCCGGGTCGAATTTTTCCCCCGCCAAATTGAGCAACAGTTCGAATGCCCGCTGATTACTCCACGCCTCCTTGTAGGGGCGAGCACTGGTCAACGCATCGAACACGTCGGCGACCGCGACGATCTTGGCCTCCACCGGGATGCCCTCTCCCACCAGTCCGTAAGGATAGCCGCTGCCGTTGAGCGCTTCGTGGTGATAGAGCGCGATGTTGCGCAGCACGTCGACGTGGCGCAGGCTGGTCAGCCCGAAATTCTCCAGCATCCGGTCGATGATTTCGGTGCCTTTGGTGGCGTGGGTTTTCATCATTTCGAATTCGGCATCGGTCAGCTTGGCCGGCTTGAGCAGGATGGTGTCGGGGATGCCGATCTTGCCGATGTCGTGGAGTGGCGAGAAAAGGAAAATATGCTCGACGATTTCGTCGCTCAATTTGAACTTGGGTGCCACCTCGCGAGCGACCAGGCGCGCGTAATTGGCCATCCGGTCGAGATGGGCGCCGGTTTCGAAGTCGCGGTGCTGGGCCATGTCGGTGGCGGTACGCACGGTTGCCAGCAGGGTACGGGTATGCGACAACTCATGAATCACCAGAAGCGACAGCAAATGACCGAGCATGTCCAGATAATGTAGGGACGTATCGTCGAAGACCTTCTTCTGGTAGGAATTGAAAAACAGGAAACCGAAAAACACGTCATTGAGGTACATCGGCAAGGTATAGCTGGCGCCGTACCGGACCGAGGTGATGCGCGCACTAGTGCCGTAGAACTCGTCGAGGTCATTGAGAACACGGGGCCGGCCTTTTTTGAGAATTTCCTGGAGGGAGCCGGAATCGCTCAGCACCGCGTCATGGAGGGTCAGAGGCTGATCTTCGCCGCTGCTGTGCACGTAGGTCTTGAGTAAATCGGTCTTGGCATCGTAAACCGCCACCGCGATACGGTCGAGAAACGGAAAACGCTGCTTCAACAGGTGATGAACCGAGCGGATTTTGTCAGGCAAGGGCAGCCCGCTGTTGAGCACGGAAAATTCGTCCTGATGATCGTACATGAAAGGTCTTGCATCTCCAGATTAATTGAGGAAAATCATAACATGGCTAATTTCCCTATAAAATCAGTTAATCGTCTAATCTGGGAATTATTTTTTGTGAATAATTCTATTCATTGTGAATATGAGTCGCCTTGCGGCACTACGTAAACCGCGCAGAATGTGCGCCGACTTTTGTTGGAATTGTGATAGGTTTTGCTGCTCGGCAGGCTGAGCAAGGGTAAGATGTTACGTTGACTTGATGGCGTCTCGAATCGAGATGACACCCAATCGACCCGGAGGAAGCAGTTTTGAGTAACGATAACGCCGCTTTGTCGCGTTCCATCATCGGAAACCTCGCCGAATTGCGCGAAGGCGAAGTGGCCTTGCCACGCTTCCTGTTCAAACATGCGGACGGGCTGTATGTCGATCCGGCCAAGCTGGATGACCTGGAAGCCCTGCAAGCCGCAGTAGATCGCATTTTCAGCGCCGGCGCCTGTTTTCAAGGACTCGACTACGCCGCGTTCACCCATCTGCTATACGACCTCGACTTGCTGAAGACCCATTCCCAGGGTGGCGAAACCACCAAGCCCCGGCGACTGGCCCGCGACATCGTGGCTTTTCGCGCATCGCGGCGTACCTTGTACAAGGCGGTCAAGATGGGCGACGGCAAAGTGGAATACTATTTCGAGCCGGTATTCGAGGAGGACGACGGCGGAAACACAGACCCCGACGGCAAACCGGCGCTGACCCGTGCGACCCTGGATTTCGACGAGTTCGTGGCGGACATGTGGCTGAAAGGCATCCGTTTCGGGATCAACGAGCCAACAGTCCGCGAGTTCATCGCCACCGGCACAACCGGTCGCTTCGTCATCGCCCGCCGTCGTGATGCGATATTGGGCAAGGCTGCCGACATCCAGGAACTGGCCGAGGAAATCCATCGCGACGACGCGCCCAAGGAATTGCCCAACGGCAGGCTGGATTTACGCCAGTTCAAGAACCGTTTTCCGCAAATCAACAAGGGCGTGCATTTGCTGAAGAAAATCCCGTTGGTGCTGGGTACGCCGGGCCGGGAAATCTCCGGCCATCTCATCGAACCGCCCATCCCCAAGGATTTCGATCTGGGAACCCTGGCAGGGCCGGGAACCACGGTGGTCAGAGATGCCAACGGCGAGTTCATCGTGTCGCAAAACGATGGATTCCTCAACCTCGACACCCAGACCAACCAGATTTCCATTACCGAGAAAATCGTCAACCGCGACGGAGTGAGCGTACGCACCACCGGCGACCTGTTGCTGACCGGCGACGAATACGAGGAATATGGCGAGGTCCAGGAAAAACGCACTATCGAAGGCAACAGCATCATGATTCATGCCGATGTGTTCGGCATCGTTTCCTCGCGCGGCGGCACCATCGATCTGAAACGCAATCTGGTCGGCGGCATGGCGCTCAACCAGAAAGGCGATATCGTCATCGAAGGCGTCGCCTCCGGCGCAACCCTCCACACCCGTAGCGGCGTGATCCGCGTCAAGCGCGCCGAAAGCTGCGTGATCATCGGCACCAAGGTGGTGATCGAAAACGCTTCCAATTGCGACATCCTTGCCGAAGAAGTGGAAATCGGCCTTGCCGAAGGATGCGCCCTGGCCGCCAAGGTCATTCGCATCGAACGGGCCGTGCCACGCAAGCAAAGCGAAATGCTGGGCTTCGTGATGATTCCGGACCAAGGTGAATTCAAACGCAAGATCAACGCGTTGAGCGACAAGCTCGAAGACCTGAAAGCCGTTCTCGGCAAGATGATAGCGGAAAGCGAAAAGCTCAAGGCAAACCCGGATTTCCGCAAATACGTGACCATCGCCGGCAAGGTCAGAAAGGGTGAAATCACCCTGACCCCCGAGCAACAGACGAATTTGCAGAAGATGGCAGCCGCGCTGTCTCCGCATCTTAAACTGCTCGCCAAGCTGGGCGAGAACACCAAGGCCAAAATGGCCGAGCAATCCGCGCTGGAAAACCAATTGGCCGAGCTCAAGGAAATAAAGCGCGTCGCGGAGGCCGGGATCTCCTGCAACGTCGCTGCCGTTGGCGACGAAATCCACATCCGCACACTGCCACTCAAACCCGATACCCCTTCTCTTTTCGACACGCCGCCCAAGGAACTCAAGGTTAAATTGCGGGGCACCAATAGCGTGGGTGAAATGCTCTTCGCCGGAAGCAGCGGAACGTTCCAATGGCAGTATTCTTCGCCGCAGGATGCCAACGCGTAAGTTTCCGTGGGCTTCAAAAAGCCCGGCTTGGGCGCCTCCGTGCGGAGGCTGCTTGATTTTTCATGGCGACGCCCCCATTAAAGCAGAAAGCGGGGGGTGATTTTTGCTCATTATATTAGCGTCTGCTAATATGTTAACTCTTGATCGAAGGGGTAAGCCGTGTTTCGTTTCATATTGTTGACGCTGATCGTCCTGCTGTCGGCACCACTCCAGGCGGCGCCGCTTGCCACGGCCAAGGCCGAATTCCGCGAAGTCGACCTGACCTATGCGACAGAAGCCCTGATCGAAGCGACCAAGCAATCCACCGTGGCGGCGCAAATTGCCGGGCGGGTGGTGGAAATCAAGTTTGACGTCGGCGATTACGTGCAAAAGGGCCAGGTTATCGCGCGCATCGACGAACGCGAAGCCGGCCACGCGCTGGCCGGCTCTGAAGCGCAAGTGGCGCAGGCCCAAGCCAATTTGCAGAATACCAAGGCGACCTACGAGCGCACCCGCCAGTTGTTCGAGCAGAAATTCGTCAGCCAGGCCGCGCTCGACAAGGCTCTTGCCGACTATAAGGCCGCCCAGGCACAAACCCAGGCCACCCTGGCGGGTGCCGGACAGGCAGCCACCGCCAAGGGCTACACCACCCTCGTCGCGCCTTACAGCGGCGTGGTCGCGGCACGCTTGGTCGAACTCGGTGAAATGGCCACTCCCGGCAAACCGCTGATGGTCGGCTTCGACCCCAAGGATCTGCGCGCCGTCGCCAACGTTCCGCAATACAAGCTTGCCGAGATTCGCCGCGCCCCGCGCGCCAAGGTGGAATTCCCGGCCCTCAACAAGTGGATCGACGCCCAGGCCGTGACCATCCTCCCCGCCGCCGATGCCAAAACCCACGCCACCCGGGTACGTCTCGACCTGCCGGAAGCCTTGCGCGACGTGTATCCCGGCATGTATGCCCGCGCCCATTTCAGCATCGGGCGCGTCAAGAAGCTGCTGGTGCCAGCAGGCGCGGTACTGCGCCGCAGCGAAATCACCGCCGTTTACGTGATCGACGCCAAGGGCGGCATCGCCTTGCGTCAGGTGCGCCTTGGCGAGCCGGCAGGCGAAGGACAGGTCGAAGTGCTGGCCGGACTGACCCCCGGCGAGACGGTGGCGCTGGAGCCGGTCAAGGCCGGCATGGAATTGAAAGGCAAGTTTTAAGTGCTGAGTGTTGAGTTTTGGAATGCGCTGCGCGCATGACGGGCTTGAGACAAGACGCGCGCAGCGCTACAACATCACTAAGCACCAAACACTAACAACTCAACACTGAATTTAATATGGGTATTTCCGGACGTATCGCCAACGCTTTCCTGCAATCGCAGATGACTCCGCTCATCGCGCTGATCGCCTTTCTGCTCGGGCTGTTCGCGGTATTGGTGACGCCTCGCGAGGAGGAACCGCAGATCAACGTGACCATGGCCAACGTCTACATTCCCTTCCCCGGCGCGTCGGCGAAGGATGTGGAAAGCCTGGTGGCGACGCCCGCCGAGCAAGTGCTGTCGCAAATCTCCGGGATCGACCATGTTTACTCGGTATCGCGTCCCGGCATGGCGATCCTTACCGTGCAATACCTGGTCGGACAGGATCGCACCCAGGCGTTGGTGCGCCTTTACGACACCATCCAGTCGCACCGCGACTGGGTATCGCCCAATCTCGGGGTGGGTGAACCCATCGTCAAACCGGTCGGCATCGACGACGTGCCGATAGTCTCGCTGACCCTGTGGACTGCCGACCCGCAGCGCGGCGCGTATGAATTGCAGCAGGTCGCCCACGCCGCCGAAATCGAACTGAAGCGCATCAAGGGTACTCGCGAGGTCAATACCCTGGGCGGGCCGGCGCGAGTGGTGCGGGTCATCATGGATGCCGAACGCATGGCTGCGCATAACGTCTCCGCCCAGGACATCCGTGCCGCCTTGCAGGTGAGCAACGCCTCCCAGCCTTCCGGTTCGCTGGTGTCCGGGAACAGCGAAGTGCTGGTGCAAACCGGGACTTTTCTGTCTTCCGCCACCGACGTGAAGGAGCTGGTGGTAGGGGTTTCGGAAGGTCGCCCGGTCTTCGTCAACGACGTGGCGCGGGTCGAGGACGGCCCCGACCAGCCGTCGCGCTACGTGTGGCTGGGTACCGGCCCCGCCGCGCAGGCCAAGCAGATCAAGGAACAGGGCGAATTTCCCGCCGTGACCCTGGCGATTTCCAAGAAACCCGGCGAAAACGCCGTCGAGGTCGCCGAGCGCCTTATCAAGCGTATCGAGCAACTCCACGGCAGCATCATCCCCGAAGGCATTCATGCCACGGTGACGCGCAACTACGGCGAAACCGCCAACGACAAGGCGATGAAGCTGATCGGCAAGCTGATCTTCGCCACCACTTTCGTGGTGTTGCTGGTGCTGTTCGCCCTGGGCAAGCGCGAGGCGGCCATCGTCGGGGTGGCGGTGCTGCTGACCCTGGCCGCGACGCTGTTCGCCTCGTGGGCGTGGGGTTTCACGCTGAACCGGGTGTCGCTGTTTGCGCTGATTTTCTCCATCGGCATCCTGGTTGACGATGCCATCGTGGTGGTGGAAAACATCCACCGTCGTCGCCAACTGGAACCCGGCAAATCGCTTACCCAGGTGATCCCCGAAGCCGTGGATGAAGTCGGCGGACCGACCATTCTCGCCACCCTCACGGTGATCGCCGCGCTGCTACCCATGGCCTTCGTCACCGGCCTGATGGGGCCGTACATGAGCCCCATCCCGATCAACGCCAGCATCGGCATGTTGATCTCGTTGGCCATCGCTTTCATCGTCACCCCGTGGCTGGCGCTCAAGCTCTCCAAGCATCACGGCGCCGAACCCAGCAGCGCGGAGGAAGAAGGTCGTCTCTACGCCTTCTTCAAGGCGCGCCTCACGCCCTTCCTTAACCGCGAGCAAGGCAAGGGGAAACGCAACAAGCTGTGGCTGACCATCATCGGCCTGATTTTCCTGGCGGTGTCGCTGGCGGTGTTCAAGATCGTCATCATGAAAATGCTACCCTTCGACAACAAGTCGGAATTCCAGGTGGTGGTGGACATGCCCACCGGCACCCCGCTCGAACAGACCGCGCGGGTGATGCGCGAAATGGGCGCCTATCTCGCCACGGTGCCGGAAGTGACCGATTTCGAGGCTTACGCCGGCACCGCCTCGCCGATCAACTTCAACGGTCTGGTGCGCCAGTATTACCTGCGCAAAGGTTCGGAAGTCGGCGACATCCAGGTCAACCTAACCGACAAGCATCATCGTGAGCGCAAGAGCCACGAAATCGCCCAGTCCGTGCGCCCGGCCATCGAGAAAATCGCCGCGCAATACCACGCCAAGGTGAAAGTGGTGGAAGTGCCGCCCGGCCCGCCGGTGATGTCGCCCATCGTCGCGGAAATCTACGGCCCCGATTATGAAGGCCAGATGAAAGTGGCGGAGCGGGTACGCGCCGGATTCGCCCAGACTCCCGACATCGTCAGCATCGACGACAGCGTCGAGGAGAACGCCGGCAAGTTCGTGTTGCATGTCCTGCAAGCCAAGGCCGCGCTGATGGGTGTGGCGCAAAAGGACGTGGTGGAAGTGATGAAAATGGGCCTGGCCGGCGAGGAAGTCACGCCGGTACACGAAGGCGAAGCCAAGTTCGAAATCCCCGTGAAAGTCACCCTCGACCCGCAGCGCCAGTCCAGCCTCGATGAGCTGCTCAAGCTCACCGTGCGCGCCCGCGACGGGACGCTGGTGCCGCTCTCCGAACTGGTCGAGGTGCAGCCCACGGCGCGCGAGAAAACCATCTACCACAAGGATTTGCTGCCGGTGGTATTCGTCGTCGGCGACATGGCCGGCCCACTCGACAGCCCGCTCTACGGGATGTTCGAGATCCGCTCCGGCTTGATCGGCCAGGAACTGAGAGAAGGCGGCAAACTCGGCGACACCTTCATTACCCAGCCCGATGACCATTACGCCGGTTACAGCCTGAAATGGGACGGCGAATGGCAGGTGACTTTCGAGACTTTCCGCGACATGGGCATCGCCTACGCGGTCGGGTTGGTGCTGATTTATCTGCTGGTGGTGGCGCAGTTCAAGTCGTACCTGGTGCCGCTCATCATCATGGCGCCGATTCCGCTCACCATCATCGGCGTGATGCCGGGCCACGCCCTGCTCGGCAGCCAGTTCACCGCCACCAGCATGATAGGCATGATCGCCTTGGCCGGGATCATCGTGCGCAATTCCATCCTGCTGGTGGATTTCATCAACCAGCAAGTCGCCGCAGGCATGGCCTTTCAGGAAGCGGTGATCCGCGCCGGCTCGACGCGCGCCAAGCCGATTGTATTAACCGGGCTGGCGGCCATGCTGGGCGCGCTGTTCATTCTCGACGACCCGATTTTCAACGGACTGGCGATTTCGCTGATCTTCGGCATCCTGGTCTCCACCGTGCTCACCCTGGTGGTGATTCCAGTACTGTATTACGCGGCGATGTACAGAAAAATGTAGCCCGGATGAAGCGCAGCGAAATCCGGGAGCATTTGAAACAACGCAAATAGCAGCGGCGTTTCCGACCACTGTTTCCGCCTCGCGGCGGCCCCGGATTCCGCGTTGCTTCATCCGGGCTACGGCCACTTAGATTTTCAACTCAACCAAGGAGAAACCCATGACCATCAATCGTATCGTTCGCATCGTTGCCGGCTTTTTCGTGCTGCTCTCGCTCGCTCTGGGCGTGCAGGCCAGCCCGCTGTTCGTCAACGCCAACTTCCTGTGGTTCACCGCCTTCGTCGGCGTCAACCTGTTCCAGAGCGGCTTCACCAACCTGTGCCCGCTGGTCAACATCCTCAAGGTACTGGGCTTCAAGGAAGACTGCCAAAGCTGCTGACCTCAAGTTCGAATCCGTGATGGAAGGCACCGGGGCGACCATGAACAAGCGCCATTGACCAATGCCGAAGTGGCGGTTTCCATCGTCAATCCTGCCCAGGTCAAGGACATTGGAGCGGGCTTGGCGGTGCGTACCAAGCCGATGCCGTGGACAGCTTCGTGCTGGCCCGCTACGGTGCACTGCTCAAGCCTGCGTCATGATCCCGCTGCGCGAACGGCCAAGGAAGGCTGCCATCCGATCCGTACTCGGCTAGCCACCACGGGATATGGGCGGTGAGCACCTTGGTATCGGCTTGTACCATGGCATTCCCTTCTCAAGTTTAATCATGGTGATTTGTACAAGTCGGCGGTGAAGCCGGGCTGTGCGAGTCGTCCTCTTGCACTTAACGGTGCGGCCAGGTCGGCAGAAATTGCCGTCTTGACCGCTTGTTTCTGAAAGCGGCAAATCCGGAAAAACACCGTGGAATCCAAGGGTGCTCGGGAGAGCGCAAGCGGTGATGGCATTTCCCGACCAACCATGCCGCCTATCGGTGGCCCCTGATTACATTTCTTTCCCTCCGCGCTTGCTGTAATTGGTACGAGGTTTGCTTCGCTATATCACTCCAATTGCGATGAAAAGGCGCTTCCATGAAAATCTCCAATAGTTACGATACACCGCAGCCTTTCGGACAGGCCACCGCTACATCAGCCAATGCCGGGGAATCTTTCCAGTCCGTGTTAAGCAAGGCACGGACGAATGCTTCCAGCGCGCCCGCGACCGAATCGCCCAGTACGGCGCCGAAAGATTCGTCAGCCAAAGCCAAAGGACCGACGGCGCTACAGGAATTGCTCGATTACATGAAGAAAACGCCGGAACAGCGGATGCGCGAAGCCATCCTCAAGAAGATGGGGCTGACCGAGGAAAGCCTGAAAACCATGCCGCCGGAGAAACGGGCCGCCGTGGAGGAGACCATCGCCGCCAAGATCAAGGAACTCATGCAGGAACCGAAGGAAGCGGAAAAGGCGCAGGCGCAAACCGGCAAGGGTGCGGCACAACTGGGCTTGGCGACGAGGTGAGTGAACGGATCGGATTATTTGTAATCAGTTACTTGGATGATGCTTCTTGAGAGCCACCCTAAAACGTGCCGGCAAAAGAACTTTCAAGGCATATAACACGGGATTTTCTGCGTAACATATTGTTTTAACGGGATTGATTGGCAGCTCCCCCTGATTTCCCGGAAAAAACACCATGACAACCCCGACCTGATAGTTGAAGTCGCTAACCTACCCAATCCCAAAAAATGAAACACCTGTTACTTTTTACAGGTGACAACATAACAAATTGAAATTTCAGTAGAAGAATTTTTAAGGCCGGCGAAAATAGTTCAAAAACCCGCCAATTCGACCCCAAAAATCGGCTCGCCCACCGAAAAAACCTCACCCCTTCTGACACCCCCCGCAATAAAACGTCGCTCGCTGTCCCTGGCGCAGCGTGAGGATGGGTGCGCCGCACACCCGGCAGGGTTCGCCGGTGCGGCCATAGACGAAATACTGCTGCTGGAAATAGCCGGGGTTGCCGGCGCTGTCGGTGAAGTCGCGCAGGCTGCTGCCGCCAGCGGCGAGGGCGTCGCTGAGGGTTTCCTTGATGGTCTGGGCGAGGCGCTCGTAGCGCTTGGCGCTGAGGCGTCCGCAGGCGGTTTGGGGGCGGATGGCGGCGCGGAACAGGGATTCGTTGGCGTAGATGTTGCCGACGCCGACCACCGTGCCGCCTTCCATGAGGAATTGCTTGACCGGCAGGTTGCGGCCCCGGCTGGCGCGGTACAGTACGTCGCCGTTGAAAGCCTCGCCGAGCGGTTCGACGCCGAGTTTGGCAAGGAGGGGGTGAGCGAGTGGATCGTCCACCGTCCATAGGATCAGGCCGAAACGGCGCGGGTCGCGCAGGCGCATGGCGAGGCCGTTTGCCAGGACCAAATCGAAGTGGTCGTGTTTTTCCGGCGGAGTGGTGGCGGGAACCACCCGCAGGCTGCCGGACATGCCGAGGTGGGCGAGCAGCCAGCCGCTGTCGCATTCGATGAGAAGGTATTTGCCGCGCCGCGCAACGCCGTGGATGGTCTGCCCTGGCAGGGTTGCGGGCAGGTCGGCGGGGATCGGCTGGCGCAGGCTGCCGTTGCGGATGACCACGGCGCGAATGGTCTGGCCGGTGAGGTGCGGTGCGAGTCCACGGCGGGTGATTTCGACTTCGGGTAGTTCGGGCATGGGGTTGTCAGTTAATCAATAAACGCCGTAGAACCCGGATTGTTCGAGACCTCATAAAATCAATGGGTGGTAGGTCGGGTTTTAACCCGATATCACGGGCTGAAGCCCGTCCTACCCACGTCTGCGCCACCATACCCACGACCCGGCGGACAGGAAGGCCAGCGGCAAGCCGGCGAGGAATATCAGCAGCATGGCGAGGGCGGCGTTCTTGCTCAAATTGAGGCGGGCGTCGCGGGCGGCCCTGGGCTGGATGGCGATGAGGTCGTCGTCGCCGGCCAGCCAGTTGACGAGATTCAGCGCGAGATCGAGATTGCCGCCCAGACCGAGAAAGGCATTGGAGGCGAATGCGGCACTGCCGATCACGGCGACGCGCTGGGTCTGGTCTTCGACCTGGCGCTCCAGCGCAGCGGCGAGGGTGGCGGGGCCGGCGATGTCGCGCTGCGGGTCGAATTCGGCATTTGCGTCGGGGGTGTCGCGCTCCACCCAGGCTTCCGCGGAGGTTTCGGCGAGCGGCGCGTAGTGCCAACCGCCGCTTTCGTTGAAGCCCAGCGGGCGCGCCAGGGGAAACACGGTGTCGAGGTCGAATTCGGCGGTGGCGGCATGGCGTCCGTAACTATTCACCAGCGCGGCGGGCACCGCGTACTTGCCGCGCGCCTGCGGATCGAGCAAGGTGCCGGCGGGCAGCGCCAGGCCGAGGGCCTCGACCAGCGGCTGGTAGCCGTGGAGAGGGCCAGGCTCGACCAGCCACAGCAGGTTGCCGCCGCGTTCCACGTAGGCGCGGATTTTTTCCGCTTCGCCGGGAAGCAGGTCGGTTTGTCCGCCGGTAATCACCAGCAACGAGGATTTGCGCGGGATCTCCGGGGCGCTGCCGAGATTCAGAGGCTGCGCCTTGATGCCGCGGTTCGCCAGTTGGCGGGCAAACTGGCCGAGGTCGTGGGGGGCGCCGCCGTTGGCGCGCCGTTCGCCGTGGCCGTCGAGGAACAGCGCGGGCGGGCGGTTGCGGGTGAGGCGCAGCAGGGTGTTGGTAAACGCCTGCTCGTTGAGGTTGGTGAGGTGTTCGCTGCGGTTCTTGTAGCGCAGCACCAGTTCGCCGTTGGCCTGGATGCCGGCGTCGCGCGCCTGCTGCGGGGCATCGGCGGGATCGACGAAGGTCAGGGTGAGGTCGGGCTTGACCAGCCGGTAATCGGCGACGAAGTCGTGGATGATCTTGCGCACGTCGCCCAGTTCGATGTCCTGGCGGCTGGCATAGGCGGTGACGCTGACCGGGCCGGCCATCTGTTTGAGCACCTTTTTGCTGGTGGCGCTCAGGACGTGGCGGTGGTCGCGGGTGAGATCCCAGGATTGCGGATAGCGCTGCGCCAGCACCGCCACCCCGGCGGCAATCAGCAGCGCGACCATGGCCAGCACGGCGTGGCGCAGACGGTCGCGGCGCGTCCAGCCGCCGGCCTCGATTTCCAGGCGGCGAATCGCCAGGGCCAGGAACAGCACCGCGAAAGCCAGGTAAAACGCCGCGTCGGCACTGGCCAGCAGGCCACGGTTGAACGATTCAAAATGCTTGAGCAGCGAAAAAGCGTGAAGCAGGCTGCCGGGTTCCTGCGCCCCCAAGCTGATGAGCCACAGGCCGAGCAGGATGCCAAAGGTGCCGAAAGCGGCGAGGATCGGCTGGGCGGTGAGCGCCGAGATGAACAGCCCCAGCGCGGCAAATGCCCCGACCAGCAGCAGCAGGCCGAGCAGGTTGGCGACGATCAGCCCGCCATCCACCGCGCCGCCGAGGATCAGAGATACCGCCATCAGGGCGGGCAGCGTCAGGGTGAGGGCGAGAAAGGCGTACAGGCCGGCGAATTTCCCCACCACGATTTCGCTCATCGACAGCGGCGAGGAGAGCAGCAGGGCGAGGGTGCGCTCATGGCGCTCTCCGGCGATGCTGCGCATGGTCAGCAGCGGCGCGGCAAGCATCAGCAACAGGGCGGCGTAGCCGAACAGCGGCATGGCGACGACTTCCGTCACGCCGGGCGGGTTGGCGAGTTCGACGAATTGCGGCTGCACCGCCAGGAAGGCGTCGACCTCCCCGAGAAACAGCCAGCCGAGGATCAACTGCAGGCCGGCGAGAAGCAGCCAGGCCAGCGGCGTGGTGAAAAGGCGGCGGAATTCCTGGGCGGCGAGGGTGAAGATCATGCGCTTTCCTCCGCACCGGTGAATTGCAAAAACGTCGTTTCCAGTCCCGCAGTGCCGCCTTCGTAAACCAGGCGTCCCTCGTGGAGAATGTGCACCCGGTCGCACAGGGCGGCGGCTTCGTTGAGGGAGTGGGTGGAAAACAACACGCTGGCGCTATCGCCGAGTTCGCGTATGAGTTGGCGGATTTCCACCATCTGCACCGGGTCGAGGCCGGCGGTCGGCTCGTCGAGGATCACCACCCGCGGTTCGTGGACGATGGCCTGGGCGATGCCCACCCGCTGCCGCCAGCCCCGCGACAACTGGGCGATGGGCCGCTGCGCGACTTCTTCCAGGGCACAGCGGGCCTTGGCGCGCAGTACCGCCCCGGTGGGGTCGGCGACGCGGCGCAGACGCGCGGCGAACAGTAGGTATTCGTTGACGCTCATGTCGGGATAAAGCGGCGGCGGCTCCGGCAGGTAGCCGAGATGGGCCTTGGCGAAACGCGGGTCGCGTTGCAGATCGATGCCGCATACGGCCACGCTGCCGGCATCCGCGGCCAGCGCCCCGGCGAGCATTTGCAGAAGGGTGGATTTGCCCGCGCCGTTGCGTCCCAGCAAGCCCAGCACTTCGCCTTCGCAGAGCGTCAGCGACGCCGCGTGGATGGCTTGGCGCGCCCCGAAACGGCGGTCGAGTTGGCGAGCTTCAAGGGTGGCTGGGGGCATGGCGGGCGGCTATGAAAAACCGGGAATATAGCCTAATATGGCGAGAACCATATAGAACTTCAAGGGAATTTAGCTTTCCAATTTCCCTGTCCAAAGCATAAGCATTCAAGTATGAACCCCAAATATCCCGTTCTGATGTTCGCTCTGCTGGCCCTCGCCGGCTGCGCCCAAGTTTCCGTAAAAAAAGCCGAGACGCCCGCCGCGCCGCTTGCCGCAGCCCATCCGAGCGAAGATTCGAAAACCCATAAAGCGGATTTGCCCAGTGTCGAACTGACCGGCCAGACACTTTACCAGTTCCTTATTTCCGAAGTGGCGGCGCAGCGCGGCCAAACAGGGTTGGGCATGGAAGGTATCCTCGGCCTCGCCAAGACCACCCGCGATCCGCGCCTCGCCAAGCGCGCCACCGAGCTTGCATTACAAGCCCGCCTCGAAAGCCGGGCGCTGGAAGCGGCGCGACTGTGGCTGCTCCTCGATCCCGCCGATGTGCGCGCCCGCCAGACCGTGACCGCCTTGCTGGTTAACAGCGGCCTGTTGAATGACGCGCGCATCCACCTCGAACGCTTGCTTGCCGAAGAAGGCAAGAGCGTCGGCAATTCCTTCCTCGGGCTGCACCAGATGCTGGGCCGCCAGACCAACAAGGCGGCGGTGCTGACCCTGGTTCAGGAACTGGCCCAGCCCTTCCCCGATTTGCCTGAAGCGCACTTCGCCGTGGCCCAGGCGGCCTGGATGGTGGAAAAGGACGATCTTACCCTGAAAGAAATCGGCGAAGCGCTACGGCTGCATCCCGATTGGGAAATGGCCGCGTTGTTCCGCGGTCAGGTCATGCAGCGAACCTCGCCCGCACAAGCGCTCGACGATTATCGGGAATTCCTTTCCGCCAACCCCCAAGCCCTGGAAATACGCCTGGCTTACGCGCGGTTGCTGGTTGGTGAAAAGCAATACGCAGAAGCGCGCGTCCAATTCGAGAAGCTCGCCGCCGACAACCCCGACAATCCCGAAGTCAGCGTGGCGCTGGGGCTGCTGTCCCTGCAGTTGCGCGATTACGACAAGGCCGAGCGTTACCTGAAACAGGCGTTGGCGGAGAAATACCGCGACGTCAATTCGGTGCGCATGTACCTTGCCCAACTCTACGAGGAGCGCCACCAGTACAGCGAGGCGGCAAACTGGTTCAACAACGTCACCCCGGGCGAACACTTCCTGGTTGCGCAGATCCGCTATGCCGCCATGCTCGCCAAGGACAACCAAGTGGCGGAAGCGTTGCGTCACCTGCACCAGATCAGCGTCCAGACCAACCAGCAGCGCGTCCAGGTGGCGCTTGCCGAGGCGCAGATCCTGCGCGTCACCAAATCGTTCCAGGAAGCCTACGACCTGCTTACCAAGATGCTCGACAAGCTGCCCAATTACCCGGATCTGCTCTACGACCGAGCCATGGCTGCCGAAAAAGTCGGGCGCTTCGACGTGCTGGAGCAGGATTTGCGTAAACTCATCCAGATCAAGCCGGAATACGCCCACGCCTACAATGCCTTGGGCTACTCGCTGGCGGAGCGCGGCGACCGCCTCGAAGAAGCCGCCAAGCTGATCGACCGCGCCCTCAAGCTGGCTCCCGACGATCCCTTCATCATGGACAGCATGGGTTGGGTGCAATACCGCTTGGGCGCTTACGACAAGGCCATCGACTATCTGCGCCGCGCCTATACCGGCCAGCCCGACCCGGAAATCGCCGCCCACCTGGGCGAAGTGCTGTGGGTCAAAGGCAGCCGCGACGAGGCCGGCAAGCTCTGGCAATCCTCGCTGAAGGACAATCCGGACAACGAAGTGCTGCTGGATGCCATCAAGAAGTTCAAGCCGTAACCGCTTTGCCGCCGTTGCGCTGCTCGCCGTGTTGGCGGGCTGCGCGGACGTTCCGGCGCCCCCCGCGGAAACCCTTGCCGCCGCACCGCTGGCCGGCATCGAGGCGATTCGCGGTTTCGATCTGAGCGGGCGCATCGCCGTGAAATACGACGGACTAGGCTTCTCCGGCTCGCTACGCTGGTCGCACGATGCCCGCCGCGACGATATCCTGCTGCTTTCCCCGCTTGGCCAAGGGGTAGCGCGCATTGTCCGCGACGCCGACGGCGTCACCCTTACCAGCGCCGACGAAACCCCGCACCGCGCCGCCAGCGTCGAAGAACTCACCCAGGCCTTTCTCGGCTGGCGCTTGCCGATCCACGGCCTGGAACACTGGGCGCTCGGCCTGCCCGCCCCGGAAACCGGCTGGCGCGGCGAGAACGGCGCCAACGGACGCCCCGAACGCCTCTATCAGGACGGCTGGAAAGTCGATTACGAGCGCTACCGTACCGTGCAGGGCGTCGAACTTCCGGGCCGCTTGGAAGCGGCTTACGGCAATACCCTGGAAATCCGCCTGGTGATCGACCGCTGGAGCCTGCAATGACCGGCTATCCCGCTCCCGCCAAGCTCAATCTGTTTCTCCACGTGGTGGGGCGGCGCGCCGACGGCTATCACCTGCTGCAAAGCGTGTTCCGTTTCGTCGATTTCGGCGACACCCTGCATTTCGCGGTGCGCGGCGACGGCCTGATCCGCCGCGTCAACGCGCTGCCCGGCCTCGACCCGCAACACGACCTATGCGTGCGTGCGGCGCGCTTGTTGCAGGAAGCAAGCGGCTGTCAGATGGGCGTGGACATCACCCTGGAAAAACGCTTACCGATGGGCGGCGGGCTGGGCGGCGGCAGCTCCGACGCCGCGACCACCCTGCTGGCGCTCAACCGCTTGTGGAAAGTCGATCTGTCCCGTGCCGATCTGCAAAATCTCGGTCTGATGCTGGGGGCGGACGTACCGGTATTCGTGTTCGGCCACAGCGCTTTCGCCGAAGGCGTGGGCGAAATTCTCCAGCCGGTGGACCTGCCTCCGGCCTGGTACGTGGTGCTGACGCCTCCCGTTTCGGTACCGACCATAGAGATATTTCGCGACAAAGAATTGACACGGGATACGTTTCCCATCAAAATGGCGGCCTTTTCAACGGGGCATGGCCATAACGACCTGCAACCCGTGGTGTGCCGGAAGTATCCTGAAGTCGCCGCCAGCATCGCCTGGCTCAAGCAATACGGCGACGCCCGCATGACGGGATCAGGCGCCTGCGTATTTGCGGGCTTTGATACGGAACAGGAAGCACGCGCGGTGCTCGCGCGGCGTCCGGACGGAATGGAAGGATTTGTCGCAAAGGGCCTGGATGACCATCCTTTGCGAAGTTTTGCAAGATAATTGGGGAGTCGCCAAGTGGTAAGGCACCGGATTTTGATTCCGGCATTCGTAGGTTCGATCCCTACCTCCCCAGCCACACAATACGGGCGGGTTTTTACCCGCCCGTCCTTTTTTCTAAGTTGATTTGATAGGGGCCAGCATGGGTTACGGAAGCATGATGGTGTTCACCGGCAATGCAAATCCCAAGCTTGCCGAGGACGTTTCGCGCCACCTCAACAAGAACCTGGGCCGCGCCACCGTCGGTCGCTTCAGCGACGGGGAAATCCTGGTCGAACTTCTCGAACACGTGCGCGGCAAGGATGTCTTCGTCCTCCAGTCGACCTGTGCGCCGACCAACGATACCCTGATGGAAGTCCTGGTGATGGTCGATGCGCTGAAGCGCTCCTCTGCCGGACGCATCACCGCCGCCATTCCCTATTTCGGCTATGCCCGCCAGGATCGCCGCCCGCGTTCGGCGCGCGTGGCGATTACTGCCAAGGTGGTCGCCAACATGCTGCAAAGCGCCGGGGTGGATCGCCTCCTCACCATGGACTTGCATGCCGACCAGATTCAGGGCTTCTTCGACATTCCGGTCGACAACATCTACGCCGCGCCGATCCTGCTGGGCGACGTGTGGAAAGCCAACCACCCCAACCTGATCGTGGTATCGCCCGACGTGGGCGGCGTGGTGCGCGCCCGTGCCCTGGCAAAACGTCTCGACGTGGACCTGGCGATCATCGACAAGCGCCGCCCCAAGCCCAACGTGGCCAAGGTGATGCACATCATCGGCGACGTGCGCGGCCGCACCTGCGTGCTGATGGACGACCTGGTCGATACCGCCAACACTCTTTGCGAAGCCGCCGCCGCCCTCAAGGCGCACGGCGCGGAGAAAGTAGTGGCCTACTGTACCCATCCGGTGCTGTCTGGCCCGGCGGTGGGGCGCATCCAGAATTCCCACCTCGACGAACTGATCGTTACCGATACCATCCCGCTACGCGAAGAAGCGATCAATTGCGGGCGTATCCGCCAATTGTCGGTCGCCGAACTACTCGCCGAGACCATGCGCCGGATCAGCAACGAGGAATCGGTCAGCTCGCTGTTCATGGAGTAATTTAAAAGCGGTGTTGAGGGTTTAGTGTTGAGTGTTAAGTTGTTGTCGCGCTTTGCGCGGCTTTCAATCCAAATCTGCGCGTAGCGCAGTCCGCCACTAAGCACTAAAAACTAAACACTGAAAACTGTTTTTTCAACCGGGTAGCCTGGTCGCGGGTGCCCACAACCTTGGAGTAAAACATGACCATTGAAATCATCGCCGATAAGCGTGAGTTGCAGGGAACGAGTGCGAGCCGCCGCCTGCGTCACACCGGCCGCATTCCCGGCGTCGTTTATGGTGCAGGCAAGGATGCCGTCGCCATTGGCCTGGAGCATAAGGCAATTTATTTCCTGCTGAAGAACGAAGCGTTCCACGCCTCGATTCTCTCGCTCGCCATCGACGGCAAGAAGGAGCAGGTTTTGTTGCGCGACTACCAAGTCCATCCCTACAAGCAACAAGTCTTGCACATCGACTTCCAGCGCGTCAGCCAGACTGAAAAGATTCACATGAAGGTGCCCCTGCACTTCGCCAACGCCGAAAATGCGCCTGGCGTGAAGCTGTCGCACGGTATTGCCAGCCACATCATGACCGAAGCCGACGTATCCTGCCTGGCAAAGAACCTGCCGGAATTCATCGAAGTCGATCTGGGCAACCTGCTAGCCGGCCAGTCCGTCCACCTGTCGGAAATCAAGCTGCCCATGGGCGTTGAGTTCGTCGATCTCACCCATGGTCACGACCATGCCGTGGCAACCATCGTCGTGCCGCGCGGTGCCAAGGAAGCTGCCGAAACCGCTGCCGAATAAGCGGTTCTCAGCCACCGAAGAAGCCCGCCCCGTTATTCGGGCGGGCTTTTTTTATTTGAATCTTTGCGAGAATATGCCATGAGTGCAATCCGTCTGATCGTCGGCCTCGGCAACCCCGGCAGGGAATACGAGGCGACCCGCCACAACGCCGGATTCTGGTGGGTCGACCAAGTTGCCGCGGAAAAGCGCGCCACCCTCAATCCCGAAAAGAAATTTCACGGCCTGGCGGCGCGTCTGTCGTTACCCGGCCACGAATTGTGGCTGCTCGAACCGCAGACCTTTATGAATCGCAGCGGCCAGGCAGTCGGCGCGCTGGCGAATTTCTACAAGATCGCCCCGCCGGAAATCCTGGTCGTGCATGACGAACTCGACCTTCCGCCAGGCACCGCGCGCCTCAAGCAGGGCGGCGGTCACGGCGGCCACAACGGCCTCAAGGACATCGTCGCCCATCTCGGCAGCGCCGATTTCTGGCGCCTCCGGCTAGGCATCGGCCACCCCGGCGAACGCAACGAAGTGGTGAATTACGTCCTCAACCCGCCGCGCCGCGAGGAACATGGGGGCATCGTGGCGGCCATCGACAAGAGTTTGGCGGTGCTGCCACAGCTATTGACCGGCGATTTTGCGGCGGCGATGATGAAGCTGCACACCCAAGATCAGAAGAAATAGAGGCTACCACCTCATCGAATATTTGGCGTTTTGGGGGCCGATTTGGCTCCTTCTTCTGCAGCAAGCGATCTGCCAGAATTGAGCCATCTTTGGGCCTCTGGAAAATGCCATGAAATTGAAACCGACCAGTTCAATTTGGGAAACGAAAATTTCCCTACGATTCACCTTCTCTTCTTCAACAAGAAGAAGTGCCACGTCCCGAGAAAAAAAGAAATTCGCCAGCTTCATCGCGAGAATTCGGCAATTTTTTGCGCATTGACAATGTCAATACATGCACTATCCTCATCGCTGGCAACGGTTTTCGATGACCCGTTGTTTGTGTTGACCGAGGCATCGCGTAACGACGAGGCCCGTGAGGCTGCCATCGGTTTTGCAGTAATGGGCCGGTTGCTCTACGTCGTTCACATCGAATTCGAGGGTGACCACATCCGCATCATTTCCGCGCGTCGCGCGGAACTCGCCGAGGAGCAACGCTATGTTGACTGACCGCTTGAAACAACGCCTGAACAAGGACCGCCCGACGACTTCCATCACCCTGCGCATTCCGGTGGACGTGGTGGAATCCATGAAGAAGATCGCTCCGCAGCGCGGCTTTTCCGGTTATCAAACCTTGCTGAAAGCCTACGTCAGCGAAGGGCTGCGCCGCGACGAAGCGCAATTCGGCGACGCCCAGACCGCCCGCCTCAAGGAGGCCCTGAAAAGGCACGGTGTTTCGGCGGAAATCATCGAAGAAGCTGAACGGGACTTGGCCGCTGCCTGACCCGCGCCGCAGGCGCACATCCATTCAACACTCAAAACTGAACACTAAACACTGCTTTTTTCAGGCCTCCAGCGCCCGCATCTCGGCATTGGCGTAGCGCAGCCGCGCCGCCAGCGTGCTGGCGAGGCTCTCCAGCAGGTGGATGGCGATTTTCTTGTGCTCCTCGGCGATCTTGTCGAAGGTCCGCCGTGGCAGCACGTATAGGTCGGCATCGGTAAAGGCGATGGCGTCCGCCGAGCGCACCGCGCCGTCGAGGAAGGCCATTTCCCCGAAAAAGTTACCCTGCCCGAAGGTACTGAGATGGTGGCTCTGGGTGCCGTTGAGCGGCAAGAGAATACGGACCTCGCCACGGCGGATCAGGAACAGTTCGTCGCCGGTATCGCCGTGCGCAAAAATTTTCTCTCCCGCCCGGCAGGAGCGTTTTTCCATGCAGGTTTCCAGGGCCGCCAGGGTCTGCTCCTTGCGCCCCTTGAAAAAGCCGAATTCGGCCAGTTCCAGCGCCTTTTCCTCGCTGCGCTCCAACGCGGCCTGTTCCAGGATGCGGTCCTCCACCCATTCGATGGCATCGTCGAGTTCTTCGAAAACCCGCACCGGACTTTCCGCCCGCACCAGTCCGACTTGGTCAAAATACTGCTGCATGTCCTTGCCGCTCGGTAGATTCTTGGGCATCTCGCTGAAGATCAGGTAGCCCTGGCGCTCGGCCAGCATGTCCTTGACCTGGTCGAGCATGTGGATGGCGGTGATGTCCACGGCATGGACACGGCGCAGGTCGAGGGTCACGTATTTGCGCAGCTTGAGTTCGGGTTCCAGGACGCTGTAGAGTTGGTCGGCGGTGCCGAAGAACAGGCTGCCCTGCAGCTCGAAAATCACCGACTGGTCGCCGTGCTGTTCGAGAACTTTCATTTCCTCCTGGATACGGATCTGCTTAGAGAACGTCTGGTTGCCGTAGGACTTGCGGCGCACGATGTTGCCCCTGATTTCCTCGCGCACGAACAGCACCACGGCGAGCACGACACCCACGCCCGACGCGGCGATCAGGCTGACGGTGAGGGCGGTCAGCACCACCGACGCGATCACCCCGAAATCCAGTATGGTGGAGCGTGATTTAAGGAAATTCAGACTGTGGCGGTCGATCATGCGCAACCCTACCACGATCAGGATGCCGGCCAGCGCGGCGACCGGCACCCAGGCGATGAGCGCGCCGAGAATCAGGAAGGCCACCAGTGCCAGGGCGCCCTCGATGATCCCGGCAAAACGGCTGGCCGCGCCGCTGGACAGGCTGACCAGGGTCGCGCCCATGGTGCCGGCGCCGGGGATGCCGCCGATTGCCGCGGCGGCGATGTTGCCGATACCTTGGCCGATCAACTCGCGGTTGGAGTCGTGGCGGCTGCGCGTTAAGGCGTCGAGCACCACGCAGGTCTTGAGGGTATCGATGGAGAGCAGCACCGCCAAGGTCAGAGCCGGCACCAGCAATTCCTTGAGGTTGGACAGACCGAGGCTACCCAGCGCCTGCCAGCGGCCGCTAAAGGCGTCGAGGAATCCGTCTCCGCCCCCGCCCACCGGGCCGACTATCAGGGCGTTGCCGGTCAGCTTGAGCAGCGTGGCGTCTATCGTCCCCAGGCCGAAGTAGGTCAGCATCCCGGCGATCAGGGCGAGGATGGCCGCCGGCACGGCTTTGGTGACGCGCGCCGCGCCGGCCATCACGGTCATTGTCACTGCCCCGACCACGATGGCCTGCCATTGCCACAGCCCCGGTTCGGCCAGGGATTCCCAGAAATGAGCGCTCTTGGGGGCGCCGAGAAATTTCGGTACCTGGCTGGCGATGATGTAAAGCCCGACGCCGCTCAGGTAACCGCTCACCACCGGGTAGGGCATGTATTTGATCAGCCGCCCCAGGCCCACCGTACCGAAGACGACTTGCAGCAGCCCGGCGAGCAGTCCCAGCACCGTCAACAACAGTAGAACCGCGGCGACGCCGACGTCCTGGTGCAGCATGTCGATGGCGAATGCCGATAGCACCGCCGCGGCAGGGGCGCAGGGCGCGGTGATGAGGCGCTTGGCGCCGCCCAGGGCGGGGGCGATGAGGCCTAACGCGGTGGCGCCGAGGATGCCGGCGAGCGCGCCATGGGCCACGTAGGAACCGCCAAGCGGCGAATAGATGGCGACCCCGAAAGCGATCGCCGACGGCAAGGCAACCAGCATCGCGGCCAGCCCTCCCCAGAAATCGCCGGCCAGGTTATCGGGTTTGGTAATTTTCATGGCTACCCCTTGGTTTTCTTGACCCTGCGCTAACGATTAATCATAGTCCCTTCAGGCTGGAATAAGTGAGGGCATTGTGACTGCGCCGCTGATTTTGTTTGGAGCATTCGACCGACATAACCTCGGTGACCGGTTGTTTCCCCACGGAGGCAAAACGCTGCCACACTCGACCAGTGCGAGATTTACCGCCGCCATTTCGCCGAATGGCGCAAATTGCTGCCAAAGCACTTTGGATGAGTCCACCCGGCGGGTTACAATGGCGCCTTTGCAAGTCATTGCCGCTGTTCGCGAAAAGGCGGCGCTTGCGCCCGGTCCCGGTCTTGAATGCACGGCGGGACACTCAACTCAAAGGTTCAAATTCTATGAAATGCGGTATCGTCGGATTGCCGAATGTCGGCAAGTCCACCCTCTTCAATGCCATCACCAGCGCCGGCATCGCCGCCGAAAACTACCCCTTTTGCACCATTGAGCCGAATGTCGGCATCGTCGAAGTGCCCGATCCGCGCATCGATGCGCTGGCGGAAATCGTCAAACCGCAGAAGGTGCAGCACGCGGTGGTCGAGTTTGTCGACATCGCCGGCTTGGTGGCGGGCGCTTCCAAAGGGGAAGGGCTGGGCAACAAGTTCCTCGCCAACATCCGCGAAACCGACGCCATCGCCCACGTGGTACGGTGTTTCGCCGACGATAACGTGGTGCATGTGGCCGGCAAGGTTGATCCGATTTCCGACATCGAAGTCATCAACACGGAATTGGCGCTGGCCGACCTGGAAACCGTCGAAAAAGCCATCTCCCGTTCCGCCAAGCAAGCCAAGTCCGGCGGCGACAAGGATGCCGCCTTGCTGGTGGCGTTGCTGGAAAAAATCAAGGTGCATCTCGACGGCGCCCAGCCGGTGCGCAGCCTCGGCCTCAACGCAGACGAGAAAGAACTTATCAAACCGCTGTGCCTGATGACCGCCAAACCTGCCATGTACCTGGCCAACGTCGACGAAGGCGGTTTCGACAACAACCCCCTGCTGGCCAAGGTCGAAGAATTCGCAAAGCGCGAAAACGCACCGGTAGTGGCCATCTGCGCTGCCCTGGAAGGCGAGATCGCCGACCTCGAAGATGAGGACAAGAAAGCCTTTCTCGCCGACATGGGCCTCGACGAACCCGGCCTGAACCGGGTTATCCGCGCCACCTACAAGCTGCTCGGCCTGCAGACCTATTTCACCGCCGGGGTCAAGGAAGTGCGCGCCTGGACCATCCATGTCGGCGACACCGGCCCGCAGGCAGCGGGTGTCATTCACACCGATTTCGAGCGCGGTTTCATCCGCGCCCAGACCATCAGTTTCGAGGACTTCATCGCCTGCAAGGGCGAGCAGGGCGCCAAGGAAGCCGGCAAGATGCGCTCGGAAGGCAAGGAGTACGTGGTGCAGGACGGGGACATCATGAACTTCCTGTTCAACGTCTAAAGCAACTTGGGGGTTCCTCAACGATGCTCAAGTTGCCGCCGCTTTACCATGTCGGGCAGTTGCTGTTTACCCAGCGCGTCGTGAAAAAAGTGCCGCGCGGCACGAAAATCAAGGTCAAATCGTTGCGTACCATCATTAACGGCTACCGCTACGAGATCGAGTGGGAAGCGCATCAGCGCGAGTGGTGTTACGAATTCGACCTGGGCAAGATGCCGCCAAGTTGAAAGTCAGTTGACAGCGGGCGTCCGAATGAGGAAAATACGCTCCTTTTTGAAAATCGCCGCTTAGGCGAACTCCAAGAAAACACTGGTGATATAGCTCAGTTGGTTAGAGCACAGCACTCATAATGCTGGGGTCGGTGGTTCAAGTCCACCTATCACCACCACACAATAAAAAAGGGCTTGCGCGATGCAGGCCCTTTTTGTTTTCCGCGTTTAAGCATGGTCAGAAAAGTCTACATCAAAACCTTCGGCTGCCAGATGAACGAGTACGATTCGGCGAAGATCGCCGATCTGCTGGCATCCACCGAGGGCATGGAATGCACCGACGATCCCGCCCTGGCCGACGTGCTGCTGCTCAACACCTGTTCGGTGCGCGAGAAGGCGCAGGAGAAGGTGTTTCACCAATTGGGGCGGTGGCGGCCGCTCAAACTGAAAAATCCCGACCTGCTAATTGGCGTGGGCGGCTGCGTGGCCAGCCAGGAAGGCGCGGCCATCGTGGCGCGCGCCCCTTACGTCGACCTGGTGTTCGGCCCGCAGACCCTGCATCGTCTGCCGCAGATGCTGGCAGCGCGGCGCAGCGAGCGGCGCGTGCAGGTGGACGTGTCCTTCCCGGAAATCGAGAAATTCGACCATCTGCCGGAAGCCCGCGTGGAAGGGGCCGCGGCCTTCGTGTCGATCATGGAGGGCTGTGGCAAATTCTGCACCTATTGCATCGTGCCCTATACCCGTGGCGGCGAAGTATCTCGCCCGCTCGACGATGTGCTGGCCGAATGCCGTTCCCTGGCCGAACGCGGGGTGAAGGAAATCAACCTGCTCGGGCAGAACGTCAATGCCTATCAGGGAGAAACCGGGGAAGGCGTTAGTGCCGATCTCGCCCTGTTGCTGCACCTGGTCGCCGACATTTCCGGCATCGAGCGGCTGCGCTTCACCACTTCGCATCCCAACGAATTCACGCCGCCCCTGATCGCGGCCTACGCGGAAATTCCCAAGCTGGCGAGCCATCTCCACCTGCCGGTGCAGGCCGGTTCCGACCGGGTGCTGGCAGCGATGAAGCGCGGCTATACCATCCTCGAATACAAATCGCTGATCCGCAAAATCCGCGCGGCGCGCCCGGATATTTCGATTACCTCGGATTTCATCGTGGGCTTCCCCGGCGAGACCGAAGCGGATTTCGAGGCGACCATGAAGCTGGTCGAGGAAATCGGCTTCGATGCCAGCTTCAGCTTCCTGTTCAGTCCGCGCCCCGGCACCCCAGCGGCGGAAATTCCCGACGACACCCCCCAGGAGGTCAAGCTGGCGCGGTTGGCCCGCCTCCAGGCGTTGATCGAAGCCCGCACGCAGGTTCTCAGCGAGGCGATGGTCGGCAGCGTGCAGCGCATTGTGGTGGAACGCGTCGCCAAGAAGGATCACAATGAACTGTCGGGACGCACCGCCAACAACCGGACGGTGAATTTCCCCGGCAATCCGCGCCTCGTTGGCCAGTTCATTGACGTCCACATCACCGCCGCACGGCGCCTCAGCCTGCGCGGCGAAGTGGTGGTGAAATAACAGTGTTGAGTTTTGAGTGCTTAGTGTTAAGTTATGGATTGTCCTTGCCCGCCGCATAGCGGCGACAACAACTAAACACTGAACACTAAGCACTGAACACTCATAATCCGAGCACTGAAATTTATGTTTGATATTGCCTTTACCCCCGTCGATAACGTCCGCCTCGCCAACCTTTGCGGCGCGCTCGACGAAAACCTCAAGCAAATCGAAACCGCGCTGGACGTGACCATTGCGCGGCGCAGCGAGCATTTCACCGTGCAGGGGGAAGAAGCCCAGGCGGCGCTGGCCTTGACGGTGCTGGAAAAATTTTACGAACGCGCCAAAACGCCCTTGAGCGTCGATGAAATCCAGTTGGGCCTGATCGAAGCCGCCAACGCCGAGCGTGTCGCCGACAACGAGGAAATGGCCCCGGTGCTGATGACTCGGCGTGCCGACCTGCATGGCCGTACCCCGCGCCAGAACCAGTATTTGCGCAAGATCCAGGAATACGACATTACTTTCGGCATCGGCCCGGCGGGCACCGGCAAAACCTATCTCGCCGTCGCCAGCGCGGTGGATGCGCTGGAACGCGATCTAGTCAAACGTCTAGTGCTGGTCCGTCCGGCCGTGGAAGCCGGCGAGCGCCTGGGCTTCCTCCCCGGCGACCTGGCGCAGAAGGTCGATCCCTACCTGCGCCCGCTCTACGACGCGCTCTACGATCTGATGGGCTTCGACAAGGTCGCCAAGCTTTTTGAGCGCGGCACCATCGAAATCGCCCCGCTCGCCTACATGCGCGGACGCACCCTCAACCACTCCTTCATCATTCTCGACGAAGCGCAGAACACCACGCCGGAGCAGATGAAGATGTTCCTGACCCGCATCGGCTTCGGCTCCAAGGCCGTGATCACCGGCGACGTGACCCAGATCGACCTGGCCCGCCACCAGAAAAGCGGCCTTAACGACGCGCAAGAGGTATTGGCGAATGTACGCGGCATCGCCTTCAACCACTTCCAGTCCGACGACGTGGTGCGCCATCCGCTGGTGGCGCGCATCGTCGATGCCTACGAGAAACGCGAAAACGCCGTATTGAAGACCGGAAGTTAGGTCATGACCGCGAACTCCGCCAAACTGAGCCTCGCCGTCCAATACGCCGCCCCCCCAGACGCCCTCCCCACTCGTTCGCAATTCCGCCGTTGGGTAAAAGCAGCGCTGGAAGGCGATGCCGAATTGACCTTGCGCCTGGTTGACGAGGAGGAGGGGCGGGCGCTCAACCGAGATTATCGTGGCAAGGATTACACGACCAACGTGCTGACCTTCGTTTACGACGATCTGCCTTACGTGGCCGGCGATATCGTGATCTGTCCGGTGGTGGTGGCGCGCGAGGCCGCCGAGCAGGGCAAGACGTTGGAGGCGCATTACGCCCATCTCACCGTGCATGGCGTGTTGCATCTGCAGGGCTACGATCACGAAAGCGACGATGAGGCCGAGGAAATGGAAGCCCGCGAAACCCAAATCGTCACAAAACTGGGGTATCCTGATCCATATCGGGTGATGGGGAATGAGTGATGAGTAATGGGTATAATGCCCGCTGAGATTTCCCATTCCCAACCATTCATCACCCAATCACCAATCCCATGGAAGAACCCGACAAACCCACCTGGCTGGAACGCTTGAGCAATTTCCTGTTGCGTGAGCCGGAGGATCGCGAGCAATTGATCGCGTTGCTGCATTCCGCCTTCGAGCGCAACCTGATGGACGGCGACGCGCTGACGATGATCGAGGGGGTGTTGCAGGTATCCGAGATGCAGGTGCGCGACATCATGATTCCGCGCGCCCAGATGGACGTGATCGACATCGCCGAAGCGCCGGAGACCTTCATTCCCTTCGTCATCGAAACCGCCCACTCGCGTTTCCCAGTGGTCGACAAGGAAAAGGATGACGTGCTGGGCATCCTCCTCGCCAAGGATTTGCTGCGCTATTACGCCGGCGAGGAATTCGACGTGCGCGACATGCTCCGTCCGGCGGTATTCATTCCCGAGGCCAAGCGCCTCAACGTGCTGCTCAAGGAATTCCGGGTCAGCCGCAACCATATCGCCATCGTTGTCGATGAATACGGCGGCGTGGCGGGACTGGTGACCATCGAGGACGTGTTGGAACAGATCGTCGGGGAAATCGAGGACGAATTCGATTACGACGAGGATGAGGACAACATCTTCAGCGACGCGCAGGGCCGCTACCGCGTCAAGGCGCACACCGAAATCGAGGATTTCAATCAGACCCTGGGCACGGTGTTCGGCGACGAGAATTACGACACGGTCGGCGGGTTGGTGATCCATGCCCTGGGCCGTCTGCCCAAACGCGGCGAACAGTTGATGATCGGCGACCTGAAATTCACCGTGCTGCGCGCCGACAGCCGCCGCCTCCACAGCCTGCTGGTGGAGCGCCATCACGGGTCACCGGTTGGTAACGAAGCGGGCTGATCGGCTTTAAAGCTGCAAGGGTTTTCGCTAAACTGGCGTTTGATGAATCACACAGTTAACTGATCGCTCGGGTTGGCCGAGCATTTTGGGAGTTTCTTATGACGATTAGTTCGGTTTCCAGCGGGATGTCGCAAATTCTTCAATTGGCTCAATTGGATCGCCAGTTCAGCAGCCAGGTTGCCGAGCGTGCCCAGAAGCAAACGCAAATAGCCGAAGCCACCGTGAGCGCTCTCCTGAACACCAAGATCGAGGCTTCGCAGGCAGCGGTGAAAGCCTCCGGCATGAGCCTCAAGGGGGCACGGGTCGACGTGTACGCTTGAGTTTTCCGCAATGACCGCACGGCGCCGGGCGCCTTGAGGGCATTCAAGCGGTTGCTCCCTTATTCCCATCACCACCGCAACGCGAGGCTGCAGCTACTCGCCTCGCTCTACGGGTGGTTCCATTCCGCGCAACCAACTCTGGATAATTACTCGATTCCCAGCAAGGCTTCCATTGCCGCTTCGTAGTCCGGTTCCTGGGTGATTTCTTCCACCAGTTGCGAATACACCACCTTGTCGTTCTGGTCGAGCACGATCACGGCACGAGCGCACAGCCCGGCGAGCGGGTAGCTCTTGATGAGAACCCCGTAATCCTTTTGGAAATCGCGTCCGCGCAGGGTGGAGAGGGTAACCACGTTACTCAGCCCTTCCGCGCCGCAAAAGCGGGCCTGGGCGAACGGCAGGTCGGCGGAAATCACCAGCACCACGGCATCCTTGACGATGCTGGCTTCCTCGTTGAAGCGACGGGTGGAGGCGGCGCATACCGGGGTATCGATACTCGGTACGATCGACAGAACCTTCTTTTTGCCACGGAAGTTGCTCAACGAAACATCGTTCAAGCTCTTGTCCACCAGCATGAAGCTGTGGGCCTGATCGCCGGGTTGGGGAAAATTGCCGATGACTTCTTGGGGGGTGCCTTCGAGGGTGACGGTAGACATGTTTCGTTCCTTTTCTGAGGTTACCATTTGCGCTTGGCGCAGCCATTCCGCGTGATGTGCGGCTTACCCAAACCGGGAAGAGGTGGCGCAATTGCCGCCTTCCCCAGTATGCACTGCGCTTTTCGGAGGTGCAAGCCGCACCGGGAATGGCGGGGCATCGCGGCTTTCAGGCGGCGCTGTCGACGAGTTTCCGGTAGTCCGTTGCGTCGAGCAGCGCGGAAAGATCGGCGGGGGCGGCGATGGGACGGATGCGAAAAATCCACGCCGCATAAGCGTCCTGGTTGACGGCTTCCGGTGCATTCGCCAGTTCGTCGTTGACTGCCGTCACTTCGCCGCTCAGCGGTGCATAGAGGTCGGAGGCCGCCTTGACCGACTCGACTACTCCACAGGCGTCTCCGGTTTGGACCTGTCGACCGATTTCCGGGGCGCCGACGTAAACCATGTCGCCGAGCTGTTCTTGGCCGAAATGGGTAATCCCGCAGGAAACCGTCCCATCGGCTTCCGCTTTGGCCCATTCGTGAGTGGCGGTGTATTTGAGGTCATTGGGTAAATTCATGGTGTTAACTCGTGGTTGCGGAATAAAACAGGTAAACCCGGTAGCCTGCCGCTTGCAGCTCACCGAGGTCGAGGTGAAGTTTCACGTCGACTTCCTCGTTGGCGGGCATCCCGTTTTTTTGGTCGGTGTCCTTGGGCAAGTATTCCTGCGGCTGGAAAATCCGCCGTGCGGCCAGCTTGTCCTGGTAATCGGTGAGGGTCAGTTCGAAGAGCGGATAGCTTTGCGCATACGCCGCGCGGTTGCGCAGGATGGCACTCAGCACCACGATACCGGCGCGCCCCGGTTCGGCCTCCAGCGAGGAGGTTTCGATGCTCAGCAGGTCGGGGTTCTGGGGCAGCGCTACCCGGCAGCCTAACCCGCCGCATAGTTGTTCGAAAAGGGGGCGCGTGGTCGGGTTGTAGGCGATCAGTTCGGTGCGGAAATGCACGGCGCTTTGCAGTACCAGCGCCGCCAGCAACGCCAGCGAGCCTAGCGGCATCACCCAGCGGGGCAGCGGTTTCTTCGGCTTGGGCGGGGGGGGCGTAACGTCGGGTGGAGGTGCTGGGTCAAGCGGTGCAGCGGCAGAATTGGCCGTCTCAAGGGGCTGCGGTTCCGCTGGGGCGGTGAATGCGGAAATCGCCTCGGCATGTAATTGCGCGGCCAAGCGGTCGAGTTCCGGATCGGATTCGGGCGGAACTTCCGGTGCAAGCGGCGCCACTGGTTCGGGTTCCGCGCTGAACTCGGGCGTCGGCTCGATTTCGGCGGGGGGGGCTTCGTCGTTGACCGGGGCAATCCGGGTCAGGGTTTCCGCTTGCGCTGGCGCGGTATCGTTGTACTCAACCAGGAATTCCTCTACTACCAATTGGCCGGGAGCGGACTGCGGTTCGTCAGCCGGCGGGTTATCCGCCAAGACATCCTGATCAGGTGCACCGATTTCGAATTCGACCTCCCTCTCGGGAGCCGGCGCGACTTCGCCAGGAGGCAGGGGAATGGGCAGCTCGGGGGGGGCGAATTCAGCGACGATCCCGATCGGCTCAACTTCGAGCGGCGGACTGGGCGCTTCGGGCACCAGCATGGCAGGTGGAGTGATTGCCGACGTTGGCTCGGCGTGTGCAGGCGGTTGTTCAGGAGGGATCGGAGGGTAGTTGAGCGTCAGCGTCTGATGAGCGTTGAAAACCTTGCCGCAACGCCCGCACCGTACATCCCCCTGCCTCGCCAGCAACTGCCCGGCGGTCACGCGGAACGTGGTACCGCAGGCCGGGCAGGTGGTGGTATGCGCCATCAGCGTTTGACTCCCGCCAGGCATACCCAGCCTTCGTCCTCCGCTGCTACGGTGATGTCGAAAAATTGCCGGTAGATCGCCAGTACATCTTCCGCCTGGGTGGCGAGTACCCCGGACAGGGCGATTTTCCCGCTCTGTTTCACCGCCTGGGCGAGCAGCGGTGCGAGAACTTTGAGCGGGTTGGTGAGGATATTTGCCACCACCACGTCGGCAACGATGTGCGGCGCGTCGTTGGGCAGGAAGAATTCGACGGCGGTGTGGTTCTGTTCGGCGTTCTGGCGGCTGGCGACGATGGCCTGCGGGTCGATGTCGATGCCGACGGTTTTGCCGGCCCCCAGCTTCACTGCGGCAATCGCCAGGATGCCCGAACCGCAGCCGTAATCAAGGACGCTTTCGCCGCCCTGGAGATGGCTTTCCAGCCATTGCAGGCACAGGCGGGTGGTGGGATGGCTGCCGGTACCGAACGCCAGGCCCGGATCGAGAATCAGGTTGATGGCGTTCGCATCGGGGGCGCTATGCCAGGTGGGGGTGATCCACAGGCGTTCCGAGATGCGGATCGGTTCGAATTGCGACTGGGTGAGACGCACCCAATCCTGTTCCTCGATGGTTTCCACCACATGGCGCGGAATCGCATCAAGGCCGGCGGCAGCGACGGCAGCAGCGACGATGGCCGGGATGTCGGCATCGGCATCGAAGAGGCCGCTCACCACGTTGTGCTGCCACACGCTGTCGGTGGGGGAACCGGGTTCGCCGAAAATCGCCTGTTCGTTGACGGTTTCGGCGTCGGCATCCTCGATGGCCGACGACAGTGCGCCCAAATCCATCAGGGCATCGCTCAATGCGCCCGCGCTATGTTCGTCGGCCTGGATTTTCAGCGATAGCCATGCCATGGGATCAGGAAGCTTTTTTCTGCGCTGCCAGCTTTTGTTCGAGATAGTGGATGCTGGACCCACCTTGCAGGAACGCGGCGTCGCGCAACAAATCGCCGTGCAGCGGGATGTTGGTCTTGATGCCTTCCACCACCATTTCCGAAAGCGCCGTCTTGAGGCGTGCGATCGCTTGTTCGCGAGTGGTGCCGTAGGCGATCAGCTTGCCGATCATCGAGTCGTAATACTGCGGCACCACGTAGTTCTGGTAGGCATGGGAATCAACGCGGATGCCGGGGCCGCCGGGTACGTGATAAACGGTGATACGACCCGGCGAGGGTACGAAGGTGTAGGGGTCTTCGGCATTGATGCGGCACTCGATGGCGTGGCCGGTGAAGCGGATGTCCTTCTGCTTGTAACGGAGCTTTTCGCCGTTAGCGATGCGGATCTGTTCCTGGACGATATCGACGCCGGTAATCAGTTCGGTGACGGGATGTTCGACCTGCACGCGGGTATTCATTTCGATGAAAAAGAACTGGTCGCTTTCATAAAGGAACTCGAACGTGCCGGCGCCCCGGTAGCCGATGCGCCGACAGGCGGCGGCACACGCCTCGCCGATTTTGTCGCGGAGCTTGGTATCGAGCAGCGGCGCCGGCGCTTCTTCGAGGATTTTCTGGTGGCGGCGCTGCATCGAGCAATCGCGCTCGCCCAGGTAAATGGCGTTGCCGTGTTCGTCGGCCAGTACCTGGATTTCGATGTGGCGCGGGTTTTCCAGGTATTTTTCCATGTACACCATGGGATTGCCGAAAGCGGTCTGGGCTTCCGACTTGGTCATGGCGACTGCGGCAAGCAGTGCCGCCTCGGTGTGCACCACCCGCATCCCGCGGCCGCCGCCGCCACCGGAGGCCTTGATGATGACCGGATAGCCGGTTTCCCGGCCCATCCGCAGGATTTCCGCTTCGTCTTCCGGCAATGCACCGTCGGAACCCGGCACGCACGGCACGCCGGATTGCTTCATGGCGTCCTTGGCGCACACCTTGTCGCCCATCAGGCGGATGGTTTCAGGGCGCGGACCGATGAACACGAAACCGCTGTTTTCCACGCGCTCGGCGAAGTCGGCGTTTTCCGAAAGAAAACCGTAGCCGGGATGGATCGCCTCGGCGTCGGTGACTTCCGCCGCGCTGATGATCGCGGGAACGTGCAAATAACTATGGGCGGATTGCGGCGGGCCGATGCACACCGATTCGTCGGCCAGCTTGACGTACTTGGCGTCGCGGTCGGCTTCCGAATAAACGGCGACGGTCTTGATGCCCAGTTCGCGGCAAGCCCGCTGAATGCGCAGGGCGATTTCGCCACGATTGGCGATGAGGATTTTTTCGAACATATTTAGCCCTTCAAGGAGCGCGCGGCGGAAAATCGCGAGCAGGCGTATTTCCCCTGCCCTGCCTCCGGCCAACCTGCCCCGGTAATCAACCGATAATGAACAGAGGCTCGCCGTATTCCACCGGCTGGCCGTTCTCGATCAGGATTGCCTTGACGACGCCGCTCTGGTCGGCTTCGATCTCGTTGAGCAACTTCATGGCTTCGATAATGCACAGCGTATCGCCGACGCTCACGCTCTGGCCGACTTCGACGAAAGATTTGGCGCCCGGCGACGGGGAGCGGTAGAACGTCCCGACCATCGGCGACTTGACCTGATGGCCTTCCGGCTCAGCCGCCACGGCGGGGACTTCCGCAACCATCGGTGCGGCAGGAGGGGGGGCATAGCCGCCCTGCGGCGCATAGCCGGGCGACATCATCACGGTTTGTTGGGAAACCGGGCCGAAACGGTTGATGCGGACTTTTTCTTCACCTTCGGTGATCTCCAACTCGGCGATGCCGGAATCACTTACCAAATCGATCAGTTTCTTGATCTTGCGTAAATCCATGGTTTAGTCCTTTTTATAATGCAGCGCGAAATCCAGTGCCAACTCATAGCCCTTGGCACCCAGGCCGCTGATGACGCCTACCGCCAGATCGGAAAAATACGAATGCTGGCGGAAAGGTTCGCGTGCGAAAACATTGGAAAGGTGAATCTCGACGAAAGGGATACCCACCGCTGCGAGCGCATCGCGCATGGCCACGCTGGTATGGGTGTAAGCGGCGGGATTGATGATGATGAAACGGACGCTGCCGTCGCGGGCTTGCTGGATGCGAGTGACCAGTTCGCCCTCGTGATTGCTCTGGAAAGTCTCCAGTTCCACCTCGGCGGTGGCGGCTTGTTCGACCAGCCGCTGGTTGATCTGCTCCAGGGTGTCGCTGCCGTAATGGGTGGGCTCGCGCCAACCCAGCAAATTCAGGTTGGGGCCGTGCAGAACCAGAATCTTTTCCGCACCCGTCTTGCCCGTTGGTTTGCTATTCATGGCGGCAAGTTTGCCGAAATACAAGGAATTTGTCCAGTTTTTCGGGGAAATTCCCCAAATCAAGACAGGAACAGGCTTGCCACGGCGCTTCCCCCGCGCCGGCCCCATCTCAACGCGAGAAATACCCACAAATCCGCGGCAATTTTCTCCCGTTTGGTGAAATTCGCCGATCCGCGCGGGAAACTTATGCGTCGGGATGACACATCGCCAGCACGCCGTGAAACACCTCGCGCGGCAGATTGCGCCCGATGAACACCAGCACCGATTCGCGCGGTTCGCCATCGTTCCACGGTGCGCCGGGGGTGCCGCCGGCCACCGCCTGGACGCCTTGGAAAATCAGGCGGCGCGGATCGTCCTGGATGTTGAGGATGCCCTTGTAGCGCAGCAGATCCTTGCCGAAGCGCCCGATCAGTTCGCCGAAAACCGCTTCCAGGCGCTCGTAGATGAACGGCTCGCTGCTGCGATAGACGAACGAGCCGATGTCGTCGTGGTGGTGATGGTGG
>JAGXQV010000055.1 GCA_018336195.1 Sulfuricella sp. | reverse complement strand
GACAAGCCGCTGACCGACGCACAGGAAGCAAGCAACAAACGCAAATCGAGCGTTCGCGTTCGTGTCGAACACGTGTTCGGCGCGATGGAGAACGAGATGGGCGGCATCTTCCTGCGCAGCATCGGCGCGGCGCGCGCGGCGGTGGGCGTGGGCTTGATGAATCCGGCATACAACCTCAAGCGGATCGAGACGCTGATTCGCCTGAAGGTGTTCAAGTTCGGCAGGGTAGCTGCGCCCGCAATCCCGAGAACGGCATGAAAACGACCAGAAAAGTCCGGAAAACGGGGACGATTTTGACAAAAATCACTCGCTTGACAGACCCTTGTTCAAATTTAAACCACCGTGTTGCTATGCGAGTGGAAATGGGTGGATTTATAGAAGTGCCCTTTATAAGTTCGACTGCGTGAATCAACGGTTTCTGTTGGCCTATTCGTGGGATGAAACCCGGCGCGTGCTACTGGCACTCGGCCCACACGAAAACTTTTACCGCGACCTCAAACATTGAGGAGTCTCTCACTGAGCAAATGTAGCCAAGGGTGGGCACGGCCTTATCGTGTCCACGCGGAACCCGCCATTAGGTGGGCACAAAAAACCGTGCCCACCCTTCCATGATTACTGAATGACAGTCGCGCCACGGTCGGAATGACGTCGCAGGCTCGGTGATGGCTCGCTTCGTGAGTTTCACGCTAAATACGCATAATTTCCCTCAAGCCCCGCCAGCCCCTTCGCTGCCCAGTCGCACCAGCGCGTATTCCATGCTGTCCGCCAGGGCGCGCCAGCTGGCTTCGATGATGTTGGGGCTGGCGCCGACGGTGGTCCAGGTCTCGGAGCCGCTCTGGAAGTCGATCAGGACGCGGGTGGCGGCGGCGGTGCCGGTGGCGCTGTCGAGGATGCGCACTTTGTAGTCGGTGAGACGCACCGTGCGCAGAATCGGGTAGGAATCCGCCAGTGATTCGCTCAGCGCGGTAGCCAAGGCGTTGACCGGACCGTTGCCTTCGGCGGCGGTAAATTTGATGACCTCGTTCACCTTTACCTTCACGGTTGCTTCGGCAAGCAGGCCGCGCCCATGGCGGCGCTCGGTGATGACGAAATAATCCACTAGTTCGAAAGGCCGCTGATAGCCGGGGCGCAGGCGGTGCAGCATGAGTTCCATACTGGCCTCGGCGGCCTCGAAGGTGAAGCCTTCGTGTTCGAGGTGCTTGATCTGATTGAGGACGTGCTGGGCTTCTTCGCGATTGAGGTCGATGCCCATCGCCTGGGCCTGGAACTGAATGTTGCCACGCCCGGCCAATTCGGAGACCACCGAGCGCATTTCGTTGCCGACCAGTTCCGGGGCGATATGCTGGTAGGTGTCGCCGGCCTTGAGGATCGCCGCAACGTGGATGCCGCCCTTGTGGGCGAAAGCGCTGTGGCCGGTATAGGGGGTGTGCTCGTCGTGGGCAAGGTTGACCACTTCGGCTACAAAGCGCGACAGCAAGGTGAGGTTGCGCAACTGTTCGGCAGGAATTACCGGGAAATCCATTTTCAATTGCAGGTCGGGCAGAATGGTGATCAGGTCGGCGTTGCCTACCCGTTCGCCGTAGCCGTTGATGGTGCCCTGTACCTGCCGGCACCCGCCGCGCACGGCGGACAGCGAGTTGGCGACCGCGCAGCCGCTGTCGTTGTGGCAGTGGATGCCGAACTTTCCGGGTACTTGCGCAGCCACTTCGCGGACAATTTCCTCAATCTGCCAGGGCAGCTTGCCGCCATTGGTTTCGCATAGGGTGAGCCAATCCGCACCGGCTTCGACGGCGGATTTCAGGGTTGCCAGCGCATAGTCGCGGTTGGCAAGAAAACCATCGAAAAAGTGCTCGGCGTCGAACACCACTTCGCGGCCCTGGGCCTTGATGTAGGCGACGCTCTCGCGAATCATCGCGAGGTTTTCTTCGAGGCGGGCATTCAGCACCTCGGTGACGTGGTAATCCCAGCTTTTGCCGACCAGCGTGACCACCGGGGTCTGCGCGGCAAGCAGGGCGGCAAGATTGGCATCCTGCTCACAGGTAGCATCCTTGTGGCGGGTGCTGCCAAAGGCGGCGAGCTTGGTAGCGCCCAGGTTCATTTTGGCGGCACGCGCAAAAAATTCCGCATCCTTGGGGTTGGAACCCGGCCAGCCGCCTTCGACGTAATGAATACCAAAATCGGCCAAACGCCGGGCGATGACGATCTTATCGTCGGCGGAAAGGGAAATGTCCTCGCGCTGAGTGCCGTCGCGCAAGGTGGTGTCGTAGAGGAAGACTTGGGACATGATGAGACCAGTCAGCTAACTTATAGCAAAGCTATATTATGCATGTTTTGGGACGCGACTTGAAACACCGCTTGAACCTGCGGAAAGACGGCACTTTGCGAGGATGGAACCGGCGGGGCTTACGGAATGAAATTGGGCTTGCTATTGGCGTCGAAGGCGGCGAGCTGTGCCGGGGCGGGGAAGATATCGCCGAGATGAAAAGCATACCTGCCGGCACGGCGGTCCGCGAAATAATGCCGTAGGGTTTCGCGCACACTGGCGAAGGCCACGTTTTCCCAGGGGATTTCCTCTTCGCGGAACAACGCGACTTCCAGGCTCTCCTCGCCGGGAGCATAGTCGAGATCGAGCAGCCGAGCACGGAAGAACAGGTGTACCTGGTTGATGTGCGGAACGTTGAACAGCGTGAAAAGCGCGTCGATTTCCACACGCGCATTGGCTTCTTCGAGGGTTTCGCGCTGGGCCGCCTGGGCAGTGGTTTCGGCGTTTTCCATAAAACCGGCGGGGAGCGTCCACAACCCCAGGCGCGGCTCGATAGCGCGTCGGCACAGGAGGATTTGCTCCTGCCACTCGGCGACGCAGCCGACGATCATCTTGGGGTTTTCGTAGTGGATGGTGCGGCAGGCGTCGCACAGATAGCGCGGCAGGTGCTCTCCCGGCGGGATACCGAGGCGCACCGGCGCTCCGCATTGACTGCAATACTTCATGAGCCGGCCCCCAACGGCAAACGCAAGGTGAAACGACTGCCCTGCCCCGGGGCGGAGTCGAGGGTAACGGTACCGCCATGCGCTTCGACAACGCCGCGCACGATAGCCAGTCCCAAGCCGGTGCCGTCGCTGCGCGTGGTAAAAAACGGCTCGAAGAGTCGTTCCTGGATCGACGGATCAATGCCGGAACCACTGTCGGCAACACTCAGAACGACTTCGTGACCGACACGAGCACCGCTCAACTCGATCTTGCCGCCATCGCGGCACGCCTGCATGGCGTTTTCCAACAGGTTAAGCAACGCGCCGGTCAGCGCCTTACGGCTCCCCAGCAGGGTTGCACCAGCACTTTGATCATCGACACTCAGGGTGAGATTGCCCCCCAATTGCGGCTCGATGACCTGCTGTAATTCCGTCAACATAGCGGCAACCACGATATTTTCCTGGCCGGCGGTTTCCCCTTTGACGAACTTCAACATATCCTGGATCAGATGCTCCAGATGGCGCAGCCGCGCCAACACCTTTTCGGCAAAACGCACCCGTTCGGCTTCGGGAAGTGTGGTTTTGCCCAGGTGGGCAGCGTAGAGCAACGCTGTAGCGAGCGGGGTGCGCAACTGGTGTGCCAGCCCGGCAGCCATTTCGCCCATCGCGGAAAGCCGCTGGTGGCGCTGAAGTTCACGCTGAGTAGCGTAGGCGGCGGTAATATCGAGAATGACCAACACCTGTCCGCCGGCTGAATCGAGCGGGCTGCCGGTGATACTGACGCGGCGCGGCGCGGCGGTCGAATCCGGGGGAAGCAACTCCCACTCATTGGGCAGAACCGTGGGACGCAGCTCGGCTTTGGCGCCCCCATCCCAGTTCTCGCCCGGCAAGGCCGTGCCGAACATCGCGTGGGCGGCGGGGTTGGCATCGATGATGATGCCAACCTGATTCAGGACGACCACTCCCGCCGGCATGGCGGCGAGCAGATTGGAAAGCCGCTCCGAGAGGGCTTCCTTTTCCAGGAACTGGCGGCGCAGTTCGCCGTTGGCAACGGCAAGCTCGGCCGTCAGCCGTTCGACCTGTTGCTGAAGCTCCTGGTAGGCGCCGGTAAGTTGTTGGGAAGCGAGGTTGAACAGGGAAAACGCCTGCTCGAGTTCTTCCGGTGCAATGTGTTTGGAAGTGGACGTCAAGGTTCGTGCCTCGGCGTGAGAATTGGAACCATCATACAGTAACGCCAAATGGATAAAAAGCGCGTGATTGCCGCGAAAATTTGAAGTAAATTGACGCCACTGCCGCCAGGAGCGACAATTCCCGGAGAGTTTTCAGGTATCATTACCAAAAAACTAGGGGTTTGAGGCCGAAAGCCCCCAAGCACAAGAATCAAGCACGTCTAACGGAGTCGCAACATGTCGGAGCTTTTAAAGAATATTGATGCGCGTACCAAGCTGGCCGGCACCAACAAGCTGGAAATCCTGCTTTTCACCTTGGGTACGGACCTGCGCAATGGGCGCAGGGAGACTTTTGGCATCAACGTATTCAAGGTGCGCGAGGTGATGCGGGTGCCCGAAATCACCCGTGCACCGGAAATGCCCCCGGCTGTAGAAGGTATGGTAAGCCTGCGCGGTGCGCTGGTTCCGGTAGTCGACCTGGTGAAATACGTCGGCATCCAGACTGAAAAGAAGCCGGAAATCATGATCGTGACCGAGTACAACGGTCATACCCAGGGCTTCCTGGTGGAAGCAGTGGACACCATCCTGCGCCTCGACTGGTCGGCGATGAAAGTCCCTCCGGACATGCTGGTGGCGGAAATGGGTGGCTTGGTAACCGCCGTAACGGAATTGCATGACGGTCGCCTGGTGATGATGATGGACGTCGAAAAAGTCTTGTCGGAAACCGGGCATTTCGACGACAACGCCATCGCATTCAGCAGCATTCGCCCGCTACCCACGGAACGTACTGTGTTCTTTGCCGATGATTCGGCAGTCGCGCGCAAGCAGATATCCCGCACGTTGGATGCAATGCAGGTCAAATACGCTTGCGCCAACAACGGTCGCCAGGCATGGGAAGAATTGCAGCGTATCGCCATGCAGGCCGACGTCATGCGCGTGCCGGTTTCCGACTTGGTGCAACTGGTACTCACCGATGTAGAAATGCCTGAAATGGATGGTTACGTTCTGACCAAGAACATCAAGAGCGACCCCCGTTTCGCCGGCATCCCCGTCCTCATGCATTCCTCACTTTCCAGCACCGCCAACGAGAAGCTCGGGCGGGCCGTGGGGGTGGATGAGTACGTGCCGAAATTCGAGCCGCAGAAACTCGCGGACATCCTGACCCGGTTGCTGGCACCGGAACACGCACACTGATTGAATTGACTGGGGAATCGAGGTGAACATGCAGAGCAATCAACTCCTTGAGGCGGTAGACGCCAGAACCAAGCTGGTGGGTTCCAACAAGATGGAGATTTTGCTGTTTTCGCTAGGAACCGGCGAAATATTCGGGATCAACGTATTCAAGGTGCGCGAAGTCTGCCAAACCCCCTTCGTCACCAAAACCCCCTATATGCCTGAAGGCGTAGAAGGCGTGATTTCTCTGCGTGGCAATATCATTCCGGTCATATCTCTGGCTAAATTCATCCATTCCGAAGGCACCCCGGACGACACCGGGCACACCATGATCGTGACCGAATTCAGCCGCCATACCCAGGGTTTTCTGGTGCATGAGGTGGACCGTATCATCCGCGTGGACTGGGACAAGATCAAACCTCCGCAAAACATGCTCTCCGGTAACGAAGGCATGATTACCGCAATTACCGAATTGCCCGACGGAAGACTGGTTTCGATCCTCGACGTCGAGCAGATTCTCGCGAACGCCTTCGGCATCGAGCCGGTGCCGGAACTCGAACCAGTCGATTCCGATAAGGATTCCACAGTATTCTTCGTCGATGATTCGGCGGTGGCACGCAAGGAAATCGTGATGGTTCTCGACAAGCTGGGTGCCAAATACCAGCAAGCCACCAACGGCCAGGAAGCCTGGGATCGTTTGATAGGACTGGCTAATCGTGCTCAGCAGGATGGTATGCCGCTGGTCGAGCAAATCAAGCTGATCCTGGCTGATGCGGAAATGCCGGAAATGGACGGCTATGTCCTGTGCAAAAACATCCGGTCGGATCGGCGTTTTGACGGAATTCCGATAGTCATGCATTCGTCGCTGTCTTCCGAAGCGAATCGTGACATGGGGAAACGGGTCGGCGTCGACGCCTACGTGGCGAAATTCGACCCGGCGGTTTTGGCGGACACCTTGCGCCCCCTGTTGCAGCGCTGACGGCGTATGCACCTCGAAAAAATAGTACAATCGACGCAAACGAATTGGAGCAGTGGAGTGGTTCATGCCTGACAAGAACATGAAATTTCTGGTGGTTGATGATTTCTCGACGATGCGTCGAATCATCCGCAACCTTCTCAAAGAACTCGAATTCACCAACGTTGACGAAGCAGAGGACGGATTGATCGGTCTCAACAAGCTGCGCGGGGGTGGCTACGATTTCGTGGTGAGCGACTGGAACATGCCCAACATGACCGGCATCGACATGTTGCGCGGCATCCGCGCCGACGCCAACATCAAGCATCTCCCGGTACTGATGGTGACGGCGGAAGCCAAGAAAGAGAACATCATCGAGGCAGCACAGGCGGGGGCCGACGGCTATGTCGTCAAACCCTTCACGGCGGCAGTTCTGGAAGAGAAGCTCAACAAAATATTTCAGAAAAGGGGAATGTAGTGAGCAACGAGAACGGTGATTCTGATGAACTGGAAGCGCTATTCGACAGTATCGTCGCCGCCTCCAACACCGATGAAGACGAGGTAGTCGATGCCGAAGTAGTCCAGGAAGTCCGCAAGCCGGGGTTCCCCGCAGGCGTCGCCGGTGAAGAAGAAACAGTTTTCAACCAGATCGGCCATCTTACCCGCAAACTGCATGACGCCTTGCGTGAACTGGGATACGACAAAAAACTTGAAAAGACCGTAGAGTCGATTCCCGACACACGCGATCGCCTGGAATACATCGCCAAAATGACGGAAAAGGCTGCGGTACGCGCCCTTACCGCCACCGAAATCGCTCAGCCGATCCAAGAAAAACTGGAAGCCGACGCCGCAAAATTGAGCCAGCAATGGCAACGGGTGTTCGACAACCAGATGGGAGTCGAAGAATTCAAGGCACTGGCGGCCCAGACCAAGGATTTTCTCGGCGACGTGCCGAATCGAGCCAAGGCAACCAATGCGCAGTTGATGGAAATCATGATGGCCCAGGATTTCCAGGATCTTACCGGGCAAGTGATCAAAAAAGTCGTCGATATGGCGCAACGCATGGAACACGACATGCTGCAACTGCTCATCGCCGTCACCCCAGGGGACAAGAAAGCGGAAGTCGATAATTCTCTGCTCAACGGCCCGGTCATCAACCCTGAAGGTCGCGCCGATGTGGTGACGAGCCAAAAGCAGGTAGATGATTTGCTGGAAAGCCTGGGTTTTTAATTTTATCAAGCCAAAGACCTATTCCTTTGGCGCGGTAGCGGATTAACTGGAGACACCCCCCATGAGCCATTTCGCCGGGATGGAAGAGTTGTTGCAGGATTTTCTCACGGAGGCCGGCGAACTGCTGGCCGATGTGGACAACAAGCTGGTCGAGTTGGAAAAGCGTCCGGATGACAAGGCGTTGCTCAATGACATTTTCCGCGGCTTCCACACCATCAAAGGGGGGGCGGGATTCCTTAACGTCAACGAACTGGTGGAACTCTGTCACCGCACCGAAAATCTATTCGACAAGTTACGTACCGGTGGATTGACGCTTACTCCGGAAATCATGGATGTCATCATGAACTCAACCGGGGTAGTGCGTGACATGTTCGGTTCCCTGTCGCAGTCACAGTTACCCAAGGCCGCCGACCCGGCTCTGTTAACCGCCCTCGACGCGGTACTTTCCGGCAACGCCCATCCGGTCCACGTCGCACCGACTCCCGTTGCCCCTCAGGCTACGCCCCAACATCGGGAAACAACTGCTCCCGTCGGCAATGGTCCGGATTGGAACGCCCTGCATGGCGCCATCACCGGCGAAGTCGTGGCCAAACACGTCGAGCCAGCTGCTCCGGCCATCGAACCGCCTGCCGATGCGCCCCGCCCTTCCGCACCCGCATCGATGATGCCGTCTACCGAACCAATGGCCCGCGCCAAGCCCGCGCCGGTCACCCCGACAGTTCAGGTTGCCGCCAAGGAAACCACGATTCGTGTCGACACCTCGCGCCTGGACATGGTGCTTAACCTGTCCGGCGAAATCGGCTTGACCAAAAACCGTCTCACATGTTTGCGCGCCAACATCCTGCAAGGCAAGACGGACGGTGACACTCTCAAGGCGCTCGACGAAGCGGTCAGTTCTCTCGACCTGCTGGTTGGCGATCTACAGAACGCGGTAATGAAAACCCGGATGCAGCCCATTGGTCGGCTGTTCCAGAAGTATCCTCGCCTTGCCCGCGACTTGGCGCGCCAACTCGGCAAGGACGTCGAACTCGTAATTACCGGCGAAGAAACCGAAATCGACAAGACCATGATTGAGGATCTCAACGATCCGCTGGTTCACTTGGTACGCAATGCCGTTGATCACGGTGTAGAAAGCACCGACGAACGCCGCGCCGCTGGCAAGCCATTGAAGAGTTTGGTGAAACTGAGTGCCCAGCAGGCTGGCGACCACATCATTCTCGAAATCGCCGACGACGGTAAGGGAATGCGTCCCGATGCTCTGCGCCGCAAGGCACTGGAAAAAGGCCTGATCGACCTCGAAGCCGCCAACAGCCTAGATGACAGACAATCACTCAATCTCATTTTCCTGCCCGGCTTCTCGACCAAAGATCAAATTTCCGATGTTTCCGGTCGTGGCGTGGGGATGGACGTGGTTCGCACCAACATCCAGAAACTCAATGGCCGCATCGACATTTCCTCGCAAGTGGGACATGGCACCACTATCACTATCTCCCTGCCGCTGACCCTGGCTATTTTGCCTGTGTTGGTGGTACGCCTGGGCGACCAGCCGTTTGCCGTACCGCTTTCGATGGTGCGCGAAATCATCCCCATCAATCCCAAGGAAATCCAGCAGGTTTCCGGGCGCGCCACCATGGTGGTGCGCGACGAAGTCCTGCCGGTACGCTCGCTGGCCGACCTGATTGGCTGGCCGAGAAATGCCACTCCGGCTTTCGGCGTACTGATGCAGACCACGGTAACCACCTTCATTCTTGCCATTGACGGTTTCCTGGGGCGCGACGACGTGGTCATCAAACCACTCCACGACATCAAGCCACGCGGCATCGCCGGTGCCACCCTATCCGGCGATGGGTTGGTGGTGCTGGTGCTCGACATCGAGGAACTGCTTAACATGAATACGGTGGAGACCCGCGCCGCCATGTTCGTGTGACCAACATCCCGCCAACGTAGCCAAACCGATGCTTGAACACGCGTACCTGGGGCGCCAGCCCATTCTCGACAGGCAGCAGAAAATCGTCGCCTACGAGTTGCTATTTCGCCGCCATCGTGACGCCACTACGGCGAACGTCAGCGACGAGCACGACGCCAGTTCGACGGTGCTCGCCAGTACCTTGTGCGATCTCGGTGCCAAATGGGTACTGGGCAATAAACTGGCGTTCATCAACGTTTCCGCTTCAATGCTGTTGGGTGGGGGCGCGCTGGAATTGCTTCCACCCGAGCGGGTGGTCCTGGAACTCCTGGAAACGGTTCAGGCTACGCCCCAGGTTCTGGCACGCTGCCAGCATTTACGCAGCAAGGGGTTTACCTTTGCCCTCGACGATTTCGAGTTGAACGAAGAAAATCGACCTCTACTCCAGGTAGCCAGCTACATCAAAGTCGATATCCGCCAAACGCCACTGGAAAAAATTCCGGCAATGCTCCGGGACATCGAAAAGTTCCACCCCAATTTGAAGCTGGTTGCCGAGAAAGTCGAGACAGCCGGCGAATTTAAAGCCTGCAAAGACATCGGATTCAGCTTTTTCCAGGGGTTTTATTTTGCACACCCGGAAACGCTTTCCGCCAAGACCATCAACCCGGCTTACGAAAACGTCTTGCTGCTGCTTAACAAGGTCCGTGAAAACGCCAATCCTCCGGACATCGAGAAGTTCTTCAAGCACGACGTGGCGCTTACCTTCAAGCTGCTGCGCTACATCAATTCGGTAGGATTCGGGTTGTCCTGCGAAATTGAATCGATCCGTCACGCCATCGCAATTCTTGGCTACCAGCAACTCTACCGCTGGCTGACGCTTCTGTTGGTAACCGCCGGCCAAGCTACCACCCCGGCGGCCCTGCTGATAACCGCCATGACCCGCGGCCGGCTGACCGAACTCCTCGGCCAGGAATACATGGAACCGCGCGACCGCGACAATCTCTTCGTGGTAGGCATGTTTTCCTTGCTGGATGTGATACTCGAAACCCCGATGGACAAGGTATTGGAGAAGCTCTCGCTGCCTACTTCCGTGAGCGATGCTTTGACGATGCGCCAAGGAATTTACGGCCCCTTCCTGTCGCTGGCGGAAGCCTGCGAAGCAGGCAATGCCGAGAAAATTGAAGAATTGGCGGGCTTATTGCAACTCGAACCGGCCAAGATCAATCACGCTCATCTGGCTGCCCTGGCCTGGACGGAAGCCATGGAGATGTAATTCCCCACACGCCGCCAGCACTTAATTCCCAATCTGTTAGACAGAGTCCACAACTTGGGCTAACATCTTAACATGCAAAAAGAAATGCACTCTAGAAACGACATTATCGATCGCCTCCGAGAGTTCGGCATCAACCCGACTCATCAGCGCATCGAAATCGCCTACGCGTTGTTTTCCCGCCAGGAACATCTGTCCGCGGACCAGATCTTGTCGGTGGTGAATACCAAGCATAGCGAAACCTCGAAGGCGACGGTTTACAACACCCTCAATCTGTTTGTCGAACGGAAACTGATACGGGAAGTGATTGTCGACCCGAGCAAGGTGTTCTACGATCCGAACACCCATGTTCACCATCATTTTTTCAATGTTGCGACCGGGCAGTTGACAGACATACACAGCGACGAACTGAAACTTTCCGGGCTACCCCAAATGCCGGACGGCATGGCGATTGAAAGCATCGACGTGATCGTACGCATCCAGCCCCAGCATCTCAATTCCTGAGCGAGTGCGGCGCTGCAACAAAACCGATGCCGCCCCCAGCGGCATCGTTGTTCACCCCAAACCTCAAATACGTTTCGCCAGTTCGACTGCCTTGCCGATGTAATTATGCGGCGTCATCGCCAGCAGGCGCTGCTTTTCGCCTTCAGGAATGGCTAGCCCGTTGATGAAAGCCTGCAGAGTTTCACGGGTAACCCCGCCCTTGCCGCGCGTCAATTCCTTGAGTTGCTCATAGGGATTAGCCACGCCATAGCGGCGCATCACCGTCTGAATCGGCTCCGCCAGCACTTCCCAGTTTCCATCCAGATCGCCGGCCAAGCGTTGCGGATTGGCTTCCAGCTTGCCCAGGCCGCGCAGACAGGAATCGTAGCCGAGCAGCGCATATCCCAAGCCCACCCCCATGTTGCGCAACACCGTCGAGTCGGTAAGGTCGCGCTGCCAGCGGGAAATTGGCAACTTCTCGCTCATGTGGCGCAGAATGGCATTGGCCATGCCCATATTTCCTTCGGAATTTTCGAAGTCAATGGGATTGACCTTGTGCGGCATGGTCGAGGAGCCGACCTCGTCCTTTTTTACCTTCTGCTTGAAATAGCCCATCGAAATGTAGCCCCACACATCGCGGTTGAAGTCGATCAGGATAGTGTTGGCGCGGGCCGTGGCGTCGAACAGTTCGGCCATATAATCATGCGGCTCAATCTGGATCGTGTAAGGGTTGAAGGTCAGCCCCAGTCCCTCGACGAACGCTTTCGCAAATCCTTCCCAATCGAAAGCGGGGTACGCGGAAAGATGGGCGTTGTAATTGCCGACCGCACCGTTGATCTTACCCAGCACGGCAACGCCGACGATGCGTTCACGGGCGCGCTCCAGGCGGTGTACGACGTTGGCGAATTCCTTGCCGACTGTGGTAGGCGAAGCGGGCTGACCGTGGGTATGCGCGAGCATTGGCAGGTCCGCCCACGCATGTGCGAGTTCCTTGAGCTTATCGATGAGCTTGTCGAGCGAGGGAAGCATCACCTCCTTGCTGGCGCCTTTCAGCATCAGCGCGTGGGAGAGATTGTTGATATCTTCGGAAGTGCAGGCGAAATGAATGAATTCGCTGACTCTCATGATTTCGTCGTTGCCGGAGAGCTTTTCCTTGATCCAATATTCGACTGCCTTCACGTCGTGGTTGGTACGCGACTCGATAGCTTTCACGCCGTCTGCATCCACCTCGGAAAACCCGGCAACCATTTGGTCGAGTTGCGCCACGGTATCGGCGGAAAATTGCGGGACTTCGGCGATCGCCGCTTCCCGGCTCAACGCCTTCAACCACTCGATTTCCACCAGCACGCGATGGCGGATCAGCGCGAATTCGCTGAAATAGGCGCGCAACCCGGCAACCTTGTTGTGATAACGACCGTCGAGAGGAGATAATGCGGTGAGCGAAGACAGGTTCATGGTAGCTTGACCAACGAAAAAACCGCTATTTTACCCCATCCATGCAGATCGAAACATTGTTGGCGCAGATTCGCGCCTGCTGCTTGTGCGCCGACCGGTTGCCCAACCTGCCTCGCCCCATCTTGCGGGCTTCGGCGACAGCCCGCCTGCTGATCGTCGGCCAGGCGCCGGGGCGGCGAGTCCATGAAACCGGGATTCCGTGGAACGACCCTTCCGGCGACCGCCTGCGGGACTGGCTGGCGATCGACAAAGAGGCGTTTTACGACACGCAGCGCATCGCCATCGTTCCCACCGCGTTTTGTTATCCCGGCAGCGGTGTGCGCGGCGACCTGCCGCCTTCTCCGGAATGCGCCCCGACCTGGCATCCGCTCTTGCACGCGCAGATGCACGAGATTCGCTTGACCTTGCTGGTCGGCACCCATGCCCAGGCGTATTACCTCGGCAAGCGCCGCAAGGCAACCCTCGCCGCAACGGTGCAGGCATGGCAGGACTACCTGCCGGACTACTTTCCCCTGCCGCATCCCAGCCCGCGCAATCGCCTATGGATGAAGCGCAACGCTTGGTTCGAAGAAAGCGTGGTTGCGCAGTTGCGGCTTCAGGTCGCTGCCGTTTTGCAGGCGCACGCTCCTGACGACCTGCCCCGCTGACGCGCCAGCAGCCCGCCGATACCTGGCGATACAATTTCGCCCGTGGAGCGCGTCATGCGCCTGCTAAAATGCGACAGATCATGCGGCTTTTTCCGCATCACCTGGTTTCCATGAAAAACACCACAGCCTTATTATTCCTCACTGGCATAGCAGCCCTGCCTGCCGGCGCAAACGATTTCGCCATCGTCAACGGCACCGCGGCGAGCATCGCCACTTACCCGTGGTATGCCACGGTACGTTCGGGCGCCTACCAGTGCGGCGGATCGGTAATTCATCCGTCGTGGGTAATGACCGCCGGACATTGTTTCGAGACCGGCCAATCAGCCGGTACGGTATCGGTGATCGTCGGACGGCAATCGCTCAGCGATACCAGCACCGGCCAGGAAATCCCCGCCCTGCGCTTTATCGTGCATCCTGGATTCGACACCAACACCTTGGATAACGACATTGCCCTGATCGAGCTTGCCACGCCCACCACCAGCCGCTACGTGAAACTTTCCCCGCCCGCATTGGCCCCCAACGCCGGCGCCATGTTAAAAGCGGTCGGACGTGGCATCCTTGCCGACGCTGCGGATTACCTGGGCTTAAAATACGACCTCACCACCGATTGCGTCGGCAACCTTTCCGGCTGCGTGCATGAAGCACAACGCAAAGGGATATCCGACACCAATATCGTCACCACCATGCTGCTCGCCAACGGCTTGGGCGACCCCACCAAAGGCATCGGATACAGCCAACTGGTAAACGAATTGCAAAGGATGGGAGTATCCGTCGGCAGCACCCCGACCGTGTCTCAAATTGTTTCCGGATTCGCCAGCCGGCGCTACACCGCAAGCTATATCGCCAGCCTGATCAATCAGTCCACCGACACACCCGAACCCCGCGAAATCGATTTGCCGGTGGTTGATAGCGGCACCTGTTCGAGTAGTCTGGGCGCCCCCCTTACCGGCAACATGCTGTGCGCCGGCTATCGTAGCCAACCCTACGACACCTGCCTGGGCGACAGCGGCGGACCACTGATGGCGCGGAATCCGCAAAGCTCCGACTGGAACCAGGTCGGCATCGTCAGCTGGGGGGAAACCTGCGCCACCAATTACGGGATCTACACCAAGGTCGGCAATTACCTCGACTGGATCGACCAATTCGTCCCCGACCTCGACGCCGAAAGGGTCTTCATGTGGGGCGAAAACATCGAGGCACCGGGCATACTCAAAGCCATCGGGGACGAGCGCTCCACCACCTATTCCCCCTACTGGGCGCGTCTCTACCCCGCTACCGGCAGTGCACTGGGCGTCAATCCCGGCGACCAGAACCTCTATTACTACGACGGCAACATACACTCGCTAGGCGCCCTCTCCGCCTGGCTCGCCAAGGCCAGGGCAGCGGGGTATTAAGCCCCTGAGCTGCCCCCCCCCTCGCCGACCTGTCGCAGATTCTCCAAAGGCTGGGCGGCCCACAAACCGAACCCTCACCATGGCTCTTGTGCGGTCCAGATTGCGCGCTGGCGGCCTTGGCGGGAGGTGTTGATGGACACTGACGGTTTCGTATTCGGAGGGGGAGACGAGAGGGATAGAACCGAGCAAAAGAAGGGAACCCCTCCCGTGGGAGGGAGCCACCACCAAACCAATGATTCACTTGTGCCTGCCCGTGCCGACCTGACAAATCCAATCGCCTGATACAGATACCCCTAAGAATCAACGTGGCGCCAATCACCAACACGTTTGGACGGCGGCCTGCATTTGCTTTGCAATGGCGTCAGAGAAGAAATCCCGTTGCAGGCGGAAGGAAAGTGCTGCACACGTTGAGCAAATCCACTTACAAAGTTCTTAGACAGTATCCGAAAAACAAAAAAGGCCGCTTCGAGAAGCGGCCTAACTGCTTTACTTATTTTTGGTGGGCTGTGACAGATTCGAACTGTCGACCTACGGATTAAGAGTCCGCTGCTCTACCAGCTGAGCTAACAACCCAGTATTCGCTGCATTTTATAATAGTATTTTGGTGGGTCGTGCGTGACTCGAACACGCGACCAACGGATTAAAAGTCCGCTGCTCTACCGACTGAGCTAACGACCCAAAGCGCAGCATTATAATTACCAACCCTCCTCTTGTCTAGCACTGTCGCATTCTTTGTTTGAACGGGGGAGTAGAAGGGGAGTAGAAACAGTTCTTGTTGTCAGGCAGAATCTAACGTAAAATCACCGCCTTTTCAGTTCGCGTTTTTTTGTTAAGGGTCAAAAACATGGTAGTGATTCGTCTTTCTCGTGGCGGTGCCAAAAAGCGCCCGTTCTTCAACGTCGTGGTTGCCGATTCGCGCAATCGTCGCGATGGCCGTTTCATCGAGCGCGTTGGCTTCTACAACCCGGTTGCTACTGAAGGTCAAGAAGCCGTGCGCATCAACGCCGAACGTCTGGCTTACTGGCAAGGTCAGGGCGCTCAGTTAAGCGACGCCGTGGCGAAAATCGTCAAGCGTGCTGCTGCCTGATAATTTGGTGGTAATGGGGCGCGTTGCCGCCCCTTTCGGCATTCAGGGCTGGATCAAGATTCAGCCTTTTACCGATGAACTCGACGGACTTGCCGGATATTCCGAGTGGTGGTTGGGAGATGGCGTTACCTGGCGTCAGGTCGCGGTAACGGATTGCGCGGTACATGGCGCGACCCTGATCGCGAAACTTGACGGGGTTGCCGACCGCAATGCGTCAGCCGCCATCAAGGGACAACAGGTCGCAGTGCCGCGCGCCTTGCTGCCGAAGCCGGGTCACGACGAATACTACTGGTCCGATTTGATCGGTCTGGCGGTAACGAATCTGCAAGGCGAGGCGCTGGGCACCATCAGCAGTCTGCTTGAAACCGGCGCGCATGACGTTCTGGTGGTAAAACAGGGCGAACAGGAACGTCTAATTCCCTTTATCGAGCAGTATGTGATCAAGGTCGATTTGCCGTCCGGTCAGGTGCGCGTGGATTGGGGTATCGATTATTAAGCAGTACGACGTCGTAACCCTGTTTCCCCCGATGTTCGATGCAATCACCCGCCACGGGGTGACCAGCCGAGCTCAGGAACGCGCCTTGTATGCGTTGCGCTTGTGGAATCCGCGCGATTTCACCAGCGACAATTACCGCACCATCGACGACCGTCCTTACGGCGGCGGGCCGGGAATGGTGATGTTGGCGGAACCGCTGGAAAAGGCGATTCACGCGGCCAAGGCAAAGCAGACCGAGGCTGGTGGGGCGGTGCCCAGGGTGATACACCTATCACCGCAAGGCCGCCCGCTCACCCATCAAGTAGTGATGGAGTTGGGGCAACTGCCGGGCCTGATACTGCTGGCAAGCCGTTATGAAGGCGTCGATGAACGCCTGTTGCGGCGCGAAGTGGATGAAGAAATTTCGCTGGGCGATTTTGTGATGTCCGGCGGCGAACTGGCGGCGATGGTGCTGCTCGATTGCCTGGTTCGGCAATTGCCTGGTGCGTTGGGCGATGCGGATTCGGCGGAGCAGGACTCGTTTGTCGACGGTTTGTTGGATTGCCCCCATTACACCCGACCCGAGGTGTACAAGGGCGAAAAGGTGCCGGATATCCTGATGTCCGGCCACCATGCCAGGATTGTGAAGTGGCGTTTGAAGCAATCACTGGGCAGAACCTGGTTGAGGCGACCGGATTTATTGGCCGCCCGCCAGTTATCAAAAGAGGAATCCGGGCTGCTGGCTGAATTTCAGTTGGAGCAGGAACAGGATGCCAATAATTAACGAAGCAAGGAGTTTTTGAAATGGATTTGATCGCACAACTGGAACAGGAAGAAATCGCCCGCCTGGGCAAGACCATCCCCGAGTTCGCCCCCGGCGACACCGTGGTGGTGCAAGTGAAGGTAAAGGAAGGCACACGCGAGCGTCTGCAGGCCTACGAAGGCGTGGTGATCGCCAAGCGCAACCGCGGCCTCAACTCCTCCTTCATCGTCCGCAAAATTTCCTCCGGCGAGGGCGTCGAGCGTACTTTCCAGACCTATTCCCCGCTGATCGCCAGCATCGAACTGAAGCGCCGCGGCGACGTGCGCCGCGCCAAGCTGTACTACCTGCGCGAGCGTTCGGGCAAGTCGGCACGCATCAAGGAAAAGCTGGTAGCGCGTCGCGTCAAGACCGCAGCCGTTGCGGATACGCCGGCTGCCGAATAAGCCGCCTGTGTTGCAACGAAAAAAGCCGCCTCAACAGGCGGCTTTTTTTATGCCCAGTTCCGGCATGACACGGGAGTTGCATAGCGACCGGAAACACCGGCAAATTTTAGGAAACCCCAGCGAGCAGCGTTCTGCCCATGAAATATCCGGGTTAAAATGCCTCCATGCGACTCCGTCATCTCCTCCTGATCCTTCTCGCTATGGCAGCCGGCCTCGGCCATGCCGAAAGCTCCCTAGACGTAACTACCCAATTGGCGCGTAGCGGCGCCTATCAGCTAGCCTGGCAGCGCGTCGAACGCGACCAGCCGGCGCGGGTCGATGATCCGCAATGGATGGAATGGGAGGCCTTGCGCCTGTCCCTGCTGGTCGAATTGCAGCGCGAACCGGAAGTATTGCAGCGCATTGCCGGGCTACCGGCTGTCGCCGCCCCCCTCTATTTGCCGGCGGCGCGTGCGGCCTTGCAACAGAGCGATCCGACGGCGGCAAGGACATTCACCGCCAAATTCCTGTGGAGCGGTCAAAGCGGCGAATTTCAACTCAAAGAAGCGCGCCGAATGGTCATCCGAAGCTATCTCGCCGAACGCCGCAGCGACGCCGCCTATCTCGCCTTGCTGCGCTACCGCCAGGATTACGCGCCGCTAGCGGACGAGGAAACCACGGCTTTCGGGGAACAGCTCCTGCTTGCCGGCGGCGTGACGGAGACTGCCAACTGGCTGGCCCAACTCGCCGAGAACACCCCGCTCAAGCTGCTGGTGCGCATGAAAACCGCCCAACTCAGCCCGGAAGCCGCCATCGCCGCGGCCCGCGGCGCCATCGAGCCACCCACACCGGCTCTTGCGCTGCCGGACAAGAGCAGCAGGAAACCCATCAAGCTTGCCCCGCCCCTGCCTCCCGCCAAGCCCACCGGCAGGGAACTGGCCGGGTACTGGGCAATCATCGGCTTGGCCGGCGAACAACTGAAAAACTCCGCCCTCCAGGTCGAAGCGCTGGAGCGTCGCCTCAACCTCGCCGTGGTAAGCGAAGACGGCCTGTTCGGAGCGCGGGCCGCCACCCTGTGGAAAGTCTATGAGGAACTCGGTCTGGAATCCGCGAATCGCGCCCAACTGCTGATCGGCGAGGACAACTTGTGGCTGGAGTTGGCGGTGAACAACACCACTGCGGAGCCGCTGGCGGCGCGTGGCCTGTTCGCCTTCCTCGCCCGGCGCGGCGCCAGCGCGGAAATACGCAATGCCGGCAAGGTCCGGCTGGCCGCGATGCTCATGGGAAAGGGGCTGGATATCACGGCGGTACGCCTGTTTGCCGGCGAGGCGGATGGCGAAGCGCCACTCCTCGAACAAATCCAGGCGGCGGATAAAGCCCGGCGCAGCGAATTATTGATCGCCTTCGGCCAAGCCGCCGCCGCACGCGGCGAACACGCCCAGGCCGCCGAATATTTCCTGCGCGCCTCGGGTACCCGGGCGCAACGACTGGCGGCCGACAGCCTGATGCGGGCCGATCTTCCAGAAGATGCACAACGGCTTTACGAGGGATTGCTCAAACCATGACCTATCAAGCGATTTTCACCCTGCCTTGCGCCGCGCTGGGCATCCGCACCGCCCAGGGCAAACTGGTGGGCATCGACTTCCTCCCCGCCGCCACCCCCGCGCTCGCCCCGCAGGATGACACCGCACGGCAAACCTGTGCGCAACTCGCTGCTTACCTGAAAGATCCGGACTTTCGCTTCGACCTGCCTATCGAAACCCACGGCACGCCATTTCGCGAAAAAGTCTGGCGCGGATTGCGCGAAATCCCGGCGGGCGCGCCCCTCACCTACGGCCAACTCGCAACCCGGCTCGGCACCGCCCCCCGCGCCGTGGGACAGGCGTGCGGCGCGAATCCCCTGCCGGTGGTCATCCCCTGTCACCGAGTGGTGGGCGGGACCGGCCTGGGCGGCTTCATGAACAGCGGCGACGGCGACCCATTAGCCATCAAACGCTGGCTCCTCGCCCATGAACAACGCCAGTCTGCTTGACGGCTTCTGCGACGCCCTGTGGCTGGAAGACGGCCTGGCGCGCAACACCCTCGACAGCTACCGCAGCGACCTTGCCCTGTTCGCCCAGTGGCTGGAGAAATCACAGGGCAAGAACCTCTTACTCGAAGTCGGCGAAGCCGACCTGCAAGCCTATCTGGGGCACCAGTTCCGGGTCGCTAAAACCCGCCCCAGCACCGCCAGCCGCGAGCTTTCCAGCCTCAAGCGCTTTTACCGCTACCTGTTGCGCACCGGCCAGATCGGCGTCGATCCCACCCTGCGCATCGACTCGCCCACGCAACTGCGCCCCCTGCCGAAAAATCTCAGCGAAGCGGATGTCGACGCCTTGCTCTCCATTCCCATCGCCGCACTGCTCGACCTGCGCGACCGGGCCATGCTGGAGATTCTCTATGCCAGCGGCTTGCGCGTCACCGAACTGGTCACCCTAAAAACCACCGAAATCAGCCTGAGCGACGGGGTGGTACGGGTGATGGGCAAAGGCGGCAAGGAACGCCTGGTGCCACTCGGCGAAGAAGCCAATTCGTGGGTCACCCGCTACCTGCGCGAAGAGCGCCCCGCCCTGCTGGGCGGGCGGAGCAGCGACGCCCTGTTCGTCACCCAGCGCGGCGAAGCCATGACCCGCCAAGCCTTCTGGTATCTCATCAAACGCCGTGCCAGCAGGGCCGGCATCACCAAGAGCCTGTCGCCGCACACCCTGCGCCACGCCTTTGCCACCCACCTGCTCAACCACGGTGCCGATTTGCGGGTGGTGCAGATGCTTCTCGGCCACGCCGACATCTCGACCACCCAAATCTACACCCACGTCGCCCGCGAGAGACTACAGAAGCTCCACGCCGAACATCATCCGCGGGGGTAGATTTACTGCCCGCTTTTCCCCGGAATTTGCAGCTTCTTCATCTTTTCCCACAGGTTTTTGCGGCTGATACCGAGTTGCGTGGCGGTTTCGGTGATGCGTCCGGTGTTGGCACGCAGGGTGTCTTCGATATATTTCTTTTCGCAGGCTTGCAGGTAGTCGGTGAGCATGCCGTTCACCGGCGCAGGCTCGGCATGCGGGGAGGTAGCGTCGCCAAACAGGGCATCGCTGCCCAGCACGCTTTGCTGGGTGAGGACGCAGGCGCGCTCCAGGCAGTGTTTGAGTTCGCGGATGTTGCCCGGCCAAGGGTGGTCGAGCAGGGCGATCTCGGCGAGGGGATGGAGGGTGCGCGGGTCGGAATGGAGGCTCGCCCACTCGTCGAGCAGGCGTTTCGCCAGCCACAGGATGTCTTCCTTGCGTTCGCGCAGCGGGGGGATATGGAGGTGGACGACGTGGATGCGATAGTAGAGGTCTTCGCGGAACTTGCCGGTTTCGACCATTTTTTTGAGATCCTGATTGGTCGCGCAGACCAGGCGGATATTCAGGGATATCGGGGTTTCGCCGCCGACCCGGACGATCTGGCGTTCCTGGATGGCGCGCAGCAGCTTGACCTGCATGGCCGGCGAGGTTTCGCCGATTTCGTCGAGAAACAGGGTTCCACCGTCGGCCAACTCGAAAACCCCTTTGCGGTCGCGCACCGCACCGGTAAAAGCGCCCTTGACGTGACCGAACAACTCGGCTTCCAGCAGCCCCTCGCTGAGCGCGCCGCAATTGACGGCGATAAAGGGAGTTTGCCCACCGGGATCGCCCTGCTGGTGCAAGGCACGCGCCAAGCGCTCCTTGCCGACCCCCGATTCGCCGGAGATCAGCACCGAGGCCGGGGTTTCGGCGAGACGCGGCAGCAGCCCTTCGATGGCGCGCATCGCGCTGGAAATCCCGAGGGTCTGCTCGCCGCTCAGGGTTGGACGGGAGCGCAGGCACAGACTGCGGATCGTATCGAGCAGGGCGTGGATATCCAGGGGCTTGGTGAGGTAATCGTAGGCGCCCAGCTTGAGCAGCCGCACCGCCCGGTCAACGGTGCCGTAGCCGGTGGTGAAGACGAACGGCGGGAGCGTCTTGGCGGAGTTTTTGAGTTGGACGTAGAGATCCTCGCCGTTGATGTCCGGCAATTGAATGTCGCAAATCGCCACGTCGTAGTCCTTGGCGGCGAGGGCAGCGAGCGCGGCTTGCCCACTCTTGACCCAGTCGCACTCGAAATCCTCAAGGAGAAAGCGGTCGGACAGAGCCTCGCCCATGATTTCGTCGTCTTCGATCAGGCAGATGCGGAAAGGGCTATCGTTCAAAGGGAACCTCCCAAGGGAATATCGACGGTGAAACGCATCCGCTCGGCGGATTCCCGCGCTACGGCAACCACGCCGCCGAGTTGATGGACGATCTGATAAGTGACCCACAGACCGAGACCGTGCCCCTCTTCGCTCAAGGGCGAGAAAGGTTCGAAAAGATGGGCGATCTGCTCTTCGGTGAGCATTTTCCCGTCGTTGCTCACCGCGAAATGCAGGTACCCATCGCTGAGGTGGATATCGAAAGCCACTTCGCCCTGTTGCGCGGCAGCCTGCACGGCGTTGAGCAGCAAGTTGATGATGATCTGGCGCAACAGCGTGGCGGGTACCGGGATCTCCTCGCCAAGCTGGTTGTGCCAGGTCAGGTGCAGCGCCTTGTGGCGGGCCTGCGGCGAAATCAGGGTGAGGATGTCTTCGATATCCTGCGGGGCGAAGTTGCGGCTTTTCACTCGCGCCTCGACCAGCAGCGCACCCACGGTGTCCTTGATGTGGCTGAGGCCGCGCTCGATCAGGTCCATGGTCTTGAGGGTGCGCGGATCGGCGTCGCTATGATGCTTGAGGGTGTCGATGGCGGTGAGCATTCCGGAAAGCGGGTTGTTGATTTCGTGGGCGATGCCGGCGGCCAACTGGCCCAGCGCCGCCAGCCGTTCGGATTGCACCACCTGGGCTTCGAGCGCCTGCTTGGCCTTGAGTTCGACGAGCATCTGGTTGTACGCCTCGAACAACCGGCCAAGCTCGTCGCGGTGGGCGTATAGACCGGGATCGAGGCGGGCCGGCCATTGCCGCCCGATCTCCCCCATCCGGCTGGTCAATTCCGCCAACGGCAAGGTCATCCGCCACCCCCAATACCAGTTGAAGGGGAGCAGGATGGCGAGCACCACGGCTCCGACGCTCAGGCCGTGCCCGGCGATGGTCAGGAAGCGCGGCATGAAGACGTTTTGGGGGTAAACGATAATCAGCGTGCCAAGTTGGGTGCTTCCGTCGGAAATCGGGGTAAGAAAATAATAATATCGGGAGCCGGGCAACTCGACGACCGAATCGGCATTTTCTCCGCCCGCCGCAATACGTTCGGCAAGCGCCGCGTAATCCGAACCCAGATCGCGCAGGTCGGCGAGCATCGGCGCTTTCTTGGGGTGGGCCGAAACGATCACGCGGCGGGCATTATCGACGACCAGGATCGACTCGGCGGGGATCTGGGTCGAATGAACGTCGAGTATCGGCGCACTGACGATTTCGAAGGCATGCCAGATATCGTCGTGCAGCAAGGCGGGAAACAGGTTGGTAGCCAGCGAACGCCCGAGGATTTTCGAGTCGATCAGCAAATCCTCCTTGAGCTCGTCGTAGGATTCCATCATCAACGAGGCCGACACGGCAAGCGCGGTGACGACGATCAACACGCTGCCCCACAGCGGCACCTTGTAGCGGAAGCTGAGGTTAAGGAAGAAGTTCATAGATCTCCAACCGCCTTCATCATCTGCAGGACACCGCCGTACAGCTTGGGGTCGGGCACGATGAAACCGTCGAGAGCGAGGCGCTTGAGCAGCGCGCCGCCTTCCTTGTCGTTGGCCATATCCAGCAGGACACGCTGGAGCGCGGCGAAATCCTCCTGGCTGATTGAGCTTTGCGCGATGATCGGCGGAAAGCCGTATTCCGGGGATTTTTCGACGATACGGGTTTGCCGGGCCAGATCGGGATGGCTTTTCGCCAAGGCATCCCACACGAAATTGTCGAGTGCGCCGCCATCGGCCAGGCCGAGCGCCACCGCATTGACGATGTCACGATGCGACCAAGTGAAAAAGGTCTTGCGAAAAAAGGCATCCGGGCTTTCGCCGACCATTTGCAGGCGATAGCGGGGAAAAAGATAGCCGGTATTCGAAAAGGGATCGGTATAGGCAAAGACCTTGTTCTTCAGTTGCCGCAACGAGCCGGTTTGACGGTTGGAAGCGGGGACGATCAGGTAAGCGCGGTAATAAGGCCGTCCCTGGTATAAAGGCGTGGCGACTGGACGAACGTAATGAAAGTGCTCCAGGTAAACGTAGGGGTAAGTCGACAGCCAGGCAAAATCGAGTTTTTTCCGCTTCAGCAAGTCCATCATTTCCCGATAGTTTTTTCGCGAAACGAACTCCACCGGACGCCCCAGCTTGCTCTGCAGATAGTCGCGCCAGTCCGCCAGGAAATTATCCTGGTCGTGGACAATCGCCGGCGTCAGGCCGATGCGTAGCGGCGATGGGGTGCCCTCGGCGAACCCCCACCCGGACGTCAAACATAGCGCCAACCCGACGATGAATCGCGAAAAAGCCAAACATCCCGCCGCCGCGTAACCAAACGGTAACGCCTTGAGATTTCCGGACAATCTGCCGTTACCGCATGGTGACATCACGAGATCCAGTAAATAGATGCACGGTTATCTCGTTTCATTTGCTTCAATGATTCCCCACAGACGGTAGGGCAATGACGAAAAACCCGGAAAAAATAGTCGTCAGCCACGCCTCTTTCCGAGACTGGGACATTTCATGTTTAAGCATTGTGCAATTCCCATGCCTTCCCGCCCGGTAGCCTGTCGAGTCCAAAAAAACATCAGTCATATCAGAGCACAAACGTAATACCGGGTTAGGTTTTGTAATTTTACGTTACCGAAATGTAACGCATCGTACCCCAACAAATCAATTTACGGCTCCGTACATTTTTTGAATAGCCCCGATCGCTCTCCACAAAAACGCGCCCCCTCTGTTATTTATTGAAAAAATCAGAACAAGTCACCTGCCAACGGAGAAGTCCAGGAGGTTAGCGGAGCAATGGCACGAACCTTGCGGAACAAGCCAGCGATGCCGAAGCAAATGGCGTACAGAGAAAACAATTATTCGTATAGGAGATGCAAATGGCTAATCAAGCGCGCAACCCGATACTACTCGGTCTTTTGGCCGGGGCACTGGCATTCTCGTTTTCCTCCTCGGCATTTGCCGTCGATGCAGGCGCGGCCAAACTCCTGGCACGCAAAAACAGTTGCCTGAGATGCCACCACGTCAGCAAGAAAAAGGAAGGCCCGTCTTACCAGGCAGTTGCCTACAAGTACAAGGACAAGGCGAATGCCGCCGACGAATTGGTCAAGCACATCACCTCGGGCCTAAAGGTCAAACTCAGCGATGGGCATGAGGAAGAACACAAGGTCGCCAAGTACAAGGACATGGATCAGGTCAAGAACCTGGTGGAATGGATCCTGGCCCAGTGAGTCGGTGGCTCGGGCCTGATTGGCTGGAGCCGCGAGCAACAATAACGAGGGAGTCGTAAAATGAATTTTCTTAAACAAGCGATGGCGGTCGGCGCATTGATCGGTTGTCTGGGCGGATTCCAATCCGCAGTGGCTGCCGAGGCGCCCCAACCACAGGGCAAACAAGCAGGCCAGGCAGCAACGGCCCTGAAGGAAGACGCGGTATGTACGCGCTGCCACGACGAAAGCGAAACCAAGCCGATTCTGGCGATTTACCAGACGCGCCACGGCGTGAGGGCGGATTCCCACGCGCCCACCTGCCAATCCTGCCATGGCAAGAGCGAGAAGCATCTGCACGGCGACCCCAAGGCTAAAGGCCGCCAGCCGCCGGATATTGTGTTTGGCACGAAAACCGGCGCGTTCCATCCATCCGATGCCAAGGAGCAAAACAGTTCTTGCATGGCCTGCCACGCCAACTCGGGCGGCAAGCGCAATCACTGGGAAGGCAGCCAGCATGAAAGCCGCGACGTCGCCTGCGCCTCTTGCCACACCACTCATGCCAAGGCTGATCCGGTGCTGAACAAGCGCACTCAGACCGAAGTGTGTTTCACCTGCCACAAAACCGAGCGTGCTCAGACCCATCGCATTTCCACCCATCCGCTCAACGCGGGCAAGATGTCGTGTTCGGATTGCCATAATCCGCACGGCTCCACCGGGCCGAAAATGCTGGTCAAGAACACCCTCAACGAAACCTGCTACACCTGCCACGCCGAAAAACGCGGCCCCTTCCTGTGGGAGCATGGTCCGGTCACCGACGACTGCAACAACTGCCACACCCCGCACGGTTCGGTCACCGCACCGTTGTTGAAGGCGCGCGTGCCGTGGCTGTGTCAGGAATGCCATAGCGGCGATCACGGCAATCAGATCAACAGTGGCGCCAACCTGCAAAGCGGCAACGTGACCACGATCAATGGAGCGCTGCCGCTGGCTAGCGCCGGTGCGCGTGCTCAAACCACGGCCCGTGCCTGCTTGAATTGTCACATGCTGGTTCATGGTTCCAACCATCCGGCCGGTGCCAAATACCAACGCTAACCTAAACGAATCTGGGAGCACGACATGAACAAGCATCAGAGCAGTATGAAAGTCCGGGCGTCGGTGGTGGCGGTTCACGGTGCGATCATCGCGATGACCGTGGCGCAGTTTGCCTATGCGGCGGCGGGGCCTGACCTTGCCGACCCGCATGTAAAGGAATTAATCGAGCCGGTGAATACCGTGGAAATCGGGGTCGGCAACGTCGGCAGCGGTTCCTACAAGGCCGGCGAATACAACGGCCTTGAGAAAAAAGGCGCTTACGCCATCGGCAACATCGAGATGCACGGCGGCGGCGCTATCGATAGCGAAGACGCCATGCACTGGCGTGCTACGGCCACCGATCTGGGGCTGGAAACCCGTAACGTAACCGTCGAGGGCGGACAACAAGGCAAATTCCGCATCAACTTCGGCTATGACGAGTTGTTGAGAAACCGTTCCGACAGCTATATGTCCCCTTACCAGGGGCTGGGCACCAATAAACTCACCCTGCCCTCCACTTGGCTAGTACCGACAGTACTGCAAAATAGTCCAACAGCGGCCAATGCGCGCGGGTTGTCGCCGGAAGTAACCAGTGCGAATGCCTTAGTGTCCGGCAAGATCGTGACGCCCACCGCAGCGCAATCGGCGTCCATGGCGGCAATCCAGAAAGCCGATTTGCCGTCTTTCCAGAACTTCAATCTCTATACCAAGCGTGCCAAGTACGACGGTGGAATCGACTACCTCATCGATTCCCAATGGAACTTCAAGGCCAGCTTCAGCCATGAAAACAAGGATGGTTACAAGCCGATGGGGACCGTCTCCCGGAATACCGGCGGCGACATCTCCATGGTCATTCCCGACCTGATCGACCAATCCCACGATCAGTACAACATGAGCATGAATTACACCGGCGAGAACAAGTTCCTGCAGGCCGCGTATTACGGTTCGGTTTTCAAGAACAACGTCAGCTCCATGGCGTGGCAGAACTGGGCGACTAGCGGGTTTACCACCAACACCATGAGTAGCGCGCCGAGCAATGAGTTTCACCAGTTGAGCCTGACCGGCGGCTACAATTTCTCAAAAACCACCAAACTGGTGATGAACGGGGCGTATTCGCGCAATACGCAGAACGACTCGTTCATCACCAGCGGCTCGGAACTGGGATCGGGTGTGCCGGCCAACTCGCTGAACGGCCTGGTCATCACCAAGGCCTTCAACATGAAGCTCACCACCAAGCCCATCAAGGACTTGAACATTACCGCCAACTACAAGTTCGACGACCGCGACAACCGCACTTCGGTCAACAACTATGCGTACTACGAGGCGGGCGAATCGAAGAGCGGCACCTCGGTCTTCAGCAGCGCCCCGCTCGGCTGGACGCCTACCGGTGGTTTGGGTAGCGGCGCCAACATCAACGCCAACCGCCCGTACAGCAAGAAAATCAACCAGTTCAACCTGGACGGCGATTATCAGGTGATGAAGGGGCAAGCGATCAAGGTCGGCTATGACTTCCAGAAGATCGACCGCTACTGCAACGGTTCCTGGATCGACTGCGCCGACGCGAACACCACCAAGGAAAACACTTTGCGCGCCGAATGGCGCGCCCACGTCGTCGAAGACGTCAGCGGCAAGATCGGCTACGCCTATTCGCAGCGCAAGGTGGACAACTATAACGAGAACGCCTTCCTCGCCCTGGTTCCCATGGCCAACCAGACGCCTACCGGCGCCCCGGCGGGATCAACCGCTTATAACACCATGATGGCGGCCGGCCTGACCGGCTACGGCCCGTTGTCCGGCCTCGCCCCGGCGGCGCCCGCCGGCAGCGCATTGGCGTACTTCTTTGCCAACAACAATGCGCTGGGTAACGCCCTGTACGCCAACGGCAACCGCATCAGCGAATTGCCGGGCATGAGAAGGTACAACATGGCGGACCGCAATCGCGACAAGGTCCGTACCTCAGTCAATTGGCAGGCCAACGAGCAGTTGTCGGTGCAGGGTGGATTGGATTTCAACCTGGACGATTACGCCAACTCGGTTTACGGCTTGAAGGAAGCCAAGAGCTGGGCGTTCAACCTCGACGGCACCTATGCGGCGACCGAAAATCTCAGCTTCAGCATGTTCTACAGCTATGAGGATCAACGTTCTCTCAGCGCCGGCAATACCTATACCGCCAACAGCGCCGCAACCAACGTGAACGGCTTTACCGCAATCGCCGGCGGCGGCTGCTACACCAGCGTCGCGAGCCGCAACGCCAGCAACAAGTACGATGCAGCCAACGGCGGGATGCAGTGCCTGGACTGGAGTTCCAACGCCAAAGACAAGGTCGATACCCTGGGCTTTTCCGTCAAGCAGAAGAACCTGATGGGCGGCAGGCTCGACATTGTGGGCGACGTGGTATTTACCCGCGCGCGTTCCGACAGCAACTACACCGGCGGCAACTATGCCAACAACCCCTACGCGGTTGCCGGTGCGCCTGCCGGGACGGTCGCCGCGTTCTTCATTCCCGCTACCGACCTTCCCTCGGTTACCACCGATACGGTTGAGTTGCGTCTGAATGGCAAATATGCGATCGACAAGGCTTCGTCGGTGCGGGTGGGTTACGCCTACCTGCACATGAAATCCAAGGATTACTCCTATGACGCCATGCAGTATGGCGGCTTGGCAGGCGTCCTGCCTTCTGGCGAACAACCGTTCAACTATACGGTACATACCGTCGGTTTGTCGTATCTCCATAATTTCTGAGTAAATTCCTCCGATTGGAAAATTATCGAGAGTCGCAGCAGGGCCGGTTCGTCCGGCCCTGTTTTTTTTATGGGAACAATCTGCATCTCCCACTGTCATTAGTAGTTCTCGTCGCAACGACATCGCCTTCCACGCAAGTTAACCCAGGATTCCGCCAAATGATTCGAATTTGCCTCTATCCACCTAACTCGACGATGTTTTACCCATTTCGAAAATCTTGCTCTAGAATCACTCCTTTTTGATTTTTCGCATATATGCTGGAAGGTAAAGACCTAGCCTGCGTTCGAGGCGACCGCACTTTGTTCAGCCGCCTCAACTTTGTGCTCGATGCCGGGCAACTGCTGCTGGTGCAAGGCACCAACGGCAGCGGCAAGACCAGCCTGCTGCGCATGGTGTGCGGCCTGATGGCTCCGGCCCACGGGGAAATCCGCTGGCGCGGCGAGCCGACCAGCGAGGAACGCGAGGCGTTTCACGCGGAGATGGCTTATTTCGGCCACGCCCCGGCGATCAAGGAAGACCTGAGCGCGTGGGAAAACCTGGAGTTTTCCTGCCGCCTGGCGGGCGATCCGGTCAGCCGCGAGGCGGCGGAACTCGCCCTGGCGCGATTGGGCGTGGGGCACTGCCGCGATTTGCCGGCCAAGGTGCTGTCCCAGGGCCAGCGGCGCCGCGTGGCGCTGGCCCGAATTCCCCTGTCGCGGGCCAAGCTGTGGATACTCGACGAGCCGCTCACGGCGCTCGACGTGGCGGCGGCCCAATTGGTGCAAACCCTGCTGGGCGAGCATCTCGCCGAGGGCGGGATGGCGATGCTGACCACCCATCAGCCCCTCGAAGTAGCGGGGATCACCCCCGGCGTGCTGAGGCTGTCGGCATGAACATCGTGCTGACCTTGATCCGCCGCGACCTGTTGCTGGCGATGCGGCGGCGCGGCGACGTGCTGACCATCCTGTTCTTTTTCGTGATCGTCGCCAGCCTGTTTCCGCTCGGCGTGGGGCCGGACCCCAAGCTGTTGCGCCTGATGGGCGGCGGAGTGGTGTGGGTAGCCGCGCTGCTGGCCGCCATGCTGGCGCTGGGAAGGCTGTTTGCCGCCGACCATGCCGACGGCACTCTCGAACAACTGATGTTGACGCCCGCGCAACCGGTGTTGTGGATCACCGGCAAGATTCTCGCGCATTGGCTGGTGAGCGGGGTACCGCTGATCCTGATGGCGCCGGTGTTGGGCATCCAGTTCGACCTGCCCGGCGAAGCGCTGGGCGTGCTGATGCTGTCGCTGCTGCTGGGAACGCCGGTATTGTCGATGATCGGCGCAATCGGCGCGGCACTCACCCTGGGGCTGCGCGGCGGCGGGGTGCTGGTTTCGCTGCTGGTGCTGCCGCTTTACATTCCGGTGCTGATTTTCGGCGCGGGCGCGGTGGACGGAGCAATCTCCGGCCTGGGTTCGGAAGCGCATTTGTCGCTGCTGGGCGGGATATTGATCATGTCGTTCATGCTGGCGCCGTGGGCGGTGGCGGCGGCGCTACGGATTTCAATTGAGTGAGATAGGAGAGTGGCGAGTGGAGGGTGACGAGTGGCGAGCCGGTTGTGCTCCCCACCCGCCGCTCTCGGCTCTCGCCTGCAAAAAATGACCTCTTTCAACTGGTACAAATATTCTTCTCCGGCGACGTTCTACGACCTCGCCGGCAAGCTGGTTCCGTGGTTTTACGTGGCCGCCGCGTTGTTGTGCGGGGTCGGCCTGTACATCTCGTTCTTCCTGGCGCCCACCGATTTCCAGCAGGGCGAGGCATACCGCATCATTTTCATCCATGTCCCGGCGGCGTGGATGTCGATGTTCATCTACGTGGTGATGGCGTGCTGGGCCGCGCTGGGGCTGGCCTTCAACACCCGCCTGTCGTTCATGATGGCGAGCGCCCTGGCCCCGACCGGCGCGATGCTCACCTTCGTCTCGCTGTGGACCGGCGCGCTGTGGGGCAAGCCGATGTGGGGCGCATGGTGGGTATGGGATGCACGGCTCACTTCCGAACTCATCCTATTTTTCCTCTATCTTGGATTCATGGCCCTGCAAGCCGCGATCGACGATCCGCGCCGCGCCGACCGCGCCGGTGCGCTGATCGCCCTGGTCGGCGTCATCAACGTACCGATCATCTATTTCTCGGTGAAATGGTGGAACACCCTGCACCAGGGCGCATCGGTGAGCATGAGCAAGGCGCCCAGCATGGCCACCATGATGCTGGTGGGAATGCTGGTGATGGCGCTGGCGGCGTGGATGTACGCGATTGCGGCGGCGCTCTCGCGGGTGCGCTGCATCATCCTGGAACGCGAGCGCAACAGCCAATGGGTCGCGCTGATGCTGGAGAAGAAAGCATGAACTGGAACAGTCTCACGGATTTTCTGCACATGGGCGGCTACGCGCTGTACGTGTGGGGCTCGTTCGGCGTGACGGCGGCGCTGGTCGCCGGCGAGGTATGGATGCTCGGCTTGCATCGCAAGCAGGCGTTGGCGCAAGCGCGCCGCGCAGTGGAATTCGGCAAGGTAAGGGACGAGGATGAAGACGCGGCATAAAAAACTGGCATGGGTTGCAGCCGGCGTAATTGGACTGGGCGCGGTCGCCGCGCTGGTACTCAACGCCTTCAACAGCAACCTGGTGTTTTTCTATACGCCGACCCAGATCAGCAAGGGCGAAGCCCCGCACGGGCGAGCTTTTCGCATCGGCGGGCTGGTCGAAGCCGGCAGCGTCAAACGCGAGCCGGACGGCGTGACGGCGCGCTTCAAGGTCACCGATACCGCGCAGGCCATCACGGTGCAATACAAGGGCATCCTTCCCGACCTGTTCAAGGAAGGTAAAGGCGTGGTGGCGGAAGGGCGTCTCGGCCAGGACGGCATTTTCACCGCCGAGCAGGTGCTCGCCAAGCACGACGAGAACTACATGCCGCCGGAAGCCGCCAGCGCGCTGGAACAGGCCGCCAAGGCGGAAAAAACTCTGAAACGGTGATGAGGAATGGGTAATGGGAAAAATTCCCTACCCATTCCCCATCACTCATCCCCCATTACCATTTTTTGGAGCGATTATTGTGATTCCAGAACTCGGACATTTTTCCCTGATCCTCGCGCTGCTGCTGGCGATGACCCAAGCCGTCCTGCCGCTGGTGGGCGCGGCGCGCAACAACGGACGCTGGATGGCGGTCGCCAAGCCGGCGGCGCGCGCCCAGTTCCTGTTCGTCGCGACGGCGTTCGGCTGTCTCGCCTACTCCTTCCTGTCCAATGATTTTTCGGTGTTGAACGTCGCCCAGCATTCCTACTCGCGGCTCCCGGCGATTTACCGCTTCACCGCCACCTGGGGCTCGCACGAAGGTTCGCTGCTCCTCTGGACACTGATCCTGACCCTCTGGACGGTAGGCGTGACGCTGTTCAGTAAGCATCTGCCCGACGACATGGCGGCGCGGGTGATCGGCGTGATGGGGCTGATTAGCAGCGGTTTCATCCTGTTCCTGCTGACCACTTCCAATCCCTTCCTGCGCCTGTTGCCGGCTGCTGCCGACGGCAGCGATCTCAACCCGCTCCTGCAAGACCCGGGCATGGTATTGCACCCACCCATGCTGTACATGGGCTACGTGGGCTTCTCGGTGGCCTTTGCCTTCGCCATCACCGCCTTGCTGTCCGGCAAGCTGGACGCCAGTTGGGCGCGCTGGTCGCGCCCCTGGACCACCGCCGCGTGGGTATTCCTCACCCTGGGCATCATGATGGGCAGCTGGTGGGCCTATTACGAGCTGGGCTGGGGCGGCTGGTGGTTCTGGGATCCCACCGAAAACGCCTCGCTGATGCCATGGCTGGTCGGCACGGCGCTGATCCATTCGCTGGCGGTCACGGAAAAGCGCGGCAGCTTCAAGGTGTGGACGGTATTCCTCGCCATCGGGGCGTTCTCCCTGAGCTTGGTCGGGACGTTCCTGGTGCGCTCCGGGGTATTGTCATCGGTACACGCTTTCGCCACCGACCCGGCGCGCGGCATGTTCATCCTGGCCTTCCTGGCGGTGGTGATCGGCGGCTCGCTGCTGCTGTTCGCCTTCCGCGCCGGGCAGGTGGGCTTGGGCGGACGTTTCGCGCTGATCTCGCGCGAATCCATGTTGTTGGTGAACAACGTCCTGCTGCTGTGCGCCACCGGTTCGGTGCTGCTCGGCACGCTCTATCCGCTCTTCATGGATGCTCTGGGGCTGGGCAAAATTTCCGTGGGGCCGCCGTATTTCAACAGCGTGTTCATCCCGCTGATGGCCCCCTTGTTTTTCCTGATCGGCATCGGTCCGCTGGCGCGCTGGAAAGACGCGCGCGTCCCGGAACTGGCGGCCCGCCTGAAATGGGCGTTCGCGGTGAGCGTCGCGTCCGCCTTGCTGCTGCCGCTGGCGATGGGGAGCTGGAAGCCGATGGTGGCGCTGGGCTTGTTGCTGGCGGTGTGGATCGCCGCCACATCCTTCGTCGCGGTGCGCGCACGGATGCAAAGCGGCGCGGGCTGGTCGGGAAATTTCTTCGGCATGAATGCCGCGCATGTCGGGCTGGCGATGGTGATCGTCGGCATCACCCTGGTTTCCTCCTACGATGCTGAGCGCAACGTGCGCATGAGCCCTGGCGACACCGTGGCGCTGCAAGGCTACACTTTCCAGTTCAAGGGCGTGTCCTACAACGACGGTCCTAATTACCGGGCGTCGCGCGGCATCCTGGAGGTGACCCGCGACGGCAAGCCGGTGGCAACCCTCAGCCCGGAAAAACGTAAATACGAAGCGTCGGGTATGCCTATGACCGAAGCTGCCATCGACTACGGTTTCACCCGCGACGTGTATGCCGCCCTCGGCGAAGCGCTGGAAGACGGCGCCTGGAGCGTGCGGGTGTTCCACAAACCCTTCGTCATGTGGATCTGGCTTGGTTCGCTGCTGATGGCGTTGGGCGGCCTGCTGGCGATCACCGACCGGCGCTATCGCGTGGCGCTCGCCGCCAAGAAAGGAGAGAAAGCATGAAGCGCCTGATTCCCTTTGGAATATTCATCGTCCTGGTGATCTTCTTCGCCATCGGCCTCAAGCTCAATCCGCGCGAGGTGCCCTCGCCGCTGATCGGCAAGCCCGCCCCCGATTTCCACTTGGCGCTACTCCAGAAACCGACCCAGCAAATCGGTCCCGCCGACCTGCGCGGCAAGGTATGGCTACTCAACGTATGGGCGTCATGGTGCGCCTCCTGCCGTCAGGAACACGAAGTGCTGCTGGACTTGGCCAAGCGCAACATCGTTCCGGTCTACGGCATGGACTACAAGGACCAGGACGCACCGGCTCTGACTTGGCTGCAACGGCTGGGCAATCCCTATGCCGCGGTAATGGTCGACCCGGACGGACGAACCGGCATCGACTACGGTGTGTACGGCGTGCCGGAAACCTATCTGATCGACAAGGGCGGCGTGATACGCCACAAGCACACCGGCCCGGTAACCGAGGAAACGCTGGAAACAACCCTGCTGCCGATGATCAAGGAGTTGCAAAAATGAGGACGCTGCTGGTTGCCATTCTGCTGTGTTTTTCCGCCGCCGCCTGGGCCGAAGAAGCCAAGCCGCTGGCCGAAGACCCGGTGCTGGAGCAACGCATGATCAAGCTTTCCGAGGATTTACGCTGCCTGGTGTGCCAGAACGAATCGCTGGCCGGCTCGCGCGCCGACCTAGCGCAAGACCTGCGCCGCGAGATTCGCGAGTTGATGCGTAGCGGCAAAAGCGACGCCCAGGTGATCGACTATCTGACCCAGCGCTACGGCGATTTCGTACTCTACAAGCCGCCGGTCAAGCCGGTAACCTGGCTGTTGTGGTTCGGCCCCTTCGTCCTGCTGTTCGGTGCGGTATGGGGCTTTTATCGCCATCTCAAGCGGCGCGGCGACAAAGTCGCGGAGCAAAACCTCTCCGAGGCAGAGCGCAAGCGCGTCGAAGGGCTGCTCGGCATTGCTAAGGACGGGGAAAAATCATGAGTGGAATGGGAAATGTTGCGCTGTTCGGCCTGCTGGCTTTCCTGGCCTGCGGGGTGGCCCTGGCTTTCGTCTTGCCGCCGCTGTTGCGGCGCAGCCCGAACTCCGGCGACGTCGATCGCATGGCGGTGAACATCGCCATTTACCGCGACCAGTTGCAGGATCTGGAAAACGACCTGAAAAACAGCGAATTGAATCAGGAACAGTACCAGGGCGCCAAACTGGAAATCGAGAAAAACTTCAGCGAGGACGTGCCGGTCGCCGAAAGCCAGAGCCAAGCCGTGCTAGGCGGCAAGTGGGTGGGCCTGCTGGTGGCGCTCGCCTTCCCCGCGGCGGCGGGTGGATTTTACCTGGCACTCGGCAACCCCGCCGCCCTGAATCCTTCGTCCGTCGCATCCGAAGCGACGCAAGCCGAGCATGACGCCACGGCAATGCTCGCCACGCTGGAAGCCAAGCTCAAGAGCAAACCCGACGATGCCACCGGCTGGACCATGCTGGGCCGTTCCTACGGCGCGCTGGGACGCTGGCGCGAATCCTCCCAAGCCTATGCCAAGGCCGCCACGCTGTTGCCCGGCGACGCGCGAATCCTGGCGGATTATGCCGAGGTGCTGGCGCTGGCTCAGGGCCGGGCCTTCGAAGGCAAACCCTGGGAGCTCATCGAAGCCGCCCTGAAAATCAACCCCAAGGACGAAAAAGCCCTGGAACTGGCGGGGATCGCCGCCTTCCAGAAAGAGGATTACGCCAAGGCCGCGGAATACTGGAAGAGCCTGCTCAAGCTGATCCCCGCCGACAGCGACTACGCCAGGGACATCAAGGCCGCATTGCTGGATGTCGAGAAAGCGGCGCTCGGCAAAGCGCCTAGCGCGGATAAAGGCAAGCAGCCTGCCGCCGGCGGCGGCTCCGCGGCGATCAGCGGCACGGTAACGGTCGGGAAAAAGTTGGCCGGCCAGTTCCAGCCGAACGACGTCGTGTTTATTTTCGCCCAGAAGCCCGGCTCGAAAATGCCGCTCGCCATCGACAAGACCGAGGCCGCCAAGCTACCGTACCACTACACCCTCGACGACACCTCGGCCATGTCCTCCGGCGACAAGCTGTCGACCCAGAGCGAAGTCGTCGTCACCGCGCGAATTTCCAAGTCCGGCCAGGCCACCGCGCAAAGCGGCGACCTGCAAGGAAAATCCGCTGCGGTAAAGGTCGGCCAACAGGGCGCCAATGTAGTGATCGACAGCGTTTTGCCCTAAGCGCTGTTCCATCTGTTAAAAAAAGAGCCGGCAACTTTGCCGGCTCTTTTTTTTTGGGGGGGCGACATTTTCAATCTAAGCGGCAATTACCCACGCTTCCGCCTGCTCGTAACCCTCGAAAACCTGGATCCCGGCATCGACGAAGGCGCTCGACAGCCAAGCCGTCCAGGCAACCCAGCGATTATCGGTGACCACCGCGATTTTCCAGAAATCATACTGGTGGTGATGGGCGAACTTGAAGTCTTCCCACGCCACATCGACCGAAAAATCGGCCATGTCGCGCAGGTCGAGGAGGATGTTTACCCGTCCTTCGAAGCGGATGTGATGATTCACCGCCATTTCGAAATCATGTACGTCGGCAAGGGTAAATTCGCCGAAAACGGCGGCGTTGACGAGATGTTCCCGGTTTTCAATGGTAATCATGGCGACTCCTAAAAAGCAGTGTTTAATGTTGAGTGTTTAGTGTTTAGTTGAGGTCGCTGCGGCGCAGCGTGTTGGAAATAGATATGCGCAAAGCGCATTCGACAACTCAACACTAAACACTCAAAACTAAACACTGCCCTTCCCTTATTCAGGGCTTGCGGCAACCCGCGCGCCCGCATGGGAAGCGATGATACCGGAAAAAATGATCAGCGCGACGCCCAGCCAACTGGTCTCCGACAGCACTTCGCCCCACAGCAGGATGCCCCACAGGCTGGCGAAGACCACCGCGCTATACGCCAAGCTGCCGACCACCAGGGTTTTTCCCACCTGATAGGCCTGGGTCATGGCGAGTTGCGCCAGCGTGGCGGTAGTCCCCATCCCCAGCAGCAACCAGATATTGTGCGATGTGATCGGGTGAAAGGTATGGAGCGCCATCCACAGCCCGCCGCCCACCGTGGAGAGCAGGGTAAAATAAAACACCACGCGGTAGGACGGCTCGCCGATTTTCCCCAGTTGCTTGACGTTGAGGTAGGCGATGCCGGCAAAGAATCCCGAGGTCAATCCCATCAGCCCGGCGAACCATTGATTGTCGTGGAAAGTCGGCTGTAGCAGCAGAACCACGCCCAGAAACCCCAGCAAGGTGGCCAGGCCCAGCGGCACATGAAAGCGCTCGCGCAACACCAGCACCGACAGGAACGCCAGGAACAACGGGGAGGTATAGTTGAGCGTAACCGCCGTCGCCAGGGGCAACGCGCCGATTGCGTAAAAAAACAGCATCAGCGCGACGAAACCGGACAAGCCGCGCCACAGGTGCATCCGCCATACCGGCGTGGCGAGGGGGAGGCGGCGCGTCCACACGATGACCATCAGGAAGATCAGGCCGAACAGGGAACGGTAAAACACCAACTCGGCGCTGGAAAAGAATTCCGCGCCGAGCTTGACGAATACGCCCATGCAGCCGAACAGAAATCCGGCAACCACCATCCAGCCGGATTTCATATTTGCGGGTTACTTGTTGAGGAAAGGTTCCATTTCGCTACGCAGGAAGCGATGGAAATGCGCCATGCCAATCTCGGTGGGTTCCTGGTAAGGGCCCACTTCGTTGATTCCCTGTGCCCACAGAGCGGCCCGCCCGTCCTGCATACGCTGGCAGATATCCTCGTCCTCGATGGCGGTTTCCCGGTAGGCGGCCTGTTCGGCTTCGATATAGTCGCGTTCGAAGAGGACGATATCCTCGGGATAATAAAACTCCATTACGTTGGTGCAACGGTCGATGCCACGCGGGATGATGGTGCTGACCACCAGCGTGTTGGGATACCACTCGACCATCACGTTGGGGAAATAAGTAAGCCACACTGCGCCGAATTTCGGCAGCTTGCCATGGTTGTAGCGCAGGATTTGCTCCTGCCACTTGCCGTACGCGGGCGAGCCGACCTTTTTCAGTTCGCTGTTCACCCCCACCGTCTGGACGCTGTACCAGTTGCCGAATTCCCATTTCAACTGATCGCAATCCACGCAGTTGCCCAGCCCCGGATGGAACGGCACCACGTGGTAGTCCTCCAGGTAGACCTCGATGAAGCACTTCCAGTTGATGTTGTATTCGTCGACCTTGACGCTATCGAGCTTGTAGTTGGAAAAATCCAGGTCGTCCGTGACGCCCAGCGCAGCCAGGTCCTTGGCCACGTCGCGGCGCCCCGAGAAAAGCAGGCCGTTCCAGTTTTGCAAGGGGGTCTTGCCGAGATTGAGGCAGGGGTCGCTTTTAAAATGCGGCGCGCCGAGCAGTTTGCCTTGCAGGTCATAGGTCCAGCGATGCAGCGGACACACGATGTTGGCGTTTTTCCCCCGCCCTTTCAACATGATCGCCTGGCGGTGGCGGCACACGTTGGAAATCAGCTCCACCCCTTTTTCGCCGCGCACCAGCGCCTTGGCGTTGTCCAGCCATTCCGGCACGAAATAATCGCCGACCTCCGGGGTCAGCAACTCATGGCCGATGTAGGACGGGCCATTTTCGAAAAAGAGCTTCATTTCCAGTTCGTAAACCGCAGGGTCGAAATACCAGGAGATCGGAAGCTGCGGCGCACCATCCAGGGTTTTCAGCACACCGGAAGTATTTGCCAGCAAGGACATGATGTCGGACACCTTCGCCAAACGAGTAAGTTGAGGGAAAAATTGATATTTTCCCTTAATCCCCCTACCCGCGCAATCCATGCAAGCCCTTGCGGACATTGACCGAAGGCGCGTAAGTACGTTATTTTATCGGTTTATTTCCCGAGCGGCAGATGAGCAAAGCAGTCAAAAATCCGACTTTCGAGAGCGCTCTCGGCGAGTTGGAACAAATTGTCGCCACCATGGAAGCCGGGCAGCTTCCTCTCGAACAGCTTTTGACCTCCTACAAACGCGGCGCCGAGCTTCTGCAATTCTGCCAGGGTGCCTTGCAGGATGCCCAGCAGCAGGTGCGAATTCTCGAAGCCGGTACATTACGCGCATTTCCCACTGAAGATGACAACAACTGATTTCTCCTCCTGCGCTGATTTCCCCTCTTGGTCCGGCGCGCTGCAAACCCGCATGGAATCCGTCCTGGCGGGCCTGCTGCCGGCCCCGGAACTCGCCCCACAGCGTCTCCACAAGGCGATGCGCTACGCCGTCCTGGGCGGCGGCAAGCGGGTGCGCCCGCTGCTCGCCTTCGCCGCGGCGGAATTGACTTCCGCGCCGGCTCGGCGCGTGGAAATCGCCGCCTCCGCAGTCGAATTGATCCACGCCTATTCACTGGTTCACGACGACCTGCCGTGCATGGACGACGACGACCTGCGGCGCGGCAAACCTACCTGCCACGTGGAGTTCGACGAAGCCACCGCGCTGCTGGTGGGCGACGCCCTGCAAACCCTGGCCTTCCAGTTATTGGCGCACCAGGAATTGTGCGACGCCCCGGCCACCCAGCTGGAAATGCTCAAACACCTGGCGATCGCCGCCGGCTCGCGCGGCATGGCGGGCGGCCAGGCCATCGATCTGGACAGCGTCGGCAAGTCCCTGTCGGTGCCGGAACTCGAATTCATGCACATCCACAAGACCGGCGCGCTGATTCGCGCTGCCGTCAAGCTCGGCACCTTGTGCGGTGAAAAACTGGACAAGCCTGGCGAAGCCGCCCTGGAACATTACGCCAAATGCATCGGCCTGGCGTTCCAGGTGGTCGACGACATCCTCGACGCCGAAGCGCCGACCGCCACCCTGGGCAAGACCGCCGGCAAGGATGCCGAACAGAACAAGCCGACCTACGTGACGCTGCTGGGTGCCGCCACCGCCCGCGACTTTGCCGACGAACTCCACCACGACGCCCTCGCCGCCCTGGAAATTTTCGGCGAGCGGGCCTTGCGCCTGCGCCAACTCGCCGATTTCGTGGTCAAGCGGCAGTATTGATGACTACCGGCCTGCTCCATACCATCGACGACCCGACCCAGTTGCGCGCATTGGAACGCAAGCAGTTGGCGCAGCTCGCCGAGGAAGTTCGCACTTACCTGATCGACAGCGTCAGCCGTACCGGCGGGCACCTGGCTTCCAATCTCGGCGCGGTGGAACTCACCATCGCCCTGCATTACGTGTTCAACACCCCGTTCGACCGGCTGGTATGGGATGTCGGCCACCAGACCTATCCTCACAAGATCCTCACCGGACGCCGCGAAGCCATGGAAGGGCTGCGCCAGTTCGGCGGCATTGCCGGCTTCCCCAAACGCTCCGAGAGTGAATACGACGCCTTCGGTGCCGGCCATTCCAGCACCTCGATCAGCGCCGCGCTGGGCATGGCCGTGGCCGCCCAACGCGAAGGCCAGGATCGGCGCTGCGTGGCGATTATCGGTGACGGCGCAATGACCGGCGGAATGGCTTTCGAAGCGCTCAACAACGCCGGGGCGATGGACACCAACTTGCTAGTGGTTCTCAACGACAACGACATGTCGATTTCCGCCAACGTCGGGGCGCTCAACAACTATCTGGCCAAGCTCATGTCGGGACGCTTTTACGCTGCCGCGCGGCGCACCAGCGAGAAGGTGCTGGGCAGCGTCGCGCCGCCGATCTGGGAACTCGCCAAGCGCGCCGAGGAGCACGTGAAGGGCATGGTAATCCCCGGCACCCTGTTCGAGGAATTCGGCTTCAACTACATCGGCCCCATCGACGGCCACGATCTCGACGTATTGATCGCCACCCTGTCCAACATCCGCAAGCTCAACGGCCCGCAACTCCTGCACATCGTCACCCAGAAGGGCAAGGGCTACAAGCTTGCCGAGGACGATCCGTGCCGTTACCACGGCGTTGCCAAGTTCGACCCGGATGCCGGACTCGACGAAAATACCAGCGGCAAACTGACCTACACCCAGATTTTCGGCGACTGGCTATGCGACATGGCCGCCCAGGACGAGCGCCTCATCGCCGTCACCCCGGCGATGTGCGAAGGCTCAGGGATGGTGCGCTTTTCCCAGGATTATGCGGATCGCTATTACGACGTGGGCATTGCCGAGCAACACGCGCTCACTTTCGCCGCCGGCATGGCTTGCGAAGGCCTCAAGCCGGTGGTGGCGATCTACTCCACGTTCCTGCAACGCGCTTACGACCAGGCGATCCACGACATCGCCCTGCAAAACCTGCCGGTCGTCCTGGCCATCGACCGCGCCGGACTGGTGGGCGCCGACGGCCCCACTCACGCCGGCAGCTTCGACATTTCCTTCCTGCGCTGCGTGCCGAATCTGCTGATTATGGCGCCCAGCGACGAGAACCAGTGCCGCCAGATGCTCTACACGGCTTTTCAGCACAGTGGCCCCAGCGCAGTACGCTACCCGCGCGGCACCGGGCCGGGGGTTACCCCGCAGGCGGAAATGCAGGCGCTGCCGCTGGGCAAGGGAGAAATCCGCCGCCACGGGAAAAAGGTCGCGCTGCTGGCTTTCGGCCCGCTGCTCGCCGCCGCCCTTAAAGCCGGGGATGAACTCGATGCCACGGTCGCCGACATGCGCTTCGTCAAGCCGCTTGACGAAGCCCTGATCGTCCAACTGGCGCACGACCACGGCCTGCTGGTGACGGTCGAGGAAAATACCGTGATGGGCGGTGCCGGCAGCGGCGTCGCGGAAGTGCTGGCACAGCTCGGCATCAGCGTGCCCATCCTGCACCTCGGCCTGCCCGATCACTTTGTCGAACACGGCGACCCGGCCCTGTTGCTCGCCAATTGTGGGCTGAACGCGGAAGGGATTGCCGCATCGGTGCGGCGCCGCCTACCCGAGTAATTTAATCAAGAATTAAATTGTGTTAAACTTGGTCTAAACTTGACCGAACCACCAAGGAATTTTCATGAGCAACTGCGACACCCCTTGCGACCTCAACGCCCCTGTCTGTGAGCAGGAAGCGATCGCCGACGTGCAGAATTTCGCGGATACCCGCCAGATCGCCATCGACAAGGTCGGCATCAAGTCCATCCGCCACCCGGTCAAGGTCGGCGACAAGGACCAGGGCATCCAGCACACCGTCGCCTGGTTCAACATGTACGTGTATCTGCCCCACAATTTCAAGGGCACCCACATGTCGCGCTTCGTCGAGATTCTCAACAGCTACGAGCGCGAAATTTCGGTGGAATCCTTCGAATCCATGCTGCGCGATATGGTGGTGCGCCTGGAGGCCGAATCCGGCCACGTTGAAATGAACTTCCCCTATTTCATTAACAAAGCCGCCCCGGTTTCCGGGGTAAAGAGCCTGCTCGACTACGACGTCACCTTCATCGGCGAAATCGCCAAGGGCGAATACCGCTTCACCATGAAAGTGGTAATCCCGGTCACCTCGCTGTGCCCGTGTTCCAAGAAAATCTCCGATTACGGCGCGCACAACCAGCGCTCCCACGTCACCGTCACGGCACGCACCAACACCATGGTATGGATCGAGGACATCGTGCGGATGGTCGAGGAACAGGCTTCCTGTGAACTGTTCGGCCTGTTGAAGCGTCCTGATGAAAAGTTTGTCACCGAACGCGCCTACGACAACCCCAAATTCGTCGAGGACATGGTGCGCGACGTGGCTGCCGCGCTCAACCGCGACCCGCGTTTCGACGCCTACACCGTGGAAGCTGAAAATTTCGAATCGATTCACAACCATTCGGCCTACGCGCTTATCGAGCGCGACAACACAGTGAATTGATTCGCAATTTCTGAGCAGGCCAACCTTTTGCCGCAAACACAAGGTTAGTCGGAACTAAAATTTCGAATCGATACACAACCATTCCGCCTACGCCCTTATTGATCGCGACAACTCCCTGAAGGGCTAGCCAGCACGGAGCTTGTTCCCTACCGGCCCGATGCCCGCAGCAATGGCATTCGCTCCGGCGCGGGGCGCTCTGGAGCGTAATCTCCCTATCCATTACGTTGGCTTTGTTCGGCGAATCTGCCACAATTGCCGTCCCGTTCTGCCCGACGCACGCTTACCATTGCCGAGAACAGCAACCCATGACGCTCGATATCCGCACCATCCTGGTTCTGTTCATCCTCAACAATCTGGTAATCGGCACCCTGTTCGCCGTAGCGTTTCGTGGCCGGCGCACCCGCGCCACCGACTTGTGGATTGCCAGCCTGGCCGTTCAATCGATCGGCTGGCTGGTTTTCGTGGCACGCGGCAATCCGCCCGGCGCCGTTTCCATCGTCCTGGCTGGCACCCTGATTTCCCTGAGCTATTCGTTACTGCTGCATGCCTTTTGCGAATTTTTCGAATTCTCGGTCAAGCCGCTGTGGATATACCTGCCGGTTGCGCTGACGGTCATCATCTTCGAATCGAATCTGGATAACGCCGCTGCCCGCAATCTTGCCAGCGGCCTGATCTTCGGCGTGCAGTTTCTGGCCGCCGCCGCCCTGTTTTTAACGCGCCGCGACCGCTGGCGCAACCTGCGCTTTCTCATAGGCATCAGTGCCGCCGCGATTGCCTTCCTGTTTATCGCACGTTCCGTCATCGCCTTCACCGATCCCGGCAGCATTCCTGTTTTCCCCGAAAACTCCCCGCTCCAGACCGTCACCCTCCTGGTCGGGGATATTAGCCGACTGGCTTTTTCCTTCGGTTTCCTGCTCTTGATCGAGGCCCGCCGTTCCGATGAGATCACCCGCCTCGCCACCCTCGATTCGCTCACCGAAGCCTACAACCGCCGCACCTTCATCGAACTGGCCGAACAGGAATTGGCCAGGACGCATCGCCATCCCCAGCCCTTGGGCCTGATCATCCTGGATCTCGACCATTTCAAGCAGGTCAATGATACCCACGGTCATCTGGCCGGCGATGCCGCGCTGAAACACGTCAAGGTATTGGCCGAGCGTTGCCTGCGCCAGCAAGACACCTTTGCCCGCTTCGGCGGGGAAGAATTCTGCGTGCTGGTTCCCGACACGGATATGGAAGGGGTTGCCGTTCTCGCCGAGCGGCTGCGCAAGGTCATCGCGGACACCCCGCTCGAACTGCCCAACGGCACCCGAATTCCCTTCACCACCAGCGTCGGGGCATGTGCGATGCCGGAGGGGATGAAGGAAGCAGGGCTGGACAATCTGATCGAATTCGCCGACCTGGCGCTCTACGAAGCCAAAAAGCAGGGACGCAACCGGGTGGTGGTAGAAAACCTCGCGAACGGTCTATCCGCCCTGGCTTAAACGCCCGCGCCGGTTCTACGCGGACAGTTTCTGGACATTCTTGCTGAGGTCGGTGGCCAAGGCATCGACCTTGCCCACCTGTTCGCGGGTGCTTTCCGACAAATTGGCGACGGTTTCCACCTCCTTGGCGATTTCGCGTCCCGCAGTACTTTGCTCCTGGGCGGCATTGGCGATATCGCTCACCGCCGCGGCCACCTGTTCGGAACACTGACGGATTTTCTGCAACGCGCCTTCCACCACCCGCGACTGGGCGGCGCTGCCCTGCGCCTTGCCGGACGCGATCTGCACGTCGGAAGACACTTCGTCGACGCTGCCGCGTATGGTTGAGAGGATCGTGTTGATGTCGTGCGCCGAGGCATTCGATTCCTCCGCCAACTGGCGCACGCTGTCGGCGACCACCGCGAATCCGCGCCCCGTCTCGCCGGCGCGCGCCGCCTCGATGGTGGCGTTGAGGGCAAGCAGGTCGGTCTGCTGCGCAATGCCCTGGATGGTTTCGACGATTTTTTGAATCTTTTCGCTCTGGATACCCAGTTGCTGGATTTTTTCCGCGACATGGACCACCAGTTGCGAGGTTTCGCTCATCGCCGCCATGGTTTGCTGCACCGCATCGAAGCCCTGCGCCACGGCCTCGGCGGTTTCACGGGTCATCTTCAGCGCATCGCCGGCATTTTGCGCGACTTGGTCGATGCTCACCGATAACTGCTCGGTGGCCGACGACATCCCGGCCGCCGCGTGGGATTGCTCGTTCATCGCCTGGCGCACGCTGTTGGTGAGATGCGCCAGATCGTCGGTAGTCTGGCGCACGCTGCCGGTAACCTGCTCTTTTTGCACCTCCATGCGCTGCTTGACGATGGCGTTGTCCTTGAAGACCTGCACGGCGCGAGCCATCTCGCCGACCTCGTCGCTTTTCCGGGTGAACGGCACGTCCACCCCGGTGTCGCCGCACGACAGCCCGCTCATGGTCGAATTGATCGCGATCAGCGGCTTGGCCACGCGAAAGCGGATGAACCAGAAGGAAAACAGGCCGAACACCATGAGAAACAGGCAGGCCAGGAACATCACCCCGCCGACCGTCGCGGAGAGCGTCCAGATGGCATTCTCCACCGCGTCGGCGCCGGATTTGCGCTGCTCCTGAAGAGACGCCTTGATGTGGTTCAAGGCCGCGACGGCCACGCCGACATCGACCTTCTCCCCCGGATTGGACAAGGCGCGTTCATAGGCGGAAAGCGTTCGCTCCAGCACCGCCAACTCGGTTTTTTCATGATCGCTGGGCTTGGCCAGCAAGAATGCCGGAATCCCCTCGCGCACTTTGGCGAGATCCCCGGCTACCGCCTGTTTCGCCGCCGGGTCGCCGGCCTGCGCCGCCGGCCAGTGCTGCGCCAGGCCTCCGTAGCCGAGGTGATGCTCGAAATGCCCGAGCAGGTCGATGCGCCGTGCCAGGCCGGAATCGAAATCGCGCCACACCCCGGAAATCTCCCCTACCGACTTGAAGGTGAGCAGCGTGGCGCCCACCCCGGCGAGGAGCAGGAACAGGGTCATTACGGTAATGGCATGGCCGACCTTGTTCATGCGCACGTTGTCGACACCGCGGAACAGGCCGACCACCAGTTGACCGAGGAAATTCAAGTCGGAATCGTCGTATGTATTGGCTTTGTTCATGATTCTTACCCTTTCTCAGACCAGGCGGCGAGTTCCGCCAACCCCAGGCGTATCGCCTCATCCATGGCACCCGCCACTTTCGGCGTCAAATCGCCGCCCCAGTTTTCGATGTCTTCGATTTGCACGCCCACCAGCGTCACCGCTTCGGGCATTTTTTCAGTCAACTGCGCCGCCGCCAGCACGTCGGTAAAACCGGTCTGGTGCAGGCTCAACGGACGCTGACCGAAAAAGGCCGGAATCTCCGCATCGCGCAGCACCACAATTTGTCCCGGCTCGCGCCCGAAATCGACGGCGTCGAATACCAGCAGGCGGCGCGTCTCTTGCACCAAGGGCAGCAAATACAGGCCTTGGGTGCCGCCATCGACCGCTTCCACTTCATCCGAGAGCGCCCCCAAATCCCGCAGGCGCGCCACCGTCTTTGGCCCGAAGCCTTCGTCGGCCCACAGGCTGTTGCCGATGCCGAGTACCACGGTCCCGTTCATTCGCGGAACTGCCGTTCGCCGGACAGCATGGTGCTCACCACCGTCTGGCGCGACAGGATGTCCTCGCGCAGGGCGATGTAGATGTGCACCATGGAAAACCACACGATCACCCACATCGCCAGGCGATGGATCAGGTGCAGATCGAGGGTATTGCCGACCATCCCGGTCACCCAGCCGAACAGCAGGTATTGCCAGCTATCGTGGCCGGCCACTTCGGCGTACATGGCGAAACCGGTGAGAATAATCAGCGCGCCGGGAATCACGAACATCAGCAGCATGGTCACGTTCCCCAGCGGATTTAGTCCGACGTAGCGCACCGGCTTGGCGGCCAGAAAATTCCAGCGGATCTGCAACAGAAAGCCGTCCAGCCACACCTTGCGCCAGATGGCCGGCAGGAACAGGTGATAGGAGATGCCTTTTTCGGCAAACACCAGCCACAGCCGCCAGATGGCCAACAAGGCAAAAATGTAGCCGAACGCCAGATGGAAGAAACGGATCCAGCCCATCACGTAAAGGGTCGAGGTATCGCCGATCGCCGAGGGCGGCGGGACACCGATGAAATACCCGGTAATGGCCAGCACCAGGATGGCAAACGCATTCGCCCAGTGCCACAGCCGCACCCCCGGCCCGTAAATCTTCACCGGCGGCACCAGCCCGGTTTCCGGCATGCGGTGATAGCGAACGAAGCCTGACATGGCGTCCCCCTAGCTGATTTGCGTTTCGCTCAACGGACCGCCGTCCGGCCCGATCACATGGGTCGCACAAGCCAGGCAGGGATCGAAGCTGTGCACCACCCGGAGGATTTCCAGGGGCTTGTGCGGGTCGGCCATCGGCACGTCGAGCAGCGACGCCTCGTAGGCCCCGATATTGCCCGCCGGGTCGCGCGGACTGGCGTTCCAGGTGGTAGGCACCACGCACTGGTAGTTGTCGATCTTGCCGTCCTTGATCTTGATCCAGTGGCCCAGCGCGCCGCGCGGCGCTTCGCAGAAACCGGCGCCCCGCGCTTCGGCAGGCCAACTCTTGGGGTCCCACTTTTCGGTGTTGGCGGTGGAGGAATTCCCGGATTTGATGGCGTTCTGCAAATTGGCGATTTCCTCCTTGAGGAGTTCCGCCGCCCACAAGCCTTCCAGGCCGCGCGCGGCAGTGCGTCCCAAGGTGGAAAACAAGGCCGGCAAGGGCTGATCGAGCTTCTTCAGGGTGCCGTCCACCAACTCCTTGATGCGCTTGTCGCCCGCCACGTAAGCCATCACCAAGCGCGCCAAAGGCCCGGTTTCCATGGCGTGGCCTTTCCAGCGCGGCGCCTTGATGTAGCTGTATTTGTCCGCTTCGTCGAGCGCTTCGATGCGTTCGCCGTTCTTGCCGCCACGGGTCTTCGCCCCGAGGCGGAAGTCCATTTCGGTGATGCCGTCCCAGGGATGCAAGCCGGCTTTTTCGTCGGGATACTTGAACCACGAATGCGGGACGAATTCCTGAACCTGCGCCGGGTCTTTCAAATCCACCTCGTGGATTTTCGACAAGTCGCCGTCGAGAATGGCGCCGCGCGGCAGCCTCAGGCTGGCATTGCTGTCGTCGTTGGCGCGGCGCGGGAATTCGCCGTAACACAGCAGATTCTTGCCGGCCAGCCCGCCGCCCAGCTTGAACCAGTCCTTGTAGAACGAGGCAATGGCGAGCAGATCGGGGACATATACCTGGGCGGTGAACTCCAAGGCTCGTTCGGCGATATCGGCCACCAGGTTGAGGCGTTCGATATTCACCGCGCCGACCGCGCCCGCCCCGTGCACGTTGATGGCCGACGGCACGCCGCCCACCAGCCACATCGGATGAGGATTCTTGCCGCCGAACACCGCCTGGATCTTGACGATCTCGCGCTGAAAATTGAGTGCCTCGATGTAGTGCGCCACTGCCATCAGGTTGGCCTCGGGCGGCAGCTTGTAGGCCGGATGCCCCCAGTAACCATTGCGGAACGGCCCGAGTTGACCGGAACCCACCATTTTCTTGACACGTGCCTGCACATCGCTGAAATAGCCGGGCGACGAATTGGGCCAGCGCGAAATCGACTGCGCCAACTCGGAAGTCGCCTTGGGCGAGGCGGACAGCGCCGACACCACGTCCACCCAGTCGAGCGCGTGGAGGTGATAGAAATGCACCAGATGATCGTGGACGAACAGCGCCAGATGCATGATGTTGCGGATGGTATTGGCGTTGGCCGGAATCTGGATGCCCAAGGCATCCTCCACCGAGCGCACCGATGCCAGCGCATGGACGCCGGTACACACCCCGCAGATGCGCTGCACGAACGCCCAGGCATCGCGCGGGTCGCGGCCCTTCAAGATCGGCTCCAGGCCGCGCCACATGGTGCCGGCGGAAACCGCGTTGCGAATCACGTTATTGCCGTCGACGTTGACCTCGATGCGCAAATGCCCCTCGATGCGGCTGATCGGGTCGATCGCCACGCGCCGCCCCGAGTCGTCGATCTTGAAGCCATTGGGGGTGATGATCTGGGTCATGCGTCGTCCCCCGGTTTCTCGGCGGCTTTATTCGTCTTGTCCTTGCGCGTCAGGACGTTTTTTACCACGGTAGCGGCAGCCTGCACGGCAATCGCGCCGCCCAGCACCGCAGCGCCCGCCATGGCAACCTTGTCGGCGTTCGATTCGATGCCCCACTGCTGCATGTCGGGGAGGCGCTCGTAAAATGGCCCGCGATCCCAGAAACCTTCTTCCGAACAGCCGATGCAGCCGTGCCCGGACTTGATCGGGAAACTCACCCCTTCGTTCCAGCCCATCGACGCGCAGGCGTTGTAGGTGGTCGGGCCGCGACAGCCCATCTTGTACAGGCACCAGCCCTGGCGCGCGCCGTCGTCGTCCCAGGCCTCGACGAACTGACCGGCGTCGAAATGGGCGCGCCGGTAGCATTTATCGTGGACGCGCTGCGAATAGAACATCTTGGGACGGAGCTGGTTATCCAGCTCGGGCAGGCGGTCGTAGGTGAGCATATAACTGATGACGCCGGTCATCACTTCGGCGATGGGCGGGCAGCCGGGGACGTTGATGACCGGCACGTGTTCGACCAGCTTGTAGATCGGAGTCGCCTTGGTGGGGTTGGGACGCGCCGCCTGCACGCAGCCCGACGATGCGCAAGTCCCCCAGGCGATGATCGCCTTGGCATGTTTGGCCGCTTCATCGAACTGCGCGCGGAAAGGCCGCCCGCCGACGATACACGCCATGCCGTCGTTGGCCAGCGGTACGTTGCCTTCCACCGCCAGGATGTACTCCCCGCGGTAATCGCGGATGATCTCATGGACGATGGCTTCGGCCTGATCGCCCGCCGCCGCCATGATGGTGTCGTCGTAATCCAGCGAAATCATGGTCATGATGATGTCGCTCGCCAGGGGATGGCCGGAACGCAGGAAACTCTCGGAACAGCAGGTGCATTCCAGGCCGTGCAACCAGAGAACGGGGATACGCGGCTTGCTTTCCATGGCATGGGCCACCAATCCGACCCCCTTCGGCCCCAGGCCCAGGGTGGTTGCCATGACGGCGCAAAAACCGAGGAAATCGCGGCGAGAAACACCGCGTTGAGAAATAGCGTCGTAAAACGTCTCGCGCTTCGACATGATGATGAAACTCCCTGGCGTTGGTTTTCTTATGACGCCTAAGGCTAGCCCATCAACAGGGATAAAACTTGATATGGATCAACTTGAGCATCAATATTGCCATGACATGGACATTTTTCGGCCTGTCACTGTTGTTTTTTTGCCCGCATCAATACTTTCTGGTCAACGTCAGCTTGCCGTCGGCGCGGTTCATCTCGACCCGGTTGAGAAAGCTCATCCCCAGCAGGGTCACCCCGCCCATCGAGGCTTCGCTGATCGTGGCATCGACGAAATTGAGGTTGATGTCGCCCACCTTGACGCTGTCCAGGCGCACCTTGTAGGCCACAATCTGGCCGTTGGCGGTATGCATCACCATACGTTCGCCCCTCTTGTAATCGATGCCGATGCGCCGTGCTTCGGCGACATCCATCGACACGAAGCTCGCCCCGGTATCCACCAGGAAACGGGTGGGGAAACCGTTGATGCCGCCGCGCGCCAAGAAATGGCCGCGCCCGTCGGCGGCCAGCACCACGGTATTGCCGCCGCCTCCGCTCCCGGACGGGGCGGACGCCGCATAGCCAGTCGACTGGCCCATGCTCAGGGTGCGGCGCTTGCCGTCGATTTCCAGCACCGCCTGCTGCGAATCGGAACTGAGGAGCTTGACGCCCTCCGCCGTAGCCTGCCCGACCCGCAACATCTGCTGTTTGCCGCCGTCGATGCTCACCATCGCCTTGTCATTGAACAGGCCGACCACGTTGACCTCGACGGCGCCGGCCAACCCGGCGATTAGGCAAAGCAGCGAGGTTGAAATAAAATGATTTTTTTTCACGATCTAGGCCCTCATCAAGATGAAACCCGTTGCGATTTTCCGCCATGCGCCCAGCGAAGGGCCAGGTTATTTTGCCACATTCCTTGAGCAACATTCGATCCCCTGGCAACTCTTTAAAAGCGACGCCGGCGAAGCCGCCCCGGCCAGCGCCCGCGATTATTCCGGGCTGGTTTTCATGGGCGGGCCGATGAGCGTCAACGACGATCTGCCGTGGATTCCCGCCACCCTGGCGCTGATCCGCGCGGCGCGCGAAGCAGGGATCCCCCTGCTCGGACACTGCCTGGGCGGACAACTGATCGCCAAGGCGTTGGGCGGTTCGGTGGGGCGTAACCCACTCAAGGAAATCGGCTGGGGCGAAGTGGAGTTGGCCGATACGCCGCAGGCCCGCGAGTGGTTCGGCAACGCCCCCCGCTTCACCGCGTTCCACTGGCACGGGGAAACGTTCACCCTGCCGGACGGCGCGGAATTGCTGCTGTCCAGCCCGCACTGCCGCAACCAAGCCTACCTCCTCGACGGCAAGCACCTGGGGATGCAATGCCATATCGAGATGACCGCCGAGATGGTCGAAACCTGGTCCACCCTCGGGGCCGACGAAATCGCCGCGGCCGCCGCCAGCCCCGCAGTGCAAACGCCCGCCGCAATGCGGGAAGATCTCGCCGCCCGCGTCGCAGTCCTGAATCGGGCCGCCGCCGCCGTGTACGGGCGCTGGATCAAGAGCCTGAAAGCCTGAGTTTTACGATACAATTGGTTTTTTTCGATTTTTTGGAGCATTTTTCATGTCTATGTCCGACCGCGACGGCCATATCTGGCACGACGGCAAGATGGTGGAATGGCGTAGCGCCACCACCCACGTCCTCACCCACACCCTCCATTACGGCATGGGCGTCTTCGAAGGGGTGCGCGCCTACAAGACCGACAAGGGCACGGCGATTTTCCGCCTCAAGGACCACACCGACCGCCTGTTCAACTCGGCCCACATCTTCGGCATGAAAATGCCCTGGGACAAGGAAACCCTGATGGAAGCCCAGCGCGCCGTGGTGCGTGAAAACAAGCTGGAATCCGCCTACATCCGCCCCATCGTGTTCTACGGCTCGGAAGCCATGGGCATCGCCGCCACCACCCTGTCCACCCATGTCGCCGTGGCCGCCTGGTCGTGGGGCGCCTACCTGGGCCCGGAAGCCCTGGAAAAAGGCATCCGCGTCAAAACCTCGTCGTTCACCCGCCATCACGTCAACGTCAACATGTGCCGCGCCAAATCGGTATCGACCTACACCAATTCGATCCTGGCGCATCAGGAAGCCCATCACGACGGCTACCACGAAGCCCTGCTACTCGACGTCGACGGCTACGTCGCGGAAGGCTCCGGCGAGAACATCTTCATCGTCAAGAACGGCAAGCTCTACACCCCGGACCTGACCTCCTGCCTGGAAGGCATCACCCGCGCCTCGATCATCGAACTGGCGGGCGAATTGGGCATCCCGGTCATCGAAAAGCGCATCACCCGCGACGAAGTGTATTGCGCCGACGAAGCCTTCTTCACCGGTACCGCCGCCGAAGTTACGCCGATCCGCGAACTCGACAACCGCATCATCGGCGCCGGCGCGCGCGGCCCGATCACGGCCAAGCTGCAAGCCCTGTTCTTCGACTGCGTCACCGGCAAGTCGGCCAAGCACATGGATTGGCTGACACTGGTATAACCCAGGATCAATGTTTAGTGTTAAATGTTGAATTTTTAATTGATGTGGTCGCGCCGCAAGGCGCACCATCAATTAAAGATTAATAATTAAACACTAAACATTAAAAGGAGTTTCTTATGCCATCACGCGACATCAAGTCCCGCTATTACGAAGTCACCGCCAAGGATCTGCCGCTACATTGCCCGACCCCTTCGATGTCCTTGTGGAACGCGCATCCGCGCGTTTTTCTGGATGTTGTGAAAAGCGGCGAAGCGGTGTGCCCCTACTGCGGCACCCATTACAAGCTGAAGGGTGATTTGCCGAAGGGCCATCACTAACATCGGTGTTTAGTGTTGAATGTTAAGTGTTTAGTTGTTAATCAGCCCGCTACGCGGCAAATTCGACTAAACGCGCAACACTAAACATTCAAAACTCAACATTAAAAATTGCCTCCCAAAGCCCTCATCATCGCCCCTTCCTGGGTCGGCGACGCCGTAATGGCGCAGCCGCTGTTGCGCCGCCTGCGCGAGCACAACCCCGCACTGGAAATCGACGCCTTCGCGCCCGCCTGGGTCGCCCCGGTGCTGGAACGGATGCCGGAAATCGGCAAGGTCGTCATCAATCCCTTCGCCCACGGCGAACTGCGCCTGAAAGTGCGCTGGGAACTGGGCCGCTGCCTGAAGAAGGACGGCTACAGCCATGCCCTGGTGCTGCCCAACTCGCTGAAGGCCGCGCTGCTGCCCTTCTTCGCCGGAATTCCGCTACGCACCGGCTTCGTCGGCGAATTCCGCTACGGCCTGCTCAACGACGCGCGGCGCCTCGACAAGCTGGGGCTACCCCTGATGGTGGAACGCTTCGCCGCGCTCGCCGAACGGCCCGGCGCGGTGTTGCCGCGCCCGGTCCCTCATCCTTCCCTGGTGGTCGATGCCGCGCAGCGCCAGGCCACCCTCGACAAGCTGGGGCTCGCCCCCG
>JAGXQV010000054.1 GCA_018336195.1 Sulfuricella sp. | reverse complement strand
CAGTGGTAACACGGCATACCGTATCGCGATAGGAGCGGATTGATTTGCAAAAACGACTTGAAATTAATCATAGAAGGATGGGTGAAGCGTAGCGCACCCATCGAACCGAAAAATGATGATTTTCAATCTGATGGGTGCGCTATCGCTTCACCCATCCTACATTTTTCTGTCCCGTTAATTCAATATGACTGACTACTAACTCACCCTAAATCTATGCACAACGGGTTGGAAGAGGTGCGCCCAGATTAGCCTATCTCACCTGAAATCCCTGGCAGCTATTGTCGTCGTTGTTCAGGAATATCCGCCCACTTTCCGCCCAATAGCCTTCCGCTGCGTGGCTGGCCGGCAGGGTGCGCAGGGCATATTCCGGCACCAGCGTGAAGGTCTGGCCGGACGCGCCGATGGCTACGGTGCCGTCGCCGTTGTTGACCATGTCCGCGCCGGGGATTGAGGCGGTGGCGCGCGTTTTCAGCTTGTCGGGGTAGGCGAAGGAAGGGTAAAGCGTCTGCATGGCGCCGAGGTGGTCGCGAAACAAGATCAGGTTGCCTTGCCCCAACGAGAATCCGGGTTGACCGAGCGTGGGGTTGCTCGGCACGGTCGCCGTAGCGCCCGGAATCGTCGCGTAGCGGACGCCGTCGATGACGATTTCCAGGACGCCGTCCGATTTGAGGGTGACGGTTCCCGCTACGTCGAGTGCGCTGATGGAGTCCATGAGATCCTGGAAATAGGCCAACGCGCCGGCTAACGCGATCTGGATGCCCTGACTGGCGTAATCAAAGGCGCCGCTGGCTGTTTTGGTCGCCGAAGACCCGTGATAGCTGTAGGGGACGACCGGCGAGCCTACCGGTATCAGGTTCGTGCTGCTATTGCCTATCGTCAGGGTGAAGACGCCGGTCGTGCTGTCGTAGGTCAATACGCCGCCGCCGGGTATGCCGAATATATCCTTAAAGGCGCCTTGCACGATGTCCAGCAGGGATTTCTGGTTGTCGAAGCGCGCCAGCTTTCCGTCCAGCTTCGGCACGACGGTATCGGCACCTACCCACTTCTGCCTGGGCAGGGGGTCGCCCGGCAATTGTTTGGTTCCATCCAGCGAACCCAGGGCAATCTGGAGCAGCTTGCCGCTGCTGTCCAACTTGGCATTTTCGCCCTGAAAGACCGGCACGGCGGAATCCAGCCCCACGCCCGTCAGGTTGACCTTGCCGCTCTCCACGAAAACCTTGGATTGGCTGTCGCTTTTCACGATGGTCATGCTGTCGTTGGTGCTGGTCGTGGTGAGCGTGGCGAGCGGCTTGCTGTCGCCGTCCGAAACCAGGGGAATGCTGTTGCCGAGAACCGTGGATTTGATTCCCACCCGGCCCCGTCCGACCTCGACGGTGGGCGAACCGGCGGTGTTACGCACGACCAGTTGCGAGCTGCCGGACAGATCGACATAGGTCAGCGTGGTGCTTCCTGCGGCGATGGACACCGGCTGGTTGAGCGGCAAGAGAATCGCGGCATTGCTGACTGCGCTGGTGCTGATTATCAGCGGCGTGGTGATCGCGGTGGAGACCACCAAAGCCCCCGTCGAACCCACCGTCACGCCCTGGGTAGCGGTGGAAAGAATCTGGCTGACGGTTTGGATCGGCGCGATGGTCAATGCCGTGATGGGCGTGGTGGTGGTCGTGGTCGAAGGGGGCGTCGTTATCGTCGGGGCGGGCAGCACCGTGGTGGTCGTGGGCGGCGTTACCAAGGTCGTGGTGGGCGGTTTGATGACGGTCGTGATCGGCGTCGTGACCAAGGTGGTGGTTGGCTTGGGCAGGCTGGGGGCGACCGTAACCAGCGTCGTCGTGGTCGGTACTCTAATCAGCCGCTCTTCGCCCACGGCATTCGCGGCAATACAGGCCGCCATTACGCCGCTCAGGGCAAGCATCCCGCCACCGTTGTGTCGGATAAACATGGGAATCAACACGGTCTCTCTCCTGAATGTGCCAAGTGGGGGGGGAAGCCTTGAAAATCGAGCCTAACTCGCTGAGTGTAATAGGGGCGGCACGATAATTGAAGGTATTTTGTCACACCGCCGCTTATTCGTGCAGCAACGTCAACTCGCCGTCGGCGTAGCGCAGGCGTTGCGCCAGGGTGCGGGCAATCGCGCTAATCAGGATGAAGGCCAGGCGTTTGTGCTCTTCCGCCAGAATATTGAATTGCTCCAGCGAAAGCACGTAGAGATCGGTGTCGATGCGCGCGATGGCATTGTTGCCGCGCGGCTTGCCGTCGAGCAACGCCAGCCCGCCGAAGAAATCTCCCCGTCCGAAAGTCGCGATGTGGTGCAAGCGGCGACTGCCACTGATCGGCGACATGATCTTGATTTCGCCGCGACGGATCAGGTATAGCTCGTTGCCGGGGTCGCCGATACTGTAAATCGCTTCGCCCGCCTTGCAGGTGCGTTGCACCAGGCGCGCTTCGAGGTCGGCCAGGGTCTCGTCCTTGCGCCCCTTGAACATTTCCATTTCCGGGATCGTCAGGGGGATTTGTTCGTCGGTGGGGGGGATGGCTTCGCCGACGATCTGGTCTTCCACCCACTCGATGGCCGATTCGATGATCGGGAAAACCTTGACCGCATCGGTGTCGCGGGTCAGCCCGGTCTGCTCGAAGAATTCCTGCAGGTTGCGCCCATTCGGCAACCTTTCCCGAACGTTGCTGAGCAGCAGCGGCACGCCGCGTTCCTTGAGCATGTCGCGCACCTGGTTGAGCATGTGGGCAGCGGTGATGTCCACCGACTGGACGCGCCGCATGTCGAGGATGACGTAGTCACGAATCTTGATTTCCGGCTCCAGCGCCGAATAAAGCTGGTAGGTGGTGCCGAAAAACAGGCTGCCCTGCAGTTCGAAAATCACCGCCTTGTCGCCTTTTTGCTCAATGACGCGCATCTCCGCCTCGGGGCGGTACCAAGTCGAGGAACGTTGCCCCACGAAAGTCTTGCGCCGTACTACCGTGCCGCCCAATTGCTCGCGCACGAACAGTACGATGGACATCGCCACCCCGGCGGCGGACGCGGCAATCAGTCCAATCGTCAAGGCCACCGCGATTACCGTCACGACCACTCCGAAATCGAACACCGTGGCGCGCGATTCGAGGAAATGCAGGGGTTCGGTGTCGATCATGCGCAGCCCGATGACGATCAGGATGCCGGCCAGGGTGGCGATGGGTATCCAGGCGATGAACGTCCCCAGCAACAAGGCCGCGACCAGCGCCAGAACGCCTTCGGCGATACCCGAGATACGGGTCTGTGCGCCGCTGCTCAGGTTTACCAGCGACGGCCCCATGATGCCCGCGCCGGGGATGCCGCCGATCGACGACGAGGTGATGTTGGCGATGCCCTGCGCCACCAACTCGCGGTTGGGTTCGTGGCGGGTACGGGTCATCTGGTCGATCACCACGCAGGTTTTCAGCGTATCGATGGACAATAGCGCCGCCAGGGTGAGCGCGCTGCCGAACAGCCCGCCGACTTGGGCGAGGGTAAGCTGGCCGATTTCCTTCCAGCGCCCGGCAATGGTGCTGACATAGCCTTCTCCGGTGGCACCCAGGCTACCCAGTACCAGCTTGTTGTCGGTGAGGGTGAGCATGGCAGGATCATGATTGGCGAGGGCGAAATAAGTGATTACCCCGGCGACGATCCCAAGAATGGTGCCGGGAACGGCTTTGGTCACCTTCGGGGCAACCAGTGCCACGATCACCGTTGCCGCACCGACCGCCACGCCGCGCATATCCCACAGGTGCGGGGAAAGCATGGCCTCCCACCAGCTTGTGCCGGCGGGTGCGCCGGCGAATTTCTGGACTTGGCTGCCGATGATGATTAGGCCGACGCCGCTCAAGTAGCCGCTGACCACGGTGTAGGGGATGTATTTGATGAGCTTGCCGAACCCCAGAAAGCCGATGAGGATCTGGATCAGGCCGGTGAGAATACCCAGCACGGTGAGCAACAGCACGATGCTGGTCGGGGCGACGCCCTGTCTCACCAATTCGATGGCGAAGGCTGACAACACCGCCGCCGCCGGCGCGCAGGGCGCGCTGATCAACCGGTCGGTACCGCCGAAGGTGGGGGCGATCAGGCCCAGCGCCGCCGCCCCAAGGATCCCCGCCAGCGCCCCGAAAGCGGCATATTCCGGGCCGATGGCCGAGTATACCGTGACGCCGAAAGCCACTGCCGCCGGTAAAGCCACCAGCATGGCGGCCAACCCACCCCAAAAATCCCCTGGGATACGAAAATTTCCGGATAACGCCTGCATCGCCGACCACTCCGTCACGTAAACGCCATCAATGTATCACAGCCCGTCCCCCATATCGCGGCGATTCCGCAGCTTGCCCTCAAGTACCGCCGCCACGGGTCGTTAAAGTCTCTATGGACCACGATCTGCAAATCGAAAACCAATACTTGCGCCGCCAGCTTCAGAGCTTGCTCGACGAAGCTCGGCACAACGAAGAGAAGATGCGGCGCTTCGACCGGCTGGAGCGCCGTCTGATCGGTGCGCACACCCCCGCCGACCTGGTGCGGATCATCCTCCAGGATTACCGCGTGGTTTTCGAGCTTGACGCGGTCGGGCTGCTGCTGGTCGATCCCGAATACGAAATCGCCCGTATGCTGGATGCCGAACTCAAGGACCGCAGCAAGGCCGCCAGCCTGGTTTTCCTGGAGAATTCGACGGTACTGGAAGATTTCTATGGCTCCGCGCCGCTTCCCTACCTCGGTGCCTGCCATACCCCGCGCCATGTCGATCTGGTCGGTACCATGCCGGTCGGGATTGCCTCGGTGGCGATGCTACCCTTGCAGCGCCAGGGTGAAGTGATCGGCAGCCTCAATCTGGGCAGTTTCAAGGCGGACCGCTTTAGCAGCGACAGCGCCACCGACTTCCTCGAACGCCTCGCCGCCATCGTCGCGATCAGCCTGGAAAACACCCTCAATCATGAGCGCCTCAAGCAGATCGGTCTGACCGACCCGCTCACCGGCATCAACAACCGCCGCTATTTCGAGCACCGTTGCCTGGAAGAGATCAATTTCGCGCAACGCCATGACCTGCCGCTGTCGTGCATGTTTCTCGACCTGGATAAGTTCAAGCGGATCAACGACAGCCTCGGCCACCAGGCGGGCGACGAGGTGCTGCGCCACATCGCCGCAAAAATAAAAGGGCAGTTGCGTGCCAGCGATGTCCTCGCCCGCTACGGCGGCGAGGAATTCGTGGTGCTGCTGCCCCAGGCCAATCTGCGCCACGCCGCCGAAGTCGCCGAACGTACCCGTGCATCCATCGAATCCGAGCTGTTCGAGCCGCTTCCCGGCGAAGCCGTCCCGCTGACCATTTCCATCGGTGTTGCCCAGCTTCCCGCCGGCCCGGAAGGTGGTGACGCCAGCCTGCGTATCCGCGATCTCATCGCCGCCGCCGACGCGGCGCTATACCAAGCCAAGGAGGGTGGGCGCAACCGCGTGGTGTGCGCCGCCTGATCTGCCTCGGCGCACGCTGAAAAAGGGTTTGGGCGCCTGACTTCCCGCGGTGCTACCATGTTCTTTCCCGTTGGTTCGCCAACCGACGTACCCGACGCGGACGAGTCGCCCCATATTCCCAACCCATGAATAGCCAGGAGGTATCCCATGAAATCCCCTATCCGCATGCTGTTTCTTGCTGCTGCTCTGCTGTTCAGCGGCTCGGCCCTGGCCGACGCCGACGATGCGAAATGGATCAACAAATGCATCGCCGACAACAAGGACGAAGGCGCGAAAGCCTCGGTAGTCCGGAAATACTGCGAATGTATGAACGACAAGATGGACAGCAATGAAACCCAGTCCATCTCCCAGTGGGAAAAGAGCCATCCCAAGGAAATGAAGGAATGCGAGATCAAGGCCGGCTGGAAGTAAACGCCTGAAACACCCGCGGCGCCTTGCGGCGCCGCGTATCCCACGATCGACCGGGCCGCTGAAGCGCAACCCGGGCTACGTCTCTCACCTTCCGGCTAAGTGCCGGATTTTTCCAGCACCGCCGCAAAAAAACCGTCCGTGCCGTGTACTTGCGGATAAAGACGCAGATTTTTTCCGGTGCCCAACGCCACTTGCTGGCGCTTCAGTAAGTCCGCGCAGTCGAGTTGAGTGAATTCCGGGTGGGTGGCCAGAAACGCCTCGACGATGCGCTCGTTTTCCTCGGGCAGGATGCTGCACGTCGCGTACACCAGTCGTCCGCCTTTTTTTACCAGGCGCGCGGCGGCGTTGAGGATGTTGGCCTGCTTGGCGGTCAGTTCCTCGATGTCCGAGGGCTGCTGGCGCCACTTCAGGTCGGGATTGCGACGCAGGGTTCCCAGGCCGCTGCACGGCGCGTCCACCAGCACCCGGTCGAGCTTGCCGGCCAGGCGCTTGATCTTGATGTCGTTTTCGTTGGCGATCAGTTGCGGCTGGATGTTGGAGAGTCCCGAGCGCTTGAGGCGCGGTTTCAACTGGCTGAGGCGTTTTTCCGAGACGTCGAAGGCATACAGCCGCCCCAGCGATTGCATCAGCGCGCCCAGCAGCAGGGTCTTGCCGCCCGCTCCGGCGCAAAAATCCGCCACCATTTCACCGCGCCGCGGCGCAACCAGCAGCCCCAGCAACTGGCTGCCCTCGTCCTGCACCTCGATCTTGCCGGTCAGGAACAGCGGGTGTTTGTTGAGCGCCGGTTTGGACTTGAGCCGCAGGCCCATCGGCGAATAAGGCGTGGCCTCGGCCTCCATGCCTTCGGCAGCGAGCGCCTGCGACACGCCTTCGCGGCTCGCCAACAGGGTATTCACGCGCAAATCCAGCGGCGCCGCCTGCTGCAAGCCGCGCGCCAGTGTCACGATCTCCTCGTCGCCCAGAAAAGTTTGCAGACGTTCCAGCAGCCAGTCCGGCAAATCCAGGCGAACCGCCAGCGGTTGATCGTCCAGGCTGGCGGCCTTGACCGTCTCCAGCCACTCCACTTCCCCCTCGTCCTCCAACAACAGGGGGCGCAATTCGCGCAAGTTCAGTCCTTGCAGCTTGGCCAGCGCGGCCAGCGCCAGACGGCGCGGCGTGAGTTGCGGCGCGGCGAGCAGTTGCAACCAGCGCAGGCGGCGCAGGATGGCGTAAGTGTTATCGGCGATGAAGGCGCGATCGGCCATGCCGAGGTCGCGGTTGAAACGGAAATAGCGGCTCAGGACGGCATCCGCCGGATAGGTGAAAGCCAGGACTTCGGCTAGGGCATGAACCAGATGGCCGAGGCGGGTAGGGGTTAGTTGCATGATTTAGTACCGGATTTCGGCGACCGCTTGTTCAAAACGGTCGCCCTGTTTGTCGATTTGGCGAATTTTTACGGGGAGGTAATGATAATCCATACCCAGCCAGATTTCCGTGCCTTCTTCGCCGGGGTTGTGCAATTTCGTAAGGTGCAGGGCTTTCAGCACGCCCAGCGGAGTCTCCAGATCCTCCTCGCCGACGATCCGGTAGCGGTAGCTGTCGAGCTTGCGTCCGTTGGTCAGGTCGACGCGGATATCGCCCTGTTCCGGCAGGGAAAAGGCGAACTGGTAGACGAAGCTCAGCATGTCGCGCACACCCGGAATCAGCTTGACGTCGCGCTGGCTGCCTTCGCTGTCGAGATGCAGGGTCATGGCGGCCCAGTCGAATTGTGCCGTGTCGGTCTTTTCCGTTTTGCCGCGCTGGGCGCGGAAAGATTCCGGTTGCAAACCGGCGGGTCCGATACGTCCCTTGCTGACCTGGAGGTGCTGGCCGGTAATGAACCAGGAAAATGGCCCGGTCGCCTCGGTCACGCTGCTCAGTTCATAAGCTTCGCCGCTGCGCTGCCAGGTATGTATCGCCCGGCCCACGATCAGCCCATGTTCCCCTTTGATCACGTCGAAGCGCAGCCAGGCATGGCTCGGCAGGGTGGTTTGCGCGACCTGCGGCGTCTCGGGGGGCGAAGGCGGGGCGGGCTTTGGCGGCGCTGCGTCGGGTGGCGCAATTGGTGGTGGCTCCGCTGGTGTTGCCGTACCCGTGTTGGGCGAAACAGCCGCTACTTGCGGAGGAACATCGGCGACTGGCGCGGGCCGGGGGCGCGGCTTGCGTTGCGCCTTGGCGGGGGGCGGGAGAGGGGGAGGCGCCGGGTGCGTCAGGCGTGCTTCCAGTACCCGCGGCGCATGGCTTTCCGGCACCGCAAACGGCGGCGCCGACAAGAGAACGACATGCAGCGACAGCGACATGGCAAGCGCCCACAGCAGCTTTTTATCCGGGAAACCCATGGCAAGGGAACATACCCTGCCGGAAGACGATAAACAAGGGCCGGAAACGCTTGGCCCGGCTATCTCGGCGCGGGAGCGGCGTCGCCTTCCGGTTTGGCGCGAGGTATGCCGGATTTCTCCAAATTCTTGGCTGGGTGCTAGCGGCCTTGTTGCCCGTTACTGCCCGAAAAAATAATAACCGTACAAACATCTGGAAAACTTGTTTGACACGTTGTTTGACAAGTGTTTCGTCAAGACCTAAAATCGCCTAAATATTGGAAAACATGGCATTTTAATTACCTTGTCATATGCGATCGACTTGGCGTCAGGCTGACGGGGCGCCCTACCATCCTCCCTTTAGGAATCTTGCCAATGAAAAAACCGGCCCATACCTGATCCACCCCATTTAGGCAGTCATGCACATTTCGTCGGTTATCCTGATCTTCGTTGGGCTCATCCTTGCCGGATGCGGCACGCAGCCGGTCGCGCCTTCCGAAGGGCACCTCAAGGATAAACCCAAGACCGCCGGGACCATCCCGGAACTGGTTCAGAAAACCGCCACGATCCCACCGCCGAGACCCGCTCCCAAGGTCGAAACCTACAGCGTGGTGGTCAACAACGTCCCGGTTCAGGAACTCCTGTTCGCCCTGGCGCGCGACGCCAAGGTCAACGTCGATCTGCATCCCGGCATCGAAGGCAACGTGACCCTCAATGCCCTCGATCAAACCTTGCCGCAACTCCTCACGCGCATTTCCAAACAGGTCGACATGCGCTACGAACTGGATGGCCCGAACCTGGTGGTCATGCCGGATACCCCTTACCTGCGCAACTACAAGATCGATTACGTCAATATCAGCCGCGATTCGAGCAGTACCATCAGCATCGCCACGCAGGTGGCCAACACCGGTTCCGGTAATTTGGGCGGCGCGAGTAGCGGGGGCGGCGGCGCAGGCAACAACAATTCCACTACTTCGGTCACCAATACCGCCAATAACCGTTTGTGGATCACCCTGGTTCAGAACGTCAAGGACATGTTGCGCGAAACCGACAAGGTTCTTCCAGAGGGAAGCAGCGAAACCGTCACCGAGCAGAGCAGCACGCAAACCACCACCGGCACCGGCGTAACGCCGCCCACCCCGGCGCGAGGCAGTGCCGGAAACAGCAACTCCATTGCCGGCAGTCCCAACCCCGCTATGTTTCAGGCGGGAGGGGCGCTGACCACTCGCCGTACCACCTTCCGCGAGGCCGCATCGGTCATCCCCAACCCGGAAACCGGCATCATCGCGGTGCGCGCCACTTCACGCCAGCACGAAAAAATCCAGGAATTCCTCGACCAGGTGATGTCCAGCGCCAAGCGCCAGGTGCTGATCGAGGCAACGGTGGTGGAAGTCATTCTCAACGACCAGTATCAGTCCGGTATCGACTGGAAGCGTATCGCGCTCGGGGCGGGCTTGACCGGCAGGCAGAACTTTGCCGGCAGCGACCTCTCCAACGTTGCCAACCCCATGCCGGATATGACCCGCGCCACCCAGATCAGCAACATCATGGGCGATTCCAATCTGGACGCGGCCATGAAGTACAACCTCATCCAGCAGATCGCCCCGGGCTTTTCCATGGCCGGACTGGATCCCACCACCGGCTTGCCGGCCATCCAGGGTATCGCCGGGGGCAAGTTGCCGCTTGCCGACACGGCATTCTCCAGCACCGGAAACGGCCTGACCATCGGCTATTCCAATTCCGGCAGCATCGCCGCCGCCATCAAGCTGCTCAACACCTTCGGCAACGTGAAGGTCTTGTCGAGCCCGAAAATCAGCGCCTTGAACAACCAGACCGCGCTGCTCAAGGTGGTGGACAACAAGGTCTACTTCACGGTCAACGTGCAAGTCACCCCGGCTACCGCCACCAGCGCCAGCACCACCGTCTATCAGACCACCGTCAACACCGTGCCGGTGGGCTTCCTGATGACGGTCACCCCGCAAGTCGACGAAAACGACATGGTGACGTTGAATGTCCGCCCCACCGTGTCGCGGATCATTCGCTACGTCAACGATCCCAACCCCGCCCTGGCGCAGGCCGGTACCATCAGCCCGATTCCGGAAATCCAGGTGCGCGAGATGGAATCCATCATCAAGGTTTTCAATGGACATACCGCCATCATGGGGGGGCTCATGCAGGATACCGTGACCAAAAGCACCGACGGGGTGCCGGGGCTTTCCAAGATGCCGGTCATCGGCGACGCCTTCAGCAACCGCAACGACAGCACCACCAAGTCCGAACTGGTTATCTTCATGCGTCCGGTGGTGGTCAAGGAAGCAAGCCTGGATGGCGATTACAAGAGTTATCGGAATTTCCTGCCGGGCGAGAATTTCCTCAAGGACAAGCGTGATGCCGTCAGTTTCAAGACCAAGCCCATGGAAATCGGTGAGCCATGAGTCTATTGATGCAGGCCCTGAAGAAGGCCGAACGCGCCAAGCAGGAACAGAAAGAGTCCCTGAAGCAGCTTGAGGAGGCCAACCTCAAGCAGGCAGAAGGCGCTTCCGCAGCCGCTTCGGTAGATGAGACTGTCCCTGAGGTGGCGCCGCAAGCCGAGACCGCCAGCGATTTCCCGTCGCTGGAAATGGCCTTCGGCGAGCCGGAGCCTGTGCCACCCCCATCTGTACCGGAACTCGCCGCCGAATCCTCGTTATCAGGGGAGCCGCCTTCCGGGGAGCCGTTGCTGGCCCTCGACATGCCGGTCCTGGATATGTCGCTCCATGTGGATGGCGAAGTGCGGGAAGAGCCGCGGCTGGAGCTTTCCTTCGCGGATATCCCGGCACCCGCGCCGGAGGAATCCGCAACCACGGCGGAACCCCTCCTGCTCACCCCTGACGAGAACTTGTTGTCCTTCGAGGAGCCACCACCGCCACCCGCTCTATCCCTGAACATTCCGGCGGCGTTTTCCCTGGAACTTCCCAGTATTATCGAACCCACGCTGGCGGTGCCACCCCCGGTCATCCTGATTGAACCACCGGAGCCGCTTGTAACCCTACCGGAAGTGCCGGAAGCTGCCCCCCTGCCCGAGGAAAAGTTAAATCCCGCTGCAGTCTCACCGGCCCCGGCCCAAGCGATCCCGGAAGAAGACAAGGCTCCTGCGGCCACCGCAGCGAAGGAAAAGCGGCCCCCTGGCGAAACAATTGCCACAAAACCCGCCCAACAGGAAATCGCCAAAACGGTTTTCGCAGCGAAGCAGAGTGCCCGTAATCCGAGAATGCGCATTTATGGCATCGGCGCCGGGATATTGTTGGGGATAGTCTCCGGTGGGGCTTATTACTACTGGCAGGAAATCACCGCGGCGTCTGCGCCGCAAATTTCCATCCAGCAGCCCGGTCAGACCGTTCAGCCGCCTCCCCCGGAGGTTGCCGCCCCACAACCGCCCGCTGCGCCGGATGACCAGAGTCTTGCCAAGCCAGCCGAGGCGCAGGTGGCTACCCCGAATCCGGCGGATCAGCCCGCGCCTGTTTCGCCCAAACCCGCCGAGGCGCCGGCTGCAGCCACGCCGAAGCCGGATGCCCGCAAAAGCGCGGTTCCCCGGGAAGAGTCCGCTGCCACCGTCGCCAAGCCGACTGCCCCCAAGGAAGAGGTTGCCAAGCCGGAGCCGCAGAAAATGGAGCATGTCGCGTCGTATAAGGAAACCGGCCCCACCGGCGCCGGCATCAAAATCGTGCGGAGCAGCGGGGCGGCACTCACCAATCCGCTGCTTTCGAAAGCTTATCAAGCCTTCATGACGGGCGACGGGGAACAGGCCGGGCAACTCTACCAGCAGGTGTTGCGCCAGGAACCCCGTAATCGTGACGCCTTGCAAGGCATGGCCGCCCTGGCCATGCAGCGGCAGCAGCCTGCCCAAGCGGCTGCGATCTACAACCGGATGCTGGAAAACGATCCCAACGACGCGGAAGCCCTGGCGGGGCTGACGTCCTTGCAAGGGATGAGCGATCCGGTTCAGCATGAAAGTCGCCTGAAAAACCTGCTGGCGAAAAATCCCAACGCCCTGGCGGCCCACTTTGCCCTGGGCAACCTGTATTTCCGCCAATCCCGCTGGGCGGAAGCGCAAAGCGCGTTTTTTCGTGCTTACAGCGGCAATCCGGATAATCCCGACTACGTCTACAACCTCGCTGTCAGCCTGGATCAACTTGGACAGGAAAAGTTGGCTCTCGACTATTACCAGCGCGCCGCGGCGCTCGCCAAAAACAATGTCGCGGCTTTCGACCGCACCGCCCTGCAATCCCGGATCCGCGATTTGACTCCCCAGCCCGGAGGGGAAGCAAAATGAGCGAAGCCCCCAAACCCAAGCTTCCCCTCGGCGCGCTCCTGGTATCCAAGAGCATCATCAGCGAAGACCAGTTGCGCATCGCCCTGCTGGAGCAGAAGCGCACCGGCGAGCCGCTCGGCAAGCTGTTGTCGGTACTGGGCTTCGTTACCGAGGCGACGATACGCGAAGCGCTTTCGGAAAATCTGAATCAGCAGAGCGTCGACATGGCGCATTTGATCGTGGACGTCCACGCCATCAAGCTGATCCCCAAGGACATGGCGAAGCGCTACAAGGTTTTCCCGCTCGAATACGACAAGAAGCTGGGCAACCTCAACCTGGCGATGTCCGACACCAGCAACATCGTGGCGCTCGACCAGATCCGCGCCATGCTCGGCAAGACCATCAACGTCAATCCGATGCTCGCCGGCGAAGGGGAAATCCAGCGCGCCATCGACCAGTATTACGGCTTCGAACTGTCCATCGACGGCATTCTCCACGAAATCGAGACCGGCGAAGTCGACTACAAGAGCCTGCAAGTCATCTCCGACGAATACAGTCAGCCGCTGGTACGCCTGGTCGACGCCCTGCTGGCGGATGGGGTGCAGCGCGGCGCCTCGGATATCCACTTCGAGCCGGAGCAATTTTTCCTGCGCATTCGCTACCGTATCGACGGGGTGTTGCGGCAAATTCGCAGCCTTCACAAAACCTATTGGCCGGCGATGGTGGTGCGCCTCAAGGTGATGAGCGGGATGAACATCGCGGAAACCCGCGCCCCCCAGGACGGGCGGATTTCCTTGCGGCTATCGGGGCGTTCAGTGGACTTCCGGGTGGCTGCCCAGCCAACTACCCACGGCGAAAACTTCGTATTGCGGATTCTGGATCGCCAGAAAGGCATCGTGCCGCTGGATAACCTCGGGCTTTCCGACGACAACCTGACCCTGCTGAAGCTCATGCTCGCCCGTCCGGATGGGATCATCCTGGTTACCGGCCCTACCGGCAGCGGTAAAACCACTACCCTGTATTCGGTGCTGAACCACGTCAATACCGAAGCGGTGAACATCATGACCCTGGAAGACCCGGTCGAATATCCGATGAGCATGATACGCCAGACCTCGGTCAGCGAAGCCGCCAAAATGGATTTCGCCAGCGGCATCCGTTCGATGATGCGGCAAGACCCCGATATCATCCTGGTCGGCGAAATCCGCGACGCCGAAACCGCCGAAATGGCGTTTCGCGCCGCCATGACCGGCCACCAGGTGTTCTCCACCCTCCATACCAATTCGGCGATCGGTGCCGTCCCGCGTTTGCTCGACATCGGCATTCTGCCCGACATCATGGCCGGCAACATTATCGGCGTGTGCGCCCAACGCCTGATCCGCAAGCTCTGCAACAAATGCAAGCAGCCCTACGAGCCTGATCCCGTCGAAGCCCGCATCATGCGCCTCAGCGGCGATCTGGCCGACACCAAACTGTACCGCTCGGTGGGTTGCGAAGCCTGCGACTTTCAAGGTTACAAAGGGCGGATTTCCATCATCGAGATCCTCAAGTTGAACACCGATATCGATGAACTCATCGCGCGCCGCGCCACTATCAAGGAACTGAAGGAAATAGCGCTGGCCAGCGGCTTTCGCCCCCTGGTAGAGGATGGCATCCGCCGGGTGCTGGACGGCACGACCTCGCTTGACGAAATTTCCCGCGTGGTCGACCTTACCGATAGGATCATGTAAAGCATGGCGATGTTCGCCTATACGGCCATGGATCCTGGTGGAAAGACCATCACCGGGAGGCTTGACGCCGCCAACGTTTCCGATCTGGAAATGCGCCTGGGGCGCATGGATTTGGACCTGATCGATTTCAAGGAAGTCTCAGAGCAAAAGCTGAACTTTCGCCGCAAGCCGATCAAACGGTCTGATCTCATCAATTTCTGCTTCCATATGGAGCAGCTTACCAATTCCGGTGTTCCCCTTCTGGAAGGATTGGCGGATCTGCGCGATAGCCTCGACCATCCCGATTTTCGTGGGGTAATTGCCGATATCATCGAAAACATCGAGGGCGGCCAGAATTTTTCCGAAGCGTTGGGCAATCACCCCACGGTGTTCGATAAGACCTTCGTCAGCCTGATTGCCGCCGGCGAACATAGCGGTCAATTGCCGTCCGTCTTCAAAAGTCTTACCGAATCCCTCAAATGGCAAGACGAACTGGCTGCCCAGACCAAAAAGCTCATGATGTACCCGGCTTTTGTCGGCACCGTCATTTCGGCTGTCGTATTCTTTTTGATGATCTACCTGGTTCCCCAACTCGTTCAGTTCATCAAATCGATGGGGCAGGAACTGCCTTTTCATACCAGGGCGCTGATTTTCGTCTCGGATATATTCGTCCATTACTGGTACATCATCGTGTCGTTGCCGCCCCTGATCTGGTTGGGATTGAAAATCCTTCTGCACGTTAGCGAGGAGGCGCGTTTCAAGGCGGACGGATATAAGCTGCGAATCTGGATGATCGGGCCGATTTTGCAGAAAATCATTTTGGCGCGCTTCGCCGATTTTTTCGCCCTGATGTATGCCTCGGGGATTACGATTCTCGATTGTATGAAGCTCTCCGAGGAAATTGTTGGGAACCTGGTGATTGCCGACGGGTTGAAAAGAGCCGGAGCGCTCATTTCCGAAGGTCAGGGGGTGACAGCGAGCTTTGAAACCCTAGGGGTTTTCCCCCCCTTGGTCGTTCGTATGATCCGCGTCGGCGAGGCCACTGGCGGCCTGGATACGGCATTGCGGAATGTCAGCTATTTCTATAACCGCGAGGTCAAGGAAGCCATTGAAAAAGTGCAAGCCATGATCGAGCCGATCATGACGGTGGTGATGGGGATCATTCTAGGCTGGATCATGGTTTCCGTACTCGGTCCGATCTACGACACCATCAGTAAAATCAAGACGTGAGCGCGGCGTGTTTCGCAAGCATCTTCTCTATTTGAGCAATGACCATCTCACGGCCTATCGGTGGGATAAAGGGAGACTTTTCCTCGTAACGCGCTTTGAAAACAGCGACGATGGTCGGGAATCCTTTTCTCGTTTCGCGGCCGCTTCAGCTAGTACCCCGATATACCTGCTCGCTGACCTGATCGAAGAAGACTTTGTGCGCGAAACAGTTCCTCACGCACTTGGCAAAACTCGGCGTGGCCTGCTCGAGCGCAAACTTAATCAACACTATCGGGAATCGGCGTTTCGCCTAGCCACTTTCCAGGGAAGAGATAAGGAAGGGCGCCGCGACGACCAGATGCTCTTCAGTGCTTTGACCAATGGAGAATGGGTTGGAAGCTGGGTAGACCTGTTGACCAAAGCCAAGGCGCCGCTGGCGGGAGTCTATTCGCCGGCACTGCTGAGTGCCAATTTACTTAAAAAATCCGCTATCGCCGCAGATCACCTGCTGCTCATCTCCGTGCACTCATGTGGCTTGAGGCAAAGTTATTTGCAGGGGGCGCAAGTCAAATTTAGTCGCCTTACCACACTGGCCAGCCAGAATCCCCAAGATATCGCCACCGCGGTCGCGGAGGAAAGCAAGAAAATCGAGCAGTTTCTCGCGACGAGCCGTCTCTTGCCGCGCGGCAGAACCATGAGTGTGGTGGTGCTCGATCATGACGACAATTTGCCTAGCTTGGCACGCGCTTGCAGTGACACCGCGACTCTGGCTTTTCGTTTCATCGATACCAAGATGGTCGCCCAGGCCGCTGGTCTAAAGGCTTTCAGCGCAGAACCTTTCTGCGATACCTTGTTTCTTTCACTGCTTGCCCAAGGAGCCCCCGCTGCTGGTTACGCCAAATCTGAGCAAATCAAATTTTATCGTCTCTGGGCGGCTCGGCTTGGTCTCTACGGTGCTAGTGGAGCGGTTCTGGTCGCCGGTCTTCTCTGGACCGCGAGTAATGTCCACGATTCACTGGAATTCGACGATCAAAAAGTGCGCGCCGATCTCGATAGACAAAGGTTGGACCGGCAATACGAAACGGTTACCGGGCAATTTCCTAAAACGCCGACCACGCCGGACAACATGAAAACAGCGGTGAAAATCTATGAGGCGATAACGCAAAATACGCCGATGCCCGATGCCTTACTGGTAAGAATCAGCCGTGCTCTGCAAACGGTGCCGCGTGTCCAAATCACCAAACTAAAGTGGGTGGCCGATGCGCCCATGGCGGGCGCTGCCGGGGACGGAACAGCACCCGCCCCGGCAGCAGAAGTGCCTCCCGATGGAACAACACCACCGATAACCAGCGTTGTTCTGGGTATTCCCGGCAAGCCGGAGCAACAAGTCCAGATCGATGGAGAAATCAGCCCGTTCATGCTCGACTACCGTTCGGTATTGGACACGCTGGAACAATTCAAAACCGAACTAGAAAAAGACAAGACCGTTACGGTAACGCTGGTGACTCCACCCGTGGATATCCGTTCGGTTAGGAAAATCACCGGAAACACTGCCCCGCTTGGCGAAAAGGCCTTGTTTACCTTGAAACTGAAGTGGAAACCCATTCCCTAGAATCATGGCGCAATCTCCTGCAAACAAGCCGGACAAAAAGTCTGCCAAAAAGGGCGGGGGGGGCGTTGCCGCCAGAAAAGGCACCTCAGACCTGAAACTTATCAGACTTGCGTCGATTGTCTTTTCCGTGTCGTTGCTGCTGTCAGTCGGTTTGGTTTACCTGAGTAACGACCATATGGAAAAGCGTCGTGGCGAACTCGGTCTTGCCAACCAACAACGGGACGAGTCTCGCCAAAAACTTGAGCGCGCCCACACGGAAGAACGTGAAATCAGGGAATATCTGGCGCTTTATGAGCGGTTCATGAAGCAAGGCATCATTGGCGAAGAGCAGCGGCTCAACTGGATTGAGGCACTGCAAGCCGCTTACAAGGTATATAAGCTTTATCCCGTCGATTATGTCATTTCTCCCCAGCAGACCGTGCAACTCGATCCATCCATCAACGCGTCAGGTATGGAATTACATGCGAGCCAGATCGTCCTCAAGTCCGACCTTCTTCATGAGGGGGATTTGATAAACCTGCTGAGTTCACTCCGAAAGTCGGCCCATAATTTTCTGGCTGCCAAGGAATGCGTCCTTGAGCGTCAAAAAGCAACTGTGCAAGCGCAACTCACCAGCGAATGCACGTTGTACTGGCTGACAATGGGTGAGCACAAGGAACTCTTGCCGGAAGGGGCCATTCCCCCTCGGTAATCGCTGCTCCGGTGCAAACGCAGGGAATTTTCAAATGCGACTTCATGGTCGCTTTTTTTATGCCGCTAAAGGCGATGCCAATAATGGATGGATTTCCACCGGTGGCGTCCATTTTGCTAATGTGTGTTTCTTATTTACATTAATACAAATCAGTGCTTTAATTGAAAGTCTTAAATTAATTTCTTAAAGATTTCTAAAGTTGCGCCGTTAGACGGGTGAATCGACGAGGCTAGTCAGCCTCTTCCCATCCGGATAAAGGCAGCTCCCTATGCGCATTTATTTATTCCAACTGCTTGCGGCAGCGTTCTCGACGTTAGTGTCTTGTTCATCCAGTGCCGAACAGGTTGGACGCCTATTTTTTACGCCTGAGCAGCGTGCCGTGTTGGATATGCAGCGCAACACCGGGGAATCTCCCTCGTTATCGGAAGGTGCCGGCGCTGCCCAGCAAGGAGGGGAAATCACCTTGAATGGTATCGTCAAGCGCAGTAACGGCAAATCCACAGTATGGGTCAACCAGGTTGTGCAAAGGGAGTCCGATCCGGCGCCCGGCCTCAAGGCGTTGCCTCGTCACGCTCGCTTGCCGAGCGTGCCAGTGTTTGTTCCCGGCTTGGGGAAAACGGTCCACCTCAAAGTCGGACAAACATTGGACAGCGACAGCGGGGAAATCCGCGAAAATTACCAACCGGCTTCCGGCAACGTTCCGCCGTCTCCTGCCCCGCAAGCTGCGCTCCCCCCGGCATAATTGCGCGCTTAAACTCGTTGCGTCCAACATGCCGACAGAACCGCAATAAATCTCCCCACCAGTTCAGGCATCAAGTTTGCTATAGTTTTGTCCATGCAAACTCCACCCTGTCTTCAGCGACAAAAAGGTTCGGTCATTCTGGCCATCGTTGCCATGTTCGTGGTGGTGGCTGGGTACCTGTTGGTCAAAGCGTTCAATGATTCCGGTGCCGCGCGCGACAAGATTTCCGATGACGCCCTGGTCAAGGCCAAGGAGGCGTTGATCGGGTTTGCGGCAACGTACCGCGATTCTCCGCTACATGCGGGGGGCCCTGTATTTGGCTACATGTTGTGCCCTACTGGCAGCCCTGCTGGCAATACCAACGGGACGGCGGTAGCCCCTTGTGGCGCTGCTAACGTCACCCAAGTTGGCCCGCTTCCCTGGAATACGCTAGGGATGCCGCCGCTTCGCGACAGTTCGGGCGAATGTCTGTGGTACGCTGTTTCCGGTACGTTCAAGGACAGTCCGTCAACAGGCCCCACTGTATCCTTCCCCGATTCGCGAATGAACTGGGATACCGTCGGGCAGCTCAACGTCAACGACGCAGCGGGTAACGTCCTGGTAACCGGCGCTGCGGTTGCGATCATTGCTCCCCGCGCTCCAATCGGTGCCCAAATTAGGACTCCCTCGGGAACGACCGAATGCCGCAACAATCTTTCCACCGCCAACTATTTGGAAGGTACTGATCCTATTTATGCGGGCGTGTTTCCGGCTGCGCTTGCTACTTCGACCTTGACCATGGCCACTTCCGCCAGCATCAAGCTCGGCACTAATAATGATCGGTTGATCTGGATTACCCCGGCGGAAATATTCAACCGCGTCAAGCGGCGCGCCGATTTCGTGGCTGATATCAACACCATGATGAATAACCTTGTTACCTGCATGAATGGACTCGCGCCATCGGCTCTTCCTGTCGCATCGGCGGGCAACAAAGGAATGGACAACGTAGGTACTGTTCCCTGTGCTCCCGCAGCGGGGACGTTGAAAAATATGTTGGACAATTGGCGAGACAATCTGCTTTATGCTCGGCCAGGTGGTTCAATTACAGTTAATGGCGCCACTTGCAATGCCGTTCTGATCTTCGGCGGCGAGCGTATTGGCACCCAGAATCGCTCAACTGTCGCGCAAAAGGCGCTTGCTACCAATTATCTGGAAGGTGTCAATCTGGGATTCCCCACCGGAACGACTTATGCCGGTTTAGCCGTTTACGACAACTCACAGGCCAATATTGGCAGGGATGTCGTCCGTTGCATCACCGGCAACGGCGCAGGCGGTGGACCAGGTACCCAAGTTACATTTGCTACGGACTTCAATAGCTTCACGACCGCTGGCACCGGCGTCACCGCCAATTCCGGGACGCAGAGCGTCACGGTTGCGCCCTCCGGCGGCTCCAACGGCGGTTGTTTCTGGTATCCCACCGCGCTGCCATTGAACGGCAAGACTTTGCGAGCTTATTACACCTTTACCTTTACCACCGCCGATACCCACGCCCTGACCGGTACCGGGCCCGATCACGGCAATGGTTTTTCCATCTCGTTCCTGCGTGGCGACCTGGGTGCTCCCGCCAACTGTGGTACCCAAAACGACATGGGGGCACTCGATGCCAGCGACCCACTGGGGAATATCAGCATTTTCATTGAAACCGACGTTCACCAGGACAACAGTGACAACGACCCAGTCGAGAACCATACCGCGATCATGACCGACGGCAACTTCAACCATCCGGCGGGTAGCATGACCACGGCCTGCAACGGCACGGCACGGGGATGCCGGCACATGCCCGCCAACAAGTTCGAGGAGTCGCCCATACCGCTGTCTCACAACCAGCGTGTGGAAATCCACACCGGCTACAGTGATGCGGCCTGCACTGTCAGCGGCAGCGGAAGCTACGCACTGATTAAGACTTGGGTGGACTGTGCCGCATGTAACGATACCTCGGTTGACTTTGTGCCGACGCCCACCGTCGTTCGTTGCATTACCCTCGATCCAGCGTTGAATTCGCTGTATTTCGGCTTTACCGGCGGGTTCCGTACCGGTGGGCCGTCTCAGGGGGTGGTCATCCAGAACCTCGATCTGCGTACGCAATAGCTATTCGATCTGTCAAGAACCCGGCAGCCAGATTTTCTTGATGGGCAGGGCGGGAAAATGAACTAGGTCAATTGCGGGACATAGTTCGCTGCCCTGACATTGGAGGAAATATATGAAAATGTACGGACGTAAAAAAAGCGGCTTCACCCTAGTCGAAATCGCTATTGTGTTGGTCATCGTCGGATTGTTACTGGGGGGGCTATTGATGCCGTTGTCCACGCAAATGGATCAGCGGCGCGTTTCCGATACCCAGCAAACCCTCAATCAGATTCAGGAAGCCTTGCTCGGTTTCTCGATTGCCAATGGGCGCTTGCCATGCCCGGCGACGGCTGCATCTGGTGGGGTGGAAGCCCCCGTTGGGGGAGGTGTTTGCACCAGCCCGTGGACTGGTTTTCTTCCGGCAGTAACGTTAGGGATTACTCCTATAGACAATGCTGGATTTGCGCTGGATGGGTGGCAAACGCCTGCCAACCGCATTCGCTATGCGGTGACTACTTCCAATGGTAGCGCGTTTACGACGGCAGGCGGAATGGCTACCACCACCATGGCTATTCTGGCACCCAACCTCAATGTATGTACCACCGCCACCGGCATCACCGCCGTTGCTTGCGGTGCTGCACCGGCACTTACCACCAATGCCGTGGCTATAATTTATTCCCTTGGAAAAAATGCCGGCGCCGGCGGTGCTGGGCTGGATGAAGCTGCTAACCTAAACGCAGACCCGGTTTTTGTCAGCCACCCCCGAGCCGAGGCTGCTGCCGCCAATGGGGAATTCGATGACATTATCGTTTGGTTGTCACCCAACACCTTGTATAACCGTATGGTTGCAGCCGGTAGGCTGCCTTAAATGGAAGAACAAGAAGCGATACCCAAAAAACCGCATCGTCCGCCCCGCATCACCGCGCGACGGGTCGTCGGGGCGATCGGTTTCGGCTTGCTTGCCTACGGATTCGACATGCTGTCCGTTGCGCCGGATGCCACCATTGATGAGGTCATGCGGGGAGGCGTGGGCGGCATCTTGGTCGTCATGCTTGGTGCGGCTCTGGCGGTTTTTGCAGTTCTTTTCTGGGGCTAGTCCGGTCCCGCAATTCAAAACAGACGTGCCCCGTCTCGTTGTCCGTCAAATGCAGTTCGTATCCCTGTTGCGCGGCTAGTTTTCCCGATTGGTAAAGGCCTATTCCCAGGCCGTTGTGCGAAGCGACAGGCGCGGTAAAGAGCCTGCTCGCCAGCTTTTCATCGACGGCGCGTCCGTCGTCGCACACCCGCAAGGTGACGCCAGGTGTTAGGGTTAGCACCACGCCGATGTTCAAGCTGTTTTCTAGCTTTCTTTTTTCCAGAGCGTTTTGCAGCAAATTATCGGCTACGCTGTCAAACAACTCCGTGGGTATCGGCAAATTCGCAAAATTGCCTGATTGCTCGAACTGGAGGTTTTCGTCCGCATAACGTTGCCGCAATGCTTCCCACCAATCGAGCGATTCCACGAAAGAAAAACTTTCCTCCCGTGCTGGTTGGCGTAGCTTGTCGAGGGCCTGCTCCAAGCGTTGGGTAATGCGCGGCAATTGGCGCGCGAAAAGCGATTGCAGGCTGCATCCCTCGCCATTTTGCCCGTGGTCTGCTGCGGCACACAGCGCCTTCAGCGATTGCAACAGGTTGCGCACGTCGTGGGTCAGACGGGCGCCGGTTTCATGCACCGCCTGGAGGTAGGCATGTTGTTCCAGCATCTGTTCGCGGCGCTTGGCTTGGTAAAACGCCCCCATCAGTTGCACCAGCAGATTGAAATGCAACCGCAAGGCAGGACTCAAGGGCGACTTCGCATACAAGACGAGAAATAGCGGCGGAGATTCGAAATGTGCTTGGCTATTTCCTGTTTCGCCAAAACGTCCGGAGCCGTCCGACGATTGCCATTCTCCCCCAATGATCCCCGGCAGATCGGCTAGTCCGGCCATCGCCAGCTTGAGGAAATCCCTTGGGTCGGCTACGTTTTCAGAGAGTTGCGCCAAGCGATGCAACCACTGTTCGAAGGGCAAGCCGATACTCAACAAGTAACGGGAGAAAATCTGCTCTAACCCGGCGAAACCGCCGCGTGGGCTCCAGAACCAGCTTAAACCCAGCAATACCAGTGCGGCGATCAGCAATGCCGATGATAGTGCAGTCAAATAGTCCTCGTGGGCTTCCACTTTGAGCGCGAAGCTGCCCAGCACCAGTACGACCATCAACAGAAATAACAGCAAGCTGTAAAAGAAATCGATGGATTGCAGTTCTTGCGGTTCTTCCCGCGCCGGAATCGCCACCATGCCGAAAATGAAAAGAGGTAAGCCGAAATACATGATCGCGCTTGCCGCCTGCGGTACCCCGCCTTGCCCGAGCAAGTGGGGGACGACCCATACCAGCAGCGCCCCCATCAGATAGAGTTCGGCCGTCAAGTAAAACCATCGTGACGCGCGCCCCTGCGTGGCAAAAACATTGCCGCCGATCAAGCCGATCAACAGGGAAAGCCATAGGGCGATGAGCCACCAGTTGATCCACAGCAGAAACAGTAAACCGACCGAAACAACCATCAAGCCGCTGGCCGGCGTCAGCTTCTTTTCGCCGCGCCAGATCGGTTGCCACAACAGGAATAGTCCCAAATGGGAAACCAACAGCCCGCGCGACAGCACGTTGTTCCATCCGAGTAGCAATGCCCCATGGAGGAGAAGAAGCATGGCGATAGCCAGCCACCGCCGATGCCGTGCAAGGAAAAGCCGAAATTTTTCGTTAAAATCCTGTTGCATGCTGAACCTGGCTTATCATTTACAATTGTCGCAAAACAGGACTGTTCCCATGACCGCCCCCATTTTCCCGATTGCCTATTACACCTTGCTGGAAGCCGTGCGCAACCGCATGATCTGGCTGGTTCTGGTAGTCGTTGCCGCCAGCCTGGGGCTTGGTCAATTCCTGCATGAAATCGCTATCACCGAAAACGCCCAGATTCAATCCGCTCTGCTAGGTGCTATGCTACGTTTTCTCGCCGTGTTTATCCTGGCGGTCTTCATTATAACCAGCATGGTGCGGGAACTTAACGACAAAGGTTCGGAACTCATCCTGTCCCTGCCGATTCCCCGTGCCAGCTATTTGGCCGGAAAGGTTCTCGGGTTCTCCGGGTGTGCCCTGGCGCTCGCGGGAATCTTTGCTGCAACGCTGCTGATCTATGCCCCGCCAAGTCAGGTGGCGCTGTGGGGGCTCTCGCTGTTTCTCGAACTGTGGATTATCGAGGCTTTCTGCCTACTGTGCGTTTTCACATTCTCGCAAGTCGTGCCCGCGCTCAGTGCAACCCTGGCGTTTTACCTTCTGGCGCGTTCCATTGCCGCTTTCCAGTTGATCGCGCATGGCCCGCTGACGCCCGACGAAAGCTGGTCGCAACAGGCGATCAACACCATCATTACCGCCATCGCCGCCGTCCTGCCGCGCCTCGATACCTTCACCCAGACCGAATGGCTGGCTTACCATACCGGCTCCTGGGCCGCTTTGCTGCCGGTCGCTACGCAAAGCCTGATCTACGTGATGCTACTCGGCGGCGCGGCGCTCTTCGACCTGTATCGCAAGAATCTCTGACCCACCATGCGCGAACGCCCGCTCAGCACCGTTCCATGGCCGGTTTTGTGGCTTTTGATGCTGGGGTTTTGCCTCCAGATTGCTTGGCATTTCAGCCAACCCAAACCACAGGCGCGCGCCGAAGACCTGCTGCCACCGCCGACCATTGCCGCCTTGCACCTAGTTAGTCTGGGCGACCCGATCCCGCTGGCGCGCGCGCTGATGCTCAATTTGCAGGCTTTCGACACGCAGCCGGGGATTGGCCTTTCTTACCGGCAACTTGATTTCGCTAAAGTAGAGGGATGGCTGGAGCGCATTCTCGAACTCGATCCGCGTGGTCAATACCCGCTGATGGTCGCCAGTAAAGTATTTGGCTCAGTTAACGAGCCGTCCCGGCAACGTCGGATGTTCGAGTTCGTCTACCATCAATTTCTGCTCGATCCCGATAATCGCTGGCCGTGGCTCGCCCATGCGGCGGTGATGGCCAAGCATCGTCTCCATGACTTGCCCTTGGCGCGGAAATACGCTCGCGCCATCCGTGAACATGCCACTGGCGATAATGTGCCAAGCTGGGCGAAACAGATGGAGATTTTTATTCTGGAAGACATGAATGAATTGGAGAGCGCCAAGATTCTCCTTGGCGGATTGCTGAAAAGCGGCAAGATCACCGATCCCGGTGAAATGTACTTTCTGATGGAAGAACTGAAAAGGCTGGAACGGCGATGACGGGATCTGGACGGTGATGTTGAAATCTCGTCATTTCTCTGGGGTTTTGAGCGCAAAAAAGACATGTGGTCATCTGATATTTGGTAAATTGCCACGGGCGGTTATGGCTTATTTCCTGGCACGGCAATTGCGTAACTTCAGTTCGCAGATTCAAATAAAATTTCTAATTTAGGAGAAAGCAACATGAAGTCCCGTCAATCTGGTTTTACCCTGGTTGAAATCGCCATCGTGCTGGTTATCATCGGCCTGTTGCTCGGCGGCGTGCTGAAAGGCCAGGAAATGATTGAAAATTCCAAAATCAAGTCTGTCGTCAACGATATGAAGAATGTTTCCGCAGCATATAACTCCTATGTAGACCGCTACCACGCCATTCCCGGCGATGAAGCTCTGGCCACTATGACAGCCCGTGGATGGACAGTCACATTAGGCGGCAATGCCAATGGAGCACTCGCTGCTGCGGTCGGTACGACCTTTACCAACCCCGCAGTGGAACAGGCCGCCATGTGGCAAGCCCTTCGTGCCGGAGGTTTGGTTGCTGGTGACCCGGCATTGGGTATTGGTGCTGCGAATCTACCGCGCGCGGGAACAGGTGGATTGATTGGTGTGGCAGTTGCCGCCTATGGACAATCTGCATCATCTCCGTCGGTGTGCGTTTCAAACCTCACTACAAAACAGATGGCGGGTGTGGACACAGCATTAGATGGGACACCTAGCAACGCAGTTGGAAGCTTGCGCGGGGCTACTGGCGCCGCCAACTTGGCTCCAACAGCAATCGCCCCCGCCCTAGTTGCCTATAATGAGGCAGTAACGCTTACTACATGGACTGCGTGCAATCTGATGTAATGTATTGTAAATGGCCAAATGAAGCCGGGTTTTATACCCGGCTTTTTTGTTCCCTCTGACCCGTCCTGCTAGAAATTGACGCCTTTCTAGGAAGAAAGAGGAAGTCAATTGCACCGAAATTCGTGCTGTCACTGCCCGCGATACGCGATGCCACAACGTCACATACCGCCGTCGCGACCGAGGTCGCTCCGGTCAAGGTACGTTTGTTTCACATAGGTGCAGTTTGTCTCAAACGTCAGGCCCGACGACGTACACCGACGTTTAATTATGGGTTATAGTCGCCGATAGTATTTAGACATAATTGATGGATACGCTCATGACCTGCCTTGCCACGACCCTTCCCCCAATTACCGAAAAGGCGCGGACAAATTTACCCCCGTTGGTTGGCAAAATTCTCGAACAGCTGCTTTTGGCGGGCGCGTTTTTAGCCTTGTTTGGCGCAGCTGCCGCCGGCACCAACCAGTGGACCCCCACGATTGCGCCGGGAGATGGGGCTTATATTGGCGCCGTTTCCGTCAACCCGGTGGTTCCGACCACCGTCTACGGCAGCGTCGGTGAAAAAGTCTATTACAGCATCAATGTTGGCGCGGAGTGGAAGCTCTCGACCTATTTCGACAACACCTTCAACCAGACCGTCGCGGCGGTCCAGGCCGATCCGGTGACGCCCTCGCGGGTGTATGCCGGCACCAGCGGCGGCATGCTGCTGAGCCAGGATGGCGGCGTCAACTGGTGGCGCAACAACCTGGCACCGACTATTACGACCTCTGCGCCTCACCTGACTGGCGCGACGATTACCGGTGCTACCGTCCTGGTCACGACCGGGACTTGCGCCGGACTCACCAGCGCGACTATCACTCAGGGCACCATCTCGACCGGCACCATTACCGGCACCATTTCCGGGGGCACCGTTACATCGGCCTGGATTACCGGGGGCACGGTTTCCGGGCATATCACTGGCGGCGGGATCGTTTCGTCTTGCACGAATGACGCTACTACCGGCAACATCAACGGCACCACCTGGCAGGACGTCACCATTTCCGGCGTTACGGTCAACCCCGGCACGGTATGGTCGCCGGTCATTCCCGATATCAGCACCTCGGTGGTGCCGTCCACGGCGTTTCTCAATCCTTCGCTGACCTCAATCGCGATCACCCCGTCCTATCCCACCACGGTATTTGCCGGTTCTTCCGGCGGTGGCGTCTACAGCAGTACCGACAACGGCTATACCTGGGCGCCGAAAATAACCGGTCTGACCAACCTCAACGTCACTTCCCTGGCGATTGATCCAGCGACGATTACGACTATTTACGCCGCTACCGGATCAGGCGGCGTTTTCCGTAGCGCCAACAGCGGCACACTGTGGACCGCGATCAATGCCGGGCTGAGCGGCAATGCCTTGCGCGTCAATACCGTCGTCATCGACCCGGTGACGACGACGACGATTTACATCGGCACCTCCGGCAATGGCGTGTACAAGAGCGCCAATAGCGGCACGACCTGGACGCAAATCAACTCCGGGCTGGGCAACCTCAATATCAAGGCCATCGTCATCGATCCTTCCGACAATACCAAGCTCTACGCGGGGACGGCCGGCGGCGGTGTGTACCGCAGTCTCGACAGCGGCGCCACTTGGACGGAAATGAATACCGGCCTGACCCACAAGTTTATTACCTCGCTGACCATTGCGCCGCTTACCCAACAAAAGCTGTTCGCCGGTACCGATTCCGGCTTGTTCGATTACGAAATCACCAACAGCCCTGGCCTAGTCGTCGTTCCGCCCACGGTCAACGGCGTACCCGGCGGTGTCTATTTCGGTGCCCAGGCAGTCGGCACCATCAGCGCTATCCAGCAGATAACGCTGACCAACAACGGGACGTTGCCGCTGAGTTTCAGCGTGGATGTCTCCGGGGAGTTTTCCCCCACCACCAGCGCCGGCCCCAGCACCACCTACGCGGTCTGTGGAACGACCTTGGCGGCGGGCGCGAGCTGCTATTTCAACGTGACGTTCAACCCCGCCTCGTATGACTCCAACCCAGCCACCGCGGCGACAAACAACGCCAAATCCGGGCAGGTGGTGATTACCTCGGACGCTCCCGTCAGCCCCTATTACGTCACCCTGAAAGGCACCAGCGCGCCCGCCGGTACGGGATCCGGCACGACTGCCGCGCCCGGCGTCAGTTTGTCCCCGGACAAGCTGGTCTTTGCCACCCAGTCGGTCGATGTGGAAAGTGTCAGGCAAACCGTAACGCTGACCAATATTGGCACCGCTACGCTGAATATTTCCTCGAAATTGGCCGACGGCGATTTCTATATTGATACCAGCGCCACGACTTGCGGCGCGACCCTGCCTTCGACGAGCAAATGTGTTATCAAGGTGTATTTCAAGCCGAGCGGCGCGGGAGACCTTAAAGGCACCTTGTTCCTTTATTCCGACGCGACCGGCAGCCCGCATACGGTTTCCCTGGAGGGTGCCGGCACCAGCAGCAGCGTTGCCGGAGGGACGTCCATCACTCTTTCCCCGACCAAGCTGGAGTTTCCGGTGCAGGCGGTTGGCGTGGATAGCACGGTACAAACCGTGACGCTAACCAATACCGGTACTGCCACGCTGAACTTCAGCACGATATTCGCCGACGGCGATTTCAAATTCGTCGCGCTGTCGTCCGCGAGCCATTGCGAAGCGCCACTGGCACCCGGCAAGCAATGCACCATCGGGGTTAAATTTGCGCCTACCGGCGGCGGCGACCGCAAGGGTTCGCTGTATATCTATTCGGATGCCGCCGGGAGTCCGGCCACCGTTGACCTGAGCGGAGCCGGCACTACTTCCATTACCCTAAGCCCAGCTTCCCTCGATTTCGGCAGCCAGGCCAACGGGCAGTTGGGTAATTCGAAGTCGGTAACGCTGACGAATACCGGGCCGGTTCCCCTGAACATTAGTGCCACTGCGATCATCGGGCAGAGCATGTATGTCGCGACGACCACCACCACCAGTAGCGGCAGCAGTTCGGGCTACACCACCATCGTGATCGACGACTTCATCGTCACTGAGAATACTTGTGAAAGCGTGCTGGCGGCGGGGGCATCCTGCGTGATCGATGTTGCGTTCTTCCCGCGTCGCGATACGCTTACCGGCGGAACCTATACCGATACCAAAAACACCCTTGCCATCTCCGACGATGCCGCCGGCAGTCCGCACAAGGTGTTGTTGACCGGGCGCATTCTGCCGGCAAGCGCCGTGACGACGGGGGCCGCTTCGGTCAGCGTGGTTCCGTCGTCGCTGGATTTCGGTGCTCAGCAGGTCAGCCTGGCGAGCACCGCCCGCGTCGTTACCCTGACCAATGTCGGCAACGGCGTGCTGAACATCAGCAACATCATTGCCGACGGTGATTTCTCCTATACCACCAGTTGCGGCGGTCTTCCGGTGGCGCTGGCATCCGGCAAGAAATGTGCGATCAGCGTGACGCTTACCCCGACCGGCACCGGCGACCGGGGCGGCAAGCTGTTGATCTATTCGGATGCCGACGGCAGCCCGCATTCGGTGACCTTGACGGGTTCCGGCAGTACCACGGCGGCTTCCGTCGCGCTGTCGATCGTCCCGAGTTCCCTCGATTTCTCGGTGGTCAGCGTCAACACCCCGAGCGCGCCCGCGACCGTGACGATTACCAACAAGGGCAACATCGCCATCACCTTCCTCGATATCAATTGGGACGGCGATTTTTCCCAGGCTTCTTCCTCCACTTGCGGGGCGACCCCGGTCAGTCCAGGGGCGAGTTGCACTTTCGACATCGTCTTCACGCCCAGCGCCGAAGGCCAAGCCACCGGCACCTTGACCTTCAGCAGTGACGCTGCCACGCAACCCTACACGGTCGCGCTGTCGGGAACGGGCGGCGATCAGATGAGCTTTTCTTCCCAGTCTTACGGCGCGCCAACCGGGTTGACCATTACCGCCGGCCTGCACGTCGCCAAGCGCGATGCCAGCAAGTATGGGAAGGTGTATCTGGCCGCCCTGGTGGGGGGAACCCAACTGTACTTCCATAACGGCTACCAGTGGGTCGTTTACAACGGCGACGCCCGTGGTCCTTACCCGTCCTACAGTTACGGGCAACTGACCTCGAAGAACATCCCGGTCATCAGCAATACCAACGTGACCTCGCTTTCGGGCACGGTGATTTATCTGGGGTATGGGGTGGTCGGGTTTGTTCCGACCGAAGAGGACATGTTCAGCTTCAACAAGTACGGGCAGATTTACGTCATTCCCTGATCGGCCCGGATGGGCGGTTATCCCTGCCACGCCATAAGCCCCCGCTGGACGGGGGCTTTTTTTTGTCCTGATTGGCGCTGATTTTCAGCGATGGGTTCGGTTCTTCGTAGGAACGGCCTTGGCCGCGATTGCGGTGCCTCTTCGTGGCACCTTTTGTCGCGGGCAAGCCACGCTCCTACAGGAAAAGAGTCGTTAATTTGAAACATCCGGCCGAACTGAAGATTAGCGCTAATCAGGTTTTTTGTTTATTCCATGCAGCCGTAAAAGACCGCGGCGCCGACCTTGCCGTCCCATTCGCAGGGATGGGTCTGGTCGATGACGTGTCGGGCGGCATCGACTTCTGCCGCGTTTCCTTGTGCTACCAATAACAGCCGATTGCCGCGCAGTTCGCTTTGGTAATCAGGAATCCTTTCCTGCGGAATGCAACTGAAACATGCCGGTTCCATCTCGTTCAATGCCTCGAACCGGGTAATCTCTGGCGCTACGCCGGGAACGGCGGTGCCGGGGCGGGTGACGACCGACAATTTCCGCATGTCGAATCCGGCTTTCTGCAAATTCTGGACGGCTTCGCCGGCCACGCCGGAATCGGCGAACGACGCAACAATCAAATTTTGTGTAGACATGGTGCACCTCGATTCGCTAGGACGGCCTCCCCGTCGCGGGGGAAAGCCGTTTCGCCTAATACGTTAAGGGGCGAGAGTCCCGTCGGGAAGCGCAATCAAGTCAGCTTGCTGGTCCATTCGTCGAGAACCACGCAGGCTTCCTCGGTAGGCTGGTGCGGGTCGCGTAGTGCGTTGATCTGGCACAGATATTCGTTGCCGCGGGTGTCGTGCAGGTTGATGAAGGGACTCGGGCCGTAAGGCTCGAAGGCGCTGGAGTCGCCGAAGATGAATTCATATTCGCCGTTGACGTCGACTTCCAGCCTGCCGCCGTGGCTCATCGCGTAATCGTGCCATCCGGATTTGCTATCGCAGTCCTGGATGACGGGGGACACCCGCGCGGCCTTGTTGTCGCGCCAGGCGACCATCACCGGGTCGATGATGTCGCGGTCGCGGTCGGCGAAGGACGTTGCCAGTCTGCTGGCCATCCGGTAGTCCAACTCCATGCCGGAATAGCTGATGTGTGCTTGTCTCATTTTGACCTCCTGTACGGTAGTACGGAAACCTCGGCGCGGCGCTTGAACCGGGCGGCCAGGCGCCGCGCTTTGCCACGACCGCACCATTGCAAAATGACGGCTGTGCGGTCGTCTGTGATTCAGTATGGATCAATAGTTGACAAAGTCAATCAACTTTACGGGGCCGGGCAAAGTACGGTGAACTCTGCGCCGTCGGAGAGGTTGCAGACGGTCAGGCATCCGCTCATGTGGTCTTCGATGATGGTCTTGGACATGTACAGGCCGATGCCCGTCCCTTTTTCCTTGGTGGTGAAATAGGGGTCGAAAATCTTCGGCAGGATGTCGTGGGGGATGCCGCCGGCGTTGTCGCGTACCACCACGCCGACCATGCCGGCGCGGGCGGTGAGGGCGATGCGGATTTCGGCGTTTTCGATATTGCGGGCGAGGAGGGCATCCTTGGCGTTGCCCAGGAGGTTGAGCAATACCTGGGAAAATTCGTTGGGATAGCCGATGGCGAGACGTTCTTCCGCGCCGTCCAGAAAGACTTCGATGCGGCTGTAGCGCAGGCCGGCGGACAGGAGGTCGAGCGTGCTCATCACCGCGGTGTTGAGGCTGAATACCGATTTTTCCTTGGTGGGGCGGAAGAAATCGCGGAAGTCGTCGATGGTGGCGGACATGCCCTTGATCAAGCGGCGCCCGGTCGTTAGCGATTCATCCATGGTTTTCGCATCCAGCTCGTTGAACTGGTGGGCATCCTTGATGTTGCTGAGGAGCAACATCAGTGCATTCAAGGGCTGGCGCCACTGGTGGGCGATGTTGCCGATCATTTCCCCCATCGCGGCGAGCCGCGATTGCTGGATGAGCAGGCGTTCGCTGGCCATGCTCCTGGCGACTTCGTCGCGCACCCGCTGTTCCAGGGATTCGACCAGACTTTGCAGGGAGGTTTCCACTTCCTTGCGGCGGCTGATGTCCAGCGAAGTCCCGCGATAACCGATGACTTCACCGGCGGAATTGGTGATCGGCAGGCCGCTCGCGCTTTTCCAGATGATTCTGCCGTCCTTGTGGCGGCAGCGGTGCTCGTAGTCGCGAAATGCCAGCTTGCTGCGCAACGCCAGCGCCAATTTGTCGGAAACCTTGTGCGCATCCTCGGCGGGGAGGAAATCGGCGATTGTCCGCCCCACCATCTCCTGCGGGGGGTACCCCATCACTGCCATGGATTTGTCGGAAACGTAGGTGTAGCGGCATTGGGCGTCCACTTCCCAGATCATTTCCCCGGCGGCGTCGGCGAGGTCGCGGAAGCGTCTTTCGCTGTCGATCAAGGCTTCCTCGACGGCTTTCTGTTCAAGTAGAAACCAGGTCACCCCCGCCACGACGGCGGCGCCCACGAACAGCGAGGTGACGAATCCGGTGAGGAGATAATCCCAAGTGATTTCTCCCTTGAGGAGGAGCCCCATCCCGCTTACCAGGAGTTCCGCCATCAGCACCGACACGATGATGGAAACGCCCCATAGCCGGATGGGCGTCAAGTTGCGAAGAAAGCGGTTAATCCTCATGTTCGTCGGTTAAAGCAGACCCGGTAAGGCGTCGCGGGAAATCCCCGGTGACATCGAGGTGATTATTCTACCCGGCACGCCTGGCTATGCAAGGAAAGCCTGCGCGCTGGCAGCGCCTACATCGCGAAAGTTTCTCCCCGGTTCAGGCCGATGGCCGGGGAAAGTCAGAATTCGCTGTGCAGGCGCGCCGACCACACGTTGACCGGGCCGCGGTCGGCATTGTAGGCAGGGTTGTGGATGCGCTGGTAGTCGGCGGTAAGCCATAGGCCTTTCATGGCGTTCCAACTGTAATAGCCTTCGAAGGAGGTTTCCGGGCGGTAGCGCAGCGCGCCGTCACCGATGAAGAAGGAGATGCCGCCGGCTTCCAGGTATGCGCGGCGTTCCCGGGACAGTTCGTTGCGCGCCACTGCCAGGCCCACGGTATCCTGTGCCCGTCCCCAGGCGGCACCCTTGAGCGAGACGCCGGCGGTCATGGAGCGGTCCACTTCGGTGAAGGCCAGCGTCTCGGTTTGCCCGTCCGACCACATCGCCTTGAAGAACACCCCGAGGTCGGCGGTGAGCGCCTGGTCGGTGTTGACGCCGAAGCCGTACTTGATCTGCTCGCCGTTGCGCACCTTGAAGAGGTACTGCTTGCCGTATTCGGGATCGGGCACCCAGTTTACCGAGTTGCCGTAAGCAAGGGCATCCTGGAAGCGCGCCATCACCGCGCGGTTGCGCCACGCCAGCAGCTTCACCGAGCCCGGCAGGCCCTGGATTTCGTGGTTATGCTCGACCTCCACCTGGTCGCCGTAATGCTTGAAAATCTTGAAGTCGGTGGGCAGCATGTTGGGCTGCATCGGTCCGGTCATGCGCCCCAGGCGCAACGCCCAGTCGCCCGCGAACCATTCGGCGGCAAAGCCCCAGCCGTAGCCGCGCGCATCGGCGGCGTAGTCGTAGGCGACGCTGGTCATGTGCGCCCAGTTCATGAACTGGCGACGCGGGTCGTGGGCATAAGCGTTGTCGTCGAAAACGTCGAGGGTGGAAAAATTCCCGACGGTCAGCACGAAGCGGTTCTTGTCCACGGTACCGGCCATTTGGTTGAGGTCGGATTCGACCTTCTCTGTACCGCCGCCGTGGTTCCAGGTCTGGCGCAGGAACGCTCTTTGCCGGTAGGCCTGAGGGTTGGTGCCGGCGGTGCGAGTCACTTCGCCGTTGGTGAAGCCGCCAGTGCCGGTCAGCGAGGAAAACGGCACGCCCTGGGTGACTTCCGGGTTGAAGTAGAACTCGCCGCCCGCCCACGGGCGAAATCCCAAGAAAGCCGTGATGGTGGCCGTATAGCTGATTTCCTTGTCGGTACTCAGGCTGTTCTGCCCGGAATAGGCGGCGTTGAAAGCCGGCTTTTTCTGCCAGATATAGGTGCCCTGCAGCTTGGCCGCAGTGTCCTCGTAGTCCGCGCTCTGGCCGAAGCCGGCGGGGGATGACAGCAGGCCGAATAACACCAAGGGATAGAGAAAAGCCGATTTCATGATTCGCTTTGCCAGCTCAAAATTAGCCGGTGATTATCTCATGGTTTCATTGCAGCAGGATTACAGGGGCTTTCTTGACCTGGCGCAAGTCGCAAAATGGCGGGGCGGGCTATATTGCGGTCTTCCCAAATATCGGCAAGATCATGGAAGAACAAGTAGGCGCACTCTGGCACAAGTTCATTACCCGCGCGGCGGAGCGCCGTTATCCACAGGAGGCGGTGACGCTGGAGCAAATCGGCAAGACCGCCGGCATCGTGTTCCGCGCCCTGGGGGGCGATGCCGGGCTGTCGGTGAAAGGCGCCGCGGCGACCGAACACGGGGCGCGCCGCACCTTGCTGGAGCGCGTCGCCGGCTCCAACCTGAAAACCGAGTTGACCTGGCTCGACGAGGAAATCCTCCGCCTGCCTACCACCATCGACATTCTGCCGAGCCGTGCGCTGAACCGCGATCTGTACCTGTGGCTGATCGCCCTCGCCGCCGCCAAGCCGGATCGTCGCCAACACTGGTTCATTCGCCACCAACACGCCACCCTGGCGGTTTTCGAGCGTTTCCCCGGTCTGGAGGCACGCTACCGGCGGCTTCTGGAGCCGGTCTTCGCCCTGCGTCCCGATCCGTCCGGTCTGCCTGCCGACGAGGCGGAGCAGGAGCGCGCCCTGCGCGCCGCCCTGGAGAAACCCGGCAGCGTGGCGACCCTGCCGCTGGCCCGCAAACCCTTCTATCCTGTGCATTTGTGGCTGCATCCGCGCCCGCCGGGCAGCGCCGCCGTGGACGACGCCGGCTTCAGCGGCGAACCCGGCGGTCAGGAAAGCGGCGGGGAGGGCGGCAAGAAGCGCGACGAGCAGCGTTATGAAGCCGAGCGCGTCGAAATGCCCGACGAGAAGAAAGGCTTCATGATGTTCTTCCGTGCCGAAAGCATTTTCAGTTGGTCGGAATTCATCAAAGTCAACCGTCCCACCGAGGAGAACGGCGCCGGCAACCAGGACGAAATCGCCAAGGATCTCGACAAGCTGAGCCTGGCTCGCGACGACCAGACCGTCGCCGCCAAGCTGCGCTTCGACCTCGACCTGCCTTCGGCGGCCAACGACGATGCCCCGCTCGGCGCGGGCATCCTGCTCCCCGAATGGCATTACAAAAAACAGCTCATGCAGCCCAACCATTGCTGCCTGCAGCCGCTTGCCGCATTGCACGCCGCGCCGTGCGCGTTGCCCCACCATCTCGCCGCCACCGCGCGGCGCCTGCGCAGCCAGTTCGAAGCGCTCACCCCGGCCAAGGTGTGGCTGAAAAATCAGTTCGACGGGGCCGAACTCGACATCGACGCCTGCGTGCAATTTACCGCCGACCGCATGGGCGGGCTGACCGCCCGCGAGGAAGGCCTGTACCGCGCTCACCACTATCGCGACCGCGACCTCGCCTGCCTGCTGCTCGCCGACCTGTCGCTCTCCACCGACGCCTGGGTGAGCGATGAGGCGCGGGCGATCGACGTGATCAAGGACAGCCTGTATCTGTTTTCCGAAGCGCTGTCCGCGACTGGCGACGCTTTTGCCTTGTACGGTTTTTCCTCATTGAAGCGCAGCAACGTCCGTTTCCACGTCATCAAGGAATTTACCGGTAAATACAACGCCGAAACGCGCGGCCGCATCAATGCCATCAAGCCCGGCTTTTACACGCGGATGGGCGCGGCGATCCGTCATTCCACCAGCCTGCTGGTGAAGCAGCGCGCCACCCAGCGCCTGCTGTTGATCCTCACCGACGGCAAGCCCAACGATCTCGACCAGTACGAAGGACGTTACGGTATCGAGGATACCCGCATGGCGCTGATCGAAGCCCGCAAGCTCGGGCTGCGCCCGTTCTGCGTGACCATCGACGAAAAGGCCAACAGTTACCTGCCGCATCTGTTCGGGGTGGGCGGCTACGTGGTGATCCGCAAACCCGCCGAGTTGCCGCGCGAACTGCCGATGCTTTACGCCCAATTGACCCGTTAACCGGGAAAAGTGTTATCGGCGAGGAAAAGAGGATATTCAGATAGTCTTTTGGGGGGCGGCTGGGGTAAAATATCTCCACTATGAGACTAACCCGCTATTCCGATTACGCTTTACGCGTTCTGCTGTACTTGGCCGCCAACCCCGAGCGCCTGTCCACCATCAACGAGATCGCTACTTATCACAGCATCTCTCGTAACCACCTGATGAAGGTGGTACACCAACTCGGCTCACTCGGTTACATCGATACCTTGCGGGGTAAAGGGGGCGGCATCCGGCTGGCCCACAAGCCCAGCGAAATAGTGGTCGGCGACGTGATCCGCAATACCGAGGAAAACATGGAAATCGTCGAGTGCTTCACCCCAGGTAACAGCACCTGCGTGATTCTTCCCGGTTGCCATCTGAAAAACGCCCTCAACGAAGCGCTGGAAAGTTTCCTCGCCACGCTTGATCTATACACCCTGGCGGATTTTCTTTAAGCCCGCCTTTACTTCCTGCTCCCGCGATTCCGAAAGTTTCAGCGGGAGCCTTCCGCCTGGACTCCCTTGAGCGTGCGCAGCAAGGCGCCGTTGATCCGGTATTTTTCGGGAAGCGCTGACAAGGACGCATAAGCTTCCCCGGTGTTGGCGAACGAGTCGTACAGCACGCCTATCCTGAGACCCTGAGGGGTCTTGCCGCGAAACACGTAAAAGCGCTCTATCCCGATTTCCTTGGCGGCTTGGCCGAGAAAATTTTCGAGTTGTTCCTCCGCCTGTTTATCCGTTCCAGTGAGCATGAGTTGGATGGTGAAGCGGTTCGGGTCGGTTTTCTTCAGCCACGGCCCGCTGGCGTTCAGCCTTTGTTCGAGAAAATGCGTTGCGGCGGGGGCTGGCGTGGCGACCGCCTCGTGGCGCGGCGCGAGGTCACTCGCCTGCGGGGGCGGTGCGGAAGGGGGCGGCGCCACGGGGCGTGGTTCGGCCTGGACAGCCCGTCCGGTCGAAGGCGGGGGTACGCCCTTGGATAGCTGGTTCCACACCACCATCCCCAAGCCGATTCCCACGACCAGGAACAACACCGCGAAAACCACTGCCTTGGGCGGGAGGGAGAATTTGTTGCCGACCGCGAACTCGCTATCGGCGATGGCGGCCTGGGCGTGCTTGCGCTGCACGATGTACTGGTTTTCCGCAAACACCGCCAGCAACGCTTTGTCGGCGAGGATGTTGATGCGCCGGGTGATGCCGCCGGACGCCTTGATGAGCAGCTTGACAGCGCCGGGCGTGAAGATGTCCGGGCCGCGGTAGCCCGCGGCGCGCATGCGGAACATCAGGTATTCCGGAATATCCTTGCTGGTCATGGGCGGCACCCAGAAGCTGTGGATGATGCGTTCCTTGAGTTGGCGCATCTGCGGCAGGTTGAGGTTGTCGTCGAGTTCCGGCTGGCCGAACAGGACGATCTGCAGGAGCTTGTTGTGGCTGGTTTCGAGATTGGAGAGGAGGCGGATTTCCTCCAGCGTTTCGAGGGGCATGGCCTGCGCCTCCTCGATCAGGATGACGATCTGCTTGCCGTCGACGTGCATCTGGATCAGGTAATTCTGCATGGCCCGCAGCACTTCGCCGGCGCACTTGTCGGTGATGTCGAGATTGAGGTCGGAGGCGATCGCGTGAAAGATTTCCTCGCGGCTCAGGCTGGGGTTGGCCAGGTAGATCATCTCGACGTTTTTCGGCAGGCGGGTTTCGAGCATCCGGCACAGCATGGTCTTGCCGCTGCCGACTTCGCCGACCACCTTGACGATGCCTTCGCCGTTGGTGATGGCATACACCAGCGCGTCGAGAATCGCGCCGCGGTTGGCCCCGGAATAAAAGAAATCGGGATTCGGGGTGATTTTGAACGGCGGACATTCCAGCCCGAAATGCGTGAGGTACATAAGCCGTTACCGTTGCCGAATTGCTTCAGGTCGCTGAGGGTGGGAGAACAGAGCAGGCGAATTATGGATGGCCTGGCGGTTCATTTCAAATCCCCGTTGCGATTCGTCGGAAGCGGCGTTTCTTCAGCCTTGTGGAGTGCCTGGATGCGGCTGTACAGGGTGGTGCGCTGCACGCCGAGCAATTTGGCGGCCTGGCTGTGGTTGCCGTGCGCGAGATTGAGGGCGGCCTGGACGAAGGCGTTTTCCCATTGCCGCAGGGTATGGTCGAGGCTGAAGCCGTGTTGGGCGAGCATCCGGCTGCGGGCGAAAGCCACCAGTGCTGCAAAGTTCTCGGGCGGTCCGCCGTTGGTATTGCTTTCCAATTCGCTGGTATCGAATTCGACTTCCAGCAACTCCGGCGTGACGTGCGCGCCGCTGTGCTTGGCGGTGAGGCGGATTACGATGTTGCGCAATTCGCGGGCGTTGCCGGGAAACGGGTAGGCGAGCCAGCGCGCCTGCGCAGCGGCGTCGAGATCGAAAGGCGGGGTGTGGTTTTGCGCGGCGTAGAGGGCGCGGAAATGTTCCAGCAGGAGCAGTTTGTCGTCGCCCAGTTCACGCAGCGGCGGGGTGGTGACGGCGAATACGCTGAGGCGGTGATAGAGGTCGGCGCGGAAATTGCCTTTCCTGATTTCGCTGCGCAGATCGCGGTTGGTGGCTGCAACAATGCGCGCCCGCGACTTGCGCGTGGCGGTTTCGCCGACCCGGCAGTATTCGCCGTTTTCCAGGACGCGCAGCAGCTTGGCCTGCAATTCCAGGGGCAGTTCGCCGATTTCGTCGAGAAACAGGGTGCCCGCGCCGGCTTCCTCGAAATAGCCGGCGCGCATTCCGCCGGCCCCGGTGAAAGCCCCCTTGGCGTGGCCGAACAGGGTGGGTTCGACCAGGCTGGGAGCGATGGCGGCGCAGTTCATCGCCAGGTTGGGCTGGTCGCGGCGCGCGCTCAGATGATGCAGGCAGGCCGCTACCAGTTCCTTGCCGCTGCCCGATTCGCCCTCGATGAGCACCGGATAGGGGGTATCGGCGTATTGACGGATTTGCTGGCGGAGCTTGCGGATCGCCAGGCTACCGCCAAGGATCCCGCAATTGTCCTCGCCTTGCGCGACCGGGGCGGTGCCGGGGTTGAGGCGCAGGGCGTCGAGCAGCATCGCCTTGATGCGTTCCGGCTCGCAGGGCTTGGCGATGAACTCCACCGCTCCGAGGGTGCGGGCATGGCGCGAATTGGCCTGGTCGTTCTGCCCGGACAGCACCAGGATGTTGATGGCAGGGGAATGTGCCAGTAATTCGCCGATCAGTTGAAAACCTTCGTCGGGACGATGCGGGGTAGGCGGCAGGCCAAGATCGACCAGCGCCAGTTGCGGCGCGTGGGGGGCTGCGCGCACCACGGCGATGGCCTGTTCGCGGGTCTGGGCGGTGAGGATGGCGAAATCCCGCGCCAGGACGAAGCCCAGGGTATCCGCAATCAGCGGATCGTCGTCCACAATCAGCAGCGTCGGTTTGGAATTCGTCATGGTGCGGGGATCAGCGCTGCGGCTCAATACACTGCAGGTAGGCCTGTTCCAGGGTGTCGGCCTGGTAGTGGCGGCGGCATTCGGCGGGCGTGCCGATGAAATGCAGGGTGCCCTCGTGGAGGATCGCCATGCGGTCGCAGATTTCCTCGACGTCGGCCAGTGAGTGCGAACTGAAGAACAGCGTGGCACCGCCATCGTGGAGCTTGCGCAAATGGCGTTTCAAAAGGGCGCGGGCCTTGGGGTCGAGGCCGCTCATCGGCTCGTCGAGCAGATAGAGCGCCTTGTCGCTGAGGAAACAGGCAGCCAGCCCGAGCTTCTGCGTCATCCCCTTGGAGTAGGCGCGCACCGGGCGGCTCAGGGCGGATAGGTCGAGATCCAGGGCGTGGAGGGTTTGTTCGACCGTGCTGCGGTCGTAGGGGCGCTGGTTGAGCTTCAGCATGTAGCGCAGGAAATCTTCGCCGGTCAGATAGTAGGGCGGCATGAAACGCTCCGGCAGGAACGCCAGGTTTTCCCGCGCCGCGGTGTGGCGATGGTCGATGCCGAGGATTTCGATGGTGCCGCCGTCGATGTCGCAGAAGTCCAGCAGGCATTTGATCAGGGTGGTTTTTCCCGCGCCGTTCATGCCCACCAGACCGAAAAATTCGCCGCGTTCCAAATCGAGGTTGATGCCTTTCAATACGGGCGTCTTGCCGTAGCGTTTGGTGAGATTGGCGAAGTGGAAAGCGATGTCGCGCATGGCTGGAGGCGGTTGAATAACCCAAAAATGATACCACGCCGTTCAGGGGGATCGCAGGCAATTGTCGCTATGGCTTGGGACTGGCGGCGGCTTCCGAACGTGAATCCAAGCCTGCAAAGCGGCTACGAGGGACGCCGGCTCAGGCGCGCAAATGCTGAATCGGCTGAACTGCAAGGCGCATACCCATCGCCTTGAGGATCGCCGAGAGTGTCTTCAACTCCGGGTTTCCTTGTTCCGGCAACGTGTGATAGAGCGTATGGGCATTGACTTCCGCTTGACGTGCCACTTCCTGCGTCAGCCCGACCTACGAAACTGGAGTTTCGACGCTTCCCATTCTTCGTCGGAGAGCGGCACGGCGTCCGGGTCGGAGAGGGCCGCTGCGGTAATGGCGGCGTCCTCCTCGGGTGTGTTGAACAGGACTTTGCGTCCATTACGTAGCGTCAGATAGTTTGGCATAGCGGATAATCTCCCGGTCGTTGGCCTTGCGCAGGCTGATGATGCGCAAAACGTCGGTGCTCTCTACCAAGGCAAGGATACTCCCCAGCCCTAAGAAACCGCTGATTTATTCCGTTCGTGGTGAGCATGTCGAACCATGAACGGAATAAATCACACAATATCAGTAATTTGAAAACCCATTGCCTCAAACTTTATCTTCGGGATAAGCCCGCGAAAAAGTCAGAATCACCTCGCGGACGATCTTCTGCTGCGCGGCGGGCAGGCGCAGATAGGCATCGAAAACCTCGCGCTCCTTGAAGTCGATCGCTTCTTCCCAGCGCTTTTTCCGGTTTTGCGCCGTTTTCAGCGATTTTTCCCCGAAACGCAGCAAATGCGGTTCCACCCCCAGCCACTCGGCAAGCACCTGCAACTTGTCCTGCGCAGGAATCGCCTCGCCGCGCAGCCAGCGCGAAACCGCCTGATAGGTCACCGAGCGCCCCCAATAGCGTGCATTGAACCCTTTTTCCAGCGTCGCCGGGCGCGGCTCGTAACCGGCGGCGATCATCGCATCGCGCAAACGCGCGGCAAATTCGGTCTTCTCATCCATAAAACAGGAAGTTAAATTCAGACATCGTTTTGATTAACGTTTCTGTTGTGAAATTAGTGAAACTTGTGGTTTAATTTTTCCCTTCAAGTGAGAAGGGGCAGGAATCCGGCGGGGCTCGTAGCCCGCCGCAACGGTAGGCCGGGCCGAGGAACGAAGCCCAACAGGTGTTGAACGGATAGTGCCGAGGCTGGAATGTTGGGCTTCCTGCGTTAGCCCAACCGATGAAACTACAGGCGTCCAGGGGTGATGCGAAAGTCGATCGAGGTTTGTTTACTCAAGGGGGAATGATGAAAAATCGCATAGGGCTGTTCGGCGCTGCCTTGGCAGTGCTGTCGTTGGGCGGGTGTGGCGGTGACGAGGCGCGCTTGCGCGACCAGCTGTCGCAAGCCAGGGCGCAAGTTTCATCTTGCAAGCGCGATGCGCAGAGCAAGTACGACTTGGCGATGAACACCAAGGATCTGATCGGCGATACCGCTGCCAGCGCCGCCGCAGCGCTGGCGCGCAATCAGGTCTTCTGGTCTTGCATGAATTGAGGGGGCGCCATGAATCCATTCAGCAAACCCGCGACGGCGCTTGCCTTGCTCTTGGCGATAGCCGCCGCGCCCGCCGACGCCTGCGAAACCTTCCGCATGGAGCTGGCGTCGCTCACCTGGCAGCTCGGCAACTACATCAACGACTACCATTCCTACCAGACCGGCAGCCTCAGCCGGAACGACCTCACCGCCAACGCCGCCAAGGTGGCGAGAAAACTGCGGGAACTCCGTAGCCAAGTCGAAACGTCCATTCCCTGCGATGACCCAGACCGCAGCTATGAAAAGCGCAAGGGCAACATTATCAGCACCATCGGCACTTCACTGCCCACGGTGGCCGCCTCGGAGTATCTGGCCGCGGCCATCAAGGAACAACTTCTGGGCAACGGCAAATGACGGCCTGCGCAACCCGTGCCGGCGGCGGTTCCCGGGCATATTTCGGGTGCGCGCGAAAAGTGTGCCCACTCTTGGTTGGAGAAATCATGCGCTTCGCAATACTCCCGCTCGCCTTTGTTTTGGCTCTGCCCGCCTTGGCTGCCGGCCCCACTGGGCTATTGAACGATACCGGCCAGACCAGTTGCTACGACGCGAGTAACGCCGCCGTCGCCTGCGATTCCGCCGGAGTGGGCAGCGATGGCGGCGTCAACCCGCGCCAGGATGCGCGCTTCGGGCGCGACGCCAAGGCCGCCGCCGGCACCTTGACCAAAATCGGCGGCGGCGCGGCGGGTTTCGATTTCACCAAAATCTGCTGGAACGGCGATGCCGAGGGCAGCGGCACCTGTACCGGCACCCTGGTCGCCAACACTGGCGGCACTGCGAGCGGCACCCCGAGCACCGACTGGGCTTGCACCAAGGACAACGTCACCAACCTGATCTGGTCGCTGCAAAGCGGGTGGGGCAACTGGACTTACGCCACCACTACCTACCCCACCGCGATGAACGGCACTAGCCGTTGCGGGTTCAACAGCGGTTGGCGCGCGCCTACCCGCCGCGAACTACTGTCCATCGTGCACCACGGCGCCAGCAATCCGGCCATCGACGCCAGCTATTTCCCGGCAACCGTGAATGATTATTACTGGAGCAGCGACATCTATGTGCCCGCTCCGGCCGTCGTCTGGGACGTCGATTTCAGCATTGGCTTCACCTTTGCCTACAATAAGGCCTTTACCTACTACGTTCGTCTCGTGCGTAGCGGACAGTGACTTTGCCCTTTTGATGGGATGATGACATGGCACGCTATCGGCATTTACCCGCCGCTATCGCCGGCTCAACGCTACCCGGCGGCGTTGGCGGGTGCGGCC
>JAGXQV010000053.1 GCA_018336195.1 Sulfuricella sp. | reverse complement strand
CATCATTTCCTCACAGTAATCCACAATCGCGGGGTTGACAAAAAGCAGATGTCGCTATCGCCATGAAACCACGGGCATTTTGATAACACATTGAAAAAACACACAAATAAATATGACTATTTTTTGACCGCAGGCGCAAAAGCCTTTACAGGAGTTTACTTAGACGCACTTTTTACATGTTATGCACACAGTTATCCACAGATATTGTGGGCAACTCAAAATTCGTAGGCAGACCACTGGGTTAGCACAAAGTTCAAGCAAGGCAGTTTAACAAAACGCTGGAACTTCACCACCTGCCAAAGCCCCATTTTCAGGAGGGTGCGCCGGACGCACCCCAGCATATACCGGCTACGGCGGGCCATTCGCGTTCTAGTTCCTCCCCAAGCGGGGTCGCCGTCTTCCCCTATCGTGGCTTGCCGAAACCTGCCCTGCAGGCTAAAGTTACGCGGGTCGTTAAGACGGCTTCCACTTCGGAAGCGTGGAGGATACTTAAGTGTGGGCAATTATTGAAGCAGCCGGCTGGCCGATCTGGCCGATCATCATCGCGTCGGTGCTGGCTTTGGGAATTATCGGCGAACGTCTGTGGTCGCTGCGTAGCAAGGAAATCGTCCCGTCCGGCCTGTTCGACGAAATGGCACGGGAATGGAAACAGCAGGGCGGCAGCGAGGCGCTGGTCAACCGCATGGCCCTGCATTCACCGCTCGGCAAGGTTTTCGCCGCCGGACTGCGCAACGCCGACGGTTCGCGCGAAATCATGAAGGAATCCATCGAGGAAGCCGGGCGCGCCGTCACCGGCGACCTGGAACGCTTTCTCACCACCCTCGGCACCATCGCTTCAGTCAGCCCCTTGCTCGGCCTGCTCGGCACGGTCATCGGCATGGTGGAAATTTTCGGGGCGCTGAAACCCTCCGGCGGCAGCCCGGCGGAACTTGCCCACGGCATTTCGGTAGCCCTCTACAACACCGCGATGGGCCTGATCGTGGCGATTCCCAGCATGATTTTCCACCGCCACTTCCGCGCCAAGGTCGATCAACTGGTGCTGGAGATGGAAATGCAGGCGATCAAGCTGGTCGAGCTGGTTCACGGCGAGCGGAAATAGTCTTAATCAACCTAAACGATGTCAAAACGTGACAACAATGTGTTTTGAATTAAATTCCGCGGTAATGGGTGATGAGGAATGGGTGATGAAACCCCTCCTCCCATTACCCATCACTCATTACTCATCACCTTGTTTGGCTCCGGCTCGTCCGGCTTAGGGTACCCCATGAATTTCCAACGCGGACGGCGCCGGGAAGAACTCGAAATCAACCTGATTCCGATGATCGACGTGCTGCTGGTAATCCTGATCTTCCTGATGGTCACCACCACCTTCTCGCAACTCGCCGAATTGCAGATCAACCTGCCCACCGCCAGCGGCGAGCAGACGGCCGAAAAGCCCCTCGCCATCAACGTGATAGTGGATGTCGGCGGGCGTTACCTGGTCAACGGCAGCATGTTGGCGGACGGCAGCGTCGCGGCGATCGCCCTGGGACTCAAGCGCGCAGCCGGGGACAAGGTCGATCCGGTGATCGTCATCAATGCCGATGCCAAAGCGACCCACCAGTCCGTCGTAAATATCATGGAAGCGGCGCGGGAAAGCGGTTACAGCCACATCACCTTCGCCACCCAAAGCACGACTCGGCCCAAGAACTAATCTGGATGTGACCTGGATCGAACGGCAATGGCAGCGTTTCGGCCCGTGGCAGATAGCACTCCTGCCGCTGGCCGGATTGTTCGGCGCGCTGAGCGCGCTGCGGCGAGCACTTTACCGGATCGGCATTTTGCGGGTTCGGCACCTCCCGGTGCCGGTGGTGGTGATCGGAAACATCGCCGTGGGCGGCGCCGGCAAGACGCCGCTGGTATTGTGGCTGGCGAACTTTCTCAAGGAACAAGGCTATTTTCCGGGTATCATCAGCCGGGGTTACGGCGGTGCGGCGCAAACCGCTCAGGCGGTGACGCTCGATGCCGACCCGACGCTGGTGGGCGACGAGCCGTTGCTGCTGGCCCGGCGTAGCGGTTGCCCGGTGTGGATCGGGCAGGATCGCCCCGCGGCTGGCCAAGCTCTGTTGCAAGCCCACCCGGAATGTAACGTACTGCTTAGCGACGACGGTTTGCAGCATTACGCGCTGGGGCGCGCCGTGGAAATCGCCGTGATCGATGGCACACGCGGCTGCGGCAACGGTCTGCTGCTCCCCGCAGGGCCGTTGCGCGAAAGCCGGGCGCGCCTGGCGAGCGTCGACGCGGTGGTGGTGAACGGCCCCGGCGAACAGGCGGGATTGCGCATGAGCCTCGCCGGCGAGCGTTTTGCCAACCTGCGCGATCCGCGACAAAACGCCGACCTGACGCTTTTCGCCGGAAAGAAATTGCACGCCGTAGCCGGGATCGGCAATCCGCAACGGTTTTTCGCCACCTTGCGGAATTTGGGAGTGGAATTCACGGAACACCCATTCCCCGACCACCATCCCTACCAACCCGACGATCTGGCCTTCGCCGCTACGGAGATGGTCGTGATGACCGAAAAGGATGCCGTGAAATGCGCCGCCTTCGCCACCCCGAACTGGTGGATGCTGGCGGTAAGCGCCCAAGTGGACGACGCGCTGGGCAAGATAATTATGGAAAAACTGAGGAACCCAAATGGACGCTAAACTGCTTGAAATCCTGGTCTGCCCGCTGTGCAAGGGGCCGTTGGTCTATAAGAAATCGGCCGGTGAACTGATCTGCAAACCCTGCCGCCTGGCCTACCCGGTACGCGACGACATCCCGGTGATGCTCGAAGACGAAGCACGCAAGCTGGGGGCGGAGGAGGAATGTTGAGGGTTCAGTGTTTAGTGCTTACATGTCAGTCGCGCCGCAGGCGCTCATCAATTAAACACTGAAAACTAAACACTCAACACTATGAATTTCAAGGCTGTCATCCCCGCCCGCTACGCCTCCACCCGCTTGCCCGGCAAGCCGCTCCTCGACATTGGCGGCACGCCGATGGTGGCGCATGTGGTGGAACGCGCCCTGGAAAGCGGCGCCGCGGAAGTGTGGGTGGCAACCGATCATCCCGAAATTGCCGCTGCCGTCGAGTCGTATGGCTATAACGTCTGTCTGACTTCTCCCGACCACGCCTCGGGAACCGACCGCATCGCCGAAGTCGTGGCCCTGCGCGGCTGGAGCGACGAAGAGATCGTGGTCAACGTGCAGGGCGACGAGCCGCTGATCGACCCGCAACTGATCCGCGACGTGGCAGCGCATCTCGCCGCCCGCCCCGACGCGGCGATTTCCACCGCCTGCCACGCCATTCACGACCGCGACACGATGTTCAATCCCAACGTGGTCAAGGTACTCACCGACCGCCACGGCTATGCCTTGTATTTCAGCCGCGCACCGATTCCCTGGGCGCGCGACGCCTTCGCCGCCGGGGACTTCCCAGCCGCCCTGCCGGTATTTCGCCACATAGGCATCTACGCCTACCGCGCCGCTTTCCTGAAAACCTACCAAAGCCTCGACGCGGCGGCCATTGAACAGTTCGAGGCTCTCGAACAGTTGCGCGCCCTTTGGCACGGCTACCGGATCAGCGTAGCGACCAGCGAAATCGCCCCCGCCGCCGGGGTGGACACGATGGAAGATCTGGAAAGGGTGAGAAACTTGTTGGCGAAGTAGGATTTATGGCTGGATATAAAATTTGTATTCGCGTCGATTTGGCTTTTTGAATATGCTTCATCAGAAAGTTGCTTATAAACTGCAAGAGTTTGCTTATTTTTGCGGGATAGGCTTATAGTTTTCTTTAACGTCTCATCATATAAATAGGGAGTCGATATGCGTTTGATTCTGTTGGGCGGCCCCGGTGCCGGCAAAGGTACACAAGCCAATTACATCAAGGAAAAGTTCGGCATTCCGCAAATCTCCACCGGCGACATGCTGCGCGCCCACGTCAAGGCCGGCAGCGAGTTGGGCGTCAAGGCCAAGGCCATCATGGATGCGGGCGGCTTGGTTTCCGACGACATCATCATCGGCATGGTCAAAGAGCGTCTGACCCAGGACGATTGCAAGAACGGTTACCTGTTCGACGGTTTCCCGCGCACCATTCCCCAGGCTGAAGCCATGAAGGCCGCCGGCGTGCCGATCGACTACGTAGTGGAAATCGACGTGGCCGACGAGGAAATCATCAAGCGCATGTCGGGCCGCCGCGTCCATCTGGCTTCCGGCCGTACCTACCACGTGGTGTTCAACCCGCCCAAGGTCGCCGGCAAGGATGACGAAACCGGCGAAGACCTGATCCAGCGCGACGACGACAAGGAAGACACCGTCAAGAAGCGCCTCGACATCTACCACGCGCAGACCGAGCCGCTGGTGAAATATTATTCCGACTGGTCCGCTTCCGGCGACGCCAAGGCGCCCAAGTGCGTGAAGGTTGCCGGCGTGGGCAAGGTCGACGACATCCGCGACGCTTGCTTCAAAGCGCTGGGCGCGTAATTCGGAAAATGGGCAAACCATGAAAAAGGCCATTCCCGACTTCGGCGAACGTGAAATATGGGCCGTCGAAACGGCTGTCAAGGAACGTTACTGCAAGGCCATCGAAGTCATGCAGGCTGATGTCGAACTGCGCCTCGATCCGGTTTTGCCCGTTTTGACCGTCTGTCCCGCCTTGGTGTGGCAGGAAGGCGGCGCAACTTTCGTGATTTCCAAGATAGGCGACAACCGTTTCCGTTCGCAATTCTTCTACTCGGTGCGCGAGCAATACGGCCCTGGCTTCGAGGAATTCGACGATCTACCGCTGTGCGTGGTCACCATCCTGAAAATGCAGGAAGACCTGGATACGCAGCGGAACAAGATTAAAACCAACTGATTTTCAAGATTAGACGGGAGGAAATTTATGGCGATAAAAAATGCATTCTATGCGCAATCCGGTGGTGTAACCGCCGTCATCAACGCATCCGCCTGCGGCGTGATCGAAACCGCGCGCAAGAACAAAGATAAAATCGGCAAGGTGTACGCCGGCCGCAACGGCATCATCGGCGCGTTGACCGAAGACCTGATCGATACCAGCAAGGAATCCGACGCGGATATCGCCGCGCTGCGCCACACGCCGTCCGGCGCGTTCGGTTCCTGCCGCTTCAAGCTCAAGAGCCTGGAAGCCAACAAGCGCGAATACGAGCGCTTGATCGAAGTTTTCAAGGCCCACAACATCGGCTACTTCTTCTACAATGGCGGCGGCGATTCGGCCGACACCTGCTTCAAGGTTTCCCAGCTTTCCGAAGCGATGGGTTATCCGATCCAGGCGATCCACGTGCCCAAGACCGTCGATAACGATCTGCCGATTACCGACTGCTGCCCGGGCTTCGGCTCGGTCGCCAAGTACATCGCGGTTTCCACGCTGGAGGCCTCGTTCGACGTGCGCTCCATGGCCAAGACCTCGACCAAGGTGTTCGTAATCGAAGTGATGGGCCGCCACGCCGGCTGGATCGCCGCAGCCGGCGGATTGATTGAGGACCAGGGCATTCCGGTGGTGATCCTGTTCCCCGAAGTGGAATTCGACCAGGCGAAATTTCTCGCCAAGGTCGATGAAATGGTCAAGAAGCACGGCTTCTGCACCGTGGTCGTGTCGGAAGGTTGCCACTACCCGGACGGCAAGTTCCTCGCCGAGCAGGGTAGCCGCGACGCCTTCGGCCACGCCCAACTGGGCGGCGCCGCACCGGTGGTCGCAAACATGATCAAGGATGCGCTGGGCCACAAGTTCCACTGGGCGGTGGCCGATTACCTGCAACGCGCCGCCCGCCACGTCGCCTCCAAGACCGACGTCGAGCAGGCATACCAGCTCGGTGAAGCGGCAGTGGACTTGGCGATCAAGGGCAAGAACTCGGTGATGCCGACGGTAGATCGTATTTCCGACAGCCCTTACAAGTACCAGATTGGCTCCGCCGATCTCAAGGATGTCGCCAACGTCGAAAAATTCATGCCCAAGGACTTCATCACCGATGACGGTTTCGGCATCACGGAGAAATGTAAACGCTATCTCACGCCGCTGATTCAGGGCGAGGACTACCCTCCCTACAAGGACGGGTTGCCCGAATACGTGACCTTGAAAAACGTCGCGGTTCCGAAAAAATTGTCGGAATTCAAGATTTAAGGTGAAATGAAATGCTTGCCGCTTGCCATCGTAATATTCAGTCAAGCGGCAATTTTTATCCCTGCAAGCGTCCGGCTTGCGGGGATATTTCCGTCCTTAAAGGTGATTTAGCAGTAAATGTTATTTGATGCACGTCAGTTTTATCAACGGCTAGTGTTTTAACAATGAAGAGGGGGTAATTCATGTCAACAGGTCTGGTCTTTGCGCTACTTTGCGCAATTGTGGCGCTTTTGTACGGCGCGGTTTCGATTAAATGGATTTTGGGGTTGCCGACCGGCAACGACAGAATGCGGGAGATTTCCGCTGCGGTACAGGAAGGCGCATCGGCCTACCTCAATCGGCAATACACCACCATCGGCATCGTCGGTGTGATTCTGCTGGTCATCATCTTCGTCGCACTGGGTGCAAAAACCGCCATCGGCTTTGCACTGGGCGCAATTCTGTCGGGCGTCACCGGCTACATCGGCATGAACGTGTCGGTACGCGCCAACGTCCGCACCGCGCAAGCCGCCAGCGAAGGACTCAATGCCGCATTGAACGTCGCCTTCAAGGGCGGCGCAATTACCGGCTTGCTGGTGGTTGGCCTGGGCCTGTTGGGCGTGGCCGGCTACTATGCCGTCCTGACTCTGGGGATGGGCGTAGAAGCCTCCGAAGCTACCCATTCGCTGGTGGGTCTGGCCTTCGGTAGCTCGCTGATCTCCATCTTCGCCCGTCTTGGCGGCGGCATCTTCACCAAGGGCGCCGATGTTGGCGCCGACCTGGTGGGTAAAGTCGAAGCCGGCATCCCCGAGGACGACCCCCGCAACCCGGCGGTGATCGCCGATAACGTCGGCGATAACGTCGGCGACTGCGCCGGTATGGCCGCCGACCTGTTCGAAACCTACGCCGTGACGATTATCGCCACCATGGTGCTGGGCGGTCTGTTGATCTCCGGCTCCCCCGAAGCGGTAATCTACCCATTGGTGCTAGGCGGCGTCTCGATCATCGCTTCGATCATCGGCACCTTCTTCGTCAATACCCGCGAAGGCGGCAAGATCATGAATGCGCTGTACCGCGGCCTGATCGTTTCCGCCGTGCTGGCGGTAATCGCGTTCTACCCGGTGACCACCTGGATTCTCGGCGAAGGCGTGATGATCGGCGACAAGCTGGTGACGTCGATGAATCTGTACCTGGCTTCCCTGGTTGGCCTGGCGCTGACCGCAGCGATGGTGTGGATCACCGAGTATTACACCGCCACCGAGTTCAACCCGGTGCGCCACATTGCGCAAGCTTCCACCACCGGCCACGGCACCAACGTGATCGCCGGCCTGGGCGTATCGATGAAATCGACCGCTGCTCCGGTGTTGGCCGTATGCTTGGCAATCTGGGCGGCTTTCGCGCTGGGCGGCCTGTACGGGATCGCCATCGCCGCAACCTCGATGCTGTCGATGGCGGGTATTATCGTGGCACTCGACGCTTACGGCCCGATCACCGATAACGCCGGCGGCATTGCCGAAATGGCCGGCCTGGACGAGAAAATCCGCAACATCACCGACCCCCTCGACGCCGTGGGTAACACCACCAAGGCCGTCACCAAGGGTTACGCCATCGGTTCCGCCGGCTTGGCCGCATTGGTGCTGTTCGCCGACTACACCCACGCGCTTTCCAGCCATGGCAGCGCCACTCTGACGTTCGACCTGTCCAACCACATGGTCATCATCGGCCTGTTCATCGGCGGCATGGTGCCTTACCTGTTCGCCGCGATGGGTATGGAAGCAGTCGGCCGCGCCGCCGGTTCGGTGGTGGTCGAAGTGCGCCGCCAGTTCAAGGAAATCCCCGGCATCATGGAAGGTACCGGCAAGCCGGAATACGGTACTTGCGTGGACATGCTGACCAAGGCCGCGATCAAGGAAATGATTGTTCCTTCGCTGTTGCCCGTCGCGGTTCCGGTGATCGTCGGCCTGACCCTTGGCGCCCAAGCGCTGGGCGGCGTACTGGTCGGCACCATCGTGACCGGCATTTTCGTCGCGATCTCGATGACCACTGGTGGTGGTGCATGGGATAACGCCAAGAAGTACATCGAGGAAGGCAATTTCGGCGGTAAAGGCTCCGAGGCCCACAAGGCTGCAGTGACTGGCGACACCGTCGGCGACCCCTACAAGGACACCGCCGGCCCCGCCGTCAACCCGCTGATCAAGATTATCAATATCGTCGCACTGATGATCGTGCCGCTGCTGTAATCTGTCGCCATGCGACCCTGAAACAGGCCGGCTTTTGCCGGCCTGTTTCACTTCTCAGCCGTAAACAGGAGGATTCTGCGGAGATGCGATTTCACAGCCCCTGCGGACCCCAGGAAGAATAGATGCTTCCCATGCCCGTTTTTTTTGGTTAGGATTATGCATGAGTCGTTACATTCCGCCCATCCAATCACACCCATCCACGGCAAAACCTTTTTTCGCAGCGAGGAAACCATGAGCGAACACATTCATTACGTCACCGACGATTCTTTCGAACAAGATGTCCTGCAGGCCCAAATGCCGGTGCTGGTGGACTATTGGGCAGACTGGTGCGGCCCCTGCAAGATGATTGCGCCAATTCTGGACGAAGTTTCCCAAGAATATGCCGGTCGTCTCAAAGTCGCAAAACTCAACATCGACGAAAACCAGCAGACCCCGCCGAAGTATGGCATTCGCGGCATCCCCACCCTGATGATTTTCAAGAACGGCAATATCGAGGCAACCAAGGTCGGCGCGCTCTCCAAATCCCAATTGACCGCTTTTATTGACAGCAACATCTAAACCTTATACCCTTGCGCCTGACTGCCTGAAAGACTCCCAACCGCTTCGGATTCAGGCGCAATTTCCTTCCCGCTCCGCTTAATTTCTCTTTTCAACCCCCGCTCCTCTTTTCTTCGAGTTTTACCCCATGCGTTTATCTGATTTGAAGCACCTCCCCGTCACCGAACTGGTGGAAATGGCCATTGCCAATGAAATCGAGGGAGCTAGTCGCCTGCGTAAGCAAGACCTGATTTTCGCCCTCTTGAAGAATCAGGCAAAAAAAGGGGAAAGCATTTATGGCGAAGGCACCCTGGAAGTCCTTCCCGACGGGTTTGGCTTCCTGCGCTCCCCGGATACTTCCTACCTCGCCGGCCCCGACGACATTTACGTCAGCCCCAGCCAGATCCGCCGCTTCAACCTGCATACCGGCGACTCCATCCAGGGTGAAATCCGCACCCCCAAGGAAGGCGAACGTTACTTCGCCCTGGTCAAGGTAGACAACGTCAACGGCGAAGCGCCGGAAAACGCCAAGCACAAGATTCTTTTCGAAAACCTCACGCCGCTGTTTCCCACGTCACCGCTGATCCTGGAACGCGAGATCAAGGCCGAAGAAAACATCACTGGTCGCGTCATCGACATGATTGCCCCGATCGGCAAGGGCCAACGCGGCCTGCTGGTAGCCAGCCCAAAATCGGGTAAAACCGTGATGCTCCAGCATATCGCCCATTCCATCGCCGCCAACTACCCGGAGTGCTACCTGATCGTCCTGCTGATCGACGAGCGCCCCGAGGAAGTGACGGAAATGCAACGTTCGGTGCGCGGAGAAGTGGTTTCCTCGACATTCGACGAACCCGCCACCCGCCACGTCCAGGTCGCCGAAATGGTGCTGGAAAAGGCCAAGCGACTGGTCGAGCACAAGAAAGACGTGGTGATCCTGCTCGACTCGATCACCCGCTTGGCACGCGCCTACAACACCGTGGTGCCGGCTTCCGGCAAGGTGCTGACCGGCGGCGTGGATGCCAACGCCCTGCAGCGCCCCAAGCGCTTCTTCGGCGCGGCACGCAACATCGAGGAAGGCGGCTCGCTGACCATTATCGCCACTGCCCTGGTCGATACCGGCTCGCGCATGGACGATGTGATCTACGAGGAATTCAAGGGTACCGGCAACATGGAGATCCATCTCGACCGCAAGATGGCCGAGAAGCGCCTCTACCCGGCCATCAACGTCAACCGCTCGGGTACCCGCAAGGAAGAGTTGCTCATAAAGCAAGACGTGCTGCAGAAAATCTGGGTGCTGCGCAAGCTGCTCTACCCCATGGACGATCTGGAAGCAATGGAATTCCTGGTCGACAAGGTCCGCGCCACCAAGAACAACGCCGACTTTTTCGACTCCATGCGCAGGGGCTGAGACAACAAAACCCGCTTGCTTACTGGAACTTTTTAGTGGATAATTAGCGGCTTTCTGAAATTGGGCTGGCCGCCGCACGACTCGTCGAGGACTAAAGACATGAAACCTGAAATTCATCCCGAATACAATGAGATTGCCGTCAACTGCAGTTGTGGCAACACCTTCACCACCCGCTCCACCATGAGCAAGCCGCTGCATATCGAAGTCTGCTCCAATTGCCATCCGTTCTACACCGGCAAGCAGAAGATCGTCGATACCGCCGGTCGCGTCGAGAAATTCCGTCAGAAATACGGCATCAAATAAGCGGACATCGGCTTACGCAAAAGGCAGCTTGAGCTGCCTTTTTTGTTTGTCCGCCCACTCATGAACAGGTTCACCGAAGCTTTTGCCAACATGAGCGACCGGGCCAAAACCCGGTGGGTGACGATGCTTTGCCTGGCCTGGATCATCCCCGGTTTGCTCGGCCATCAGCCGTGGAAACCGGATGAAGCCTACAGTTTCGGCATCGTGTATCACTTTTTCAAAGGCGGCGACTGGATCGTGCCGACTCTGGCGGGCGAGCCTTTCATGGAAAAGCCGCCGCTCTATTTCCTCCTGGCGGCGCTGTTCGCCAAACTGCTTTCCCCGCTCTTTTCCCTGCATGATGCCGCCCGTCTGACCACCGGCCTGTGCATGGCGCTGACTTTCGCCTTTACCGGCCTGGCCGGGCGCGAACTGTGGGGCCGCAACCAGGGGCGCATCAGCGTGTTGCTGATGATCGGTTGCCTCGGACTGTTGGTCCGCGCGCACGAAATGATTACCGACATGGCGCTGCTGGCGGGCTTCGCCATAGCTACCTATGGACTCACCCTCAGCCGCCGCCTGCCGCTCGTCGCCGGGCTGTGGCTGGGAACCGGGGTCGGCATCGGCTTCATGAGCAAGGGTCTGATTGCACCGGGCATCCTTGGGCTTAGCGCCGCGCTCCTACCCCTCTTCAACAACGCCTGGCGCACCCGCGATTACCTGCGCTGCCTGGGTACGGCAATGCTGGCGACACTGCCGTGGTTGCTGGTTTGGCCGTTGCTCCTCTACTTCCGCGCTCCGGAACTGTTCAATGAATGGCTATGGGTCAACAACCTGGGGCGTTTCCTGGGTACCGCGCGCCTCGGCCCGCAAAGCGACCACTGGTTTTATTTTGCCAATCTGCCCTGGTACGCCTGGCCGGCGCTGCCCATCGCGCTGTGGGCCGCCTGGCGGGAAAAACTCCACCGCCCGGAAATGCAGTTGCCCGCCATTGTGTTCTTGGTCATGCTGGCCGCGCTGAGCGCCGCCTCCGACGCCCGCGAACTGTATGCCCTGCCCATGCTGGTTCCCCTGGCGCTGCTCGCCACACCGGGTATCGATACCCTGCGGCGCGGTGCGGCGAACGCGCTCAACTGGTTCGGCATCATGACTTTCGGCTTTTTCTCCGGCCTGCTGTGGTTCTTCTGGTTTGCCCTGATGACCGGTCATCCCGTCCGCAACTATGAGCACCTCCTGGAGATGCAGCCCGGCTACACCCCCGAATTCGTTCCGCTGGCCTTTAGCGCCGCGGCAACCTATACCCTGGCCTGGCTGACCACCCTGGTACTCACCCGCAAGCTACCGCGGGGACGGCGAGCGATCGTCAACTGGAGTTCCGGCATCACCCTGTTGTGGGGAATTGCGGCGACCATCTGTCTACCGTGGCTGGACGCCGGAAAGAGTTATCAGTCGATGATGACCTCGCTGCAGCAAAGTCTGCCGACTCAGTATCGCTGCATGGCGAGCGACAACCTCGGCGAACCGCAACGCGCCATGCTCCATTACTACACCGACGTCGTCACCCGGCGCAGCCGGAATTCCGCCAAGGAGGAATGCGATCTCCTGCTGGTGCAAGGCGGCACGGATCACCCGCAGGAACCGCCTCCCGGCTGGATAGAGCTTTGGGAAGGGGCGCGCCCCGGCGACCGTTCCGAGCGCTACTGGCTGTTCCAGCGTGCGCCATGACGAACGATACGGCGCCATTCAAATTTACCGCCCTGATCCTCGCCGGAGGACGCGCCCAGCGCATGGCCGGCAACGACAAGGGTTTGCTGCGACTGCACGACAAGCCGCTGATTGCCTGGTTGCTGGAACGCTTGAATCCGCTTGCCGACGAAATCCTCATCAGCGCCAACCGTAATCTCGATGCATATGGCGCGTTCGGCCATCCCGTCCTGAGCGATGCCTCACCCGATTTCAACGGGCCGCTGGCCGGCTTGCTGCGCGGCCTGGAAACCGCCCGCAATCCCTTGCTGCTGTGCGTCCCCTGCGACACCCCTTTCTTGCTGCCGGATTTGCCGCTCAAACTTTGGCAGGCCTTGGAGGAGAACCAGGCGCAAATCGCCGTGGCGGCAACCCGCCATCACGTGCATCGCACCGTCTGCCTATGTCGCCGCGAACTGGCTGAATCGCTGGCCGAATTTCTGGCCCAGGGCTGTCGCCAGGTCGGCTCCTGGCAAGCCACCCTCAAAGCCGCAGTGGTTCCTTTCGAAGACGAAGCCGCCTTCGCCAACATCAACACCCCGGAAGAACTCGCCGCAGCTACAAAATAAAAAACGCCCGAACCGGCAAACCGGTTCGGGCGTCGGATACCCTGGAAATCCCGCTTAACCGTAGCGGCGCTTGTTGCCTGCCAGGCTGCTTTCCATCCACTTCTTGATACGTTGGGCATCGGCAATCCGCGTCAATTTCCCCCACGAATCGAGCAACACGATAATCATCGGCTGGTTGTTGATATCCGCCTGCATCACCAGGCAGTGACCGGCTTCGTTGATGTAGCCGGTCTTCGACAGGCCGATTTGCCAATCCTTGTTGCGCACCAGCATATTGGTATTCTTGAACTGCATCTGCCGTCCCGAGCGCTTCACTTCGACGTCGTATTGGCCGGTAGTGGTCATGTCACGAATCACCTGGTACTGATAGGCGGCATTCACCATTTTCACCAGGTCGAGCGCAGTCGACATGTTGTCGCTGTTCAAACCGGTCGAATCAACGAAATGGGTCTGCGCCATTCCCAGTGTCACCGCCTTGCGGTTCATCGCTGCCACGAAAGCGCTGAAGCCCCCCGGATAATGACGCGCCAAGGTCGCCGCAGCGCGGTTCTCGGAAGACATCAGAGCCAGTTGCAGCGCCAGTTCGCGGCTCAACTTGGTACCGACCTGGAGGCGCGAATGGGTATTACGCAGCGAATCCACATCCTCATTGCCGATGGTCAGACTTTCATCCAGCGGCAGTTGCGCATCCAGCACCACCATCGCCGTCATCAGCTTGGTAATCGAGGCAATCGGCGAGCGGATATCGGTATTCTTGCCATACAGCGCCTTGCCGCTTTTCTGGTCCACCACCAGCGCCATCGATGAGCGCAAGTTCAACCCCGAATGGCGCAAGACCGGCGGTTGATCCTCGTCACCGGCCCCCGCCTCGCCATGCGCGGCGACGGGCTTATCGGCCGCGCGGTGCTGATGGTCGACTCCCTTGGCGAAGGCCGGCATGGACAGCAACCAGCAGCTTGCCAAAATCATGTACTTCATTTTCAAATTCGGCATAACCAACCTCTTGAATCAATCGCGCGCCATTGTCGCAACATTGGCCGCGAGTGTAAACAAAGCCCCTGAAAATGTAAAACCATTTTCTCCGAAAACAAACAGAACACACTAATTACTATCGACATTTCAACAAACATATTTAGCCTGTTAAAATTTTCAGCGGATACCGAAGGCAAAAAAAACAGCCCCAAACCAACACTTGACTTTTCAAAAAAACCGTCGTAAAAAGACGAAGGACTTTGGGCTTCAAGATTCACCGTACTACAGGGCATTGCCGTTTCGGTCTTGAAATTCAAATGGTTCCAGTTTTTTGTTTATTTTTAAGGACGAAAAAAATGGCAACAGGCACTGTAAAATGGTTTAGTGACTCCAAGGGGTATGGGTTCATCACACCCGACGACGGCAGCGATGATCTTTTTGCGCACTTCTCTGCCATCAACATGAATGGATACAAATCCCTGAAGGAAGGCCAGAAAGTCTCTTTCGACGTGACTCAAGGCCCGAAAGGCAAACAAGCCTCGAATATTCAGTCAGCCTGAACGACTGACTCGCCACACATTGAGAAACGGCCCGAATTTCCGGGCCGTTTTTTTCGTATTACATCTGCGCGATCATTTCCTGACCGAAGGCGGAACAGGATATCTGGGTAGCTCCTTCCATCAGACGGGCGAAATCGTAGGTGACTTTCTTGTTGGCGATGGCCTTGTCCATGCTCTGCACGATCAGGTCGGCCGCTTCCAGCCAGCCCATGTGGCGCAACATCATTTCGGCGGAAAGAATGATCGAGCCGGGATTTACGTAATCCTTGCCGGCGTACTTGGGCGCGGTGCCATGAGTCGCTTCGAACATCGCCACGTTGTCGGACAGATTGGCACCCGGCGCAATGCCGATGCCGCCGACTTCCGCAGCCAGCGCATCGGAAATGTAATCCCCGTTGAGATTCAGCGTGGCAATCACGTCGTAATCTTCGGGACGCAAGAGGATTTGCTGGAGGAAGGCGTCGGCAATCACGTCCTTGATGACGATGCCACCAGGTAGTTTCATCCATGGGCCGCCATCGAGCAATTCCGCGCCGAATTCGCGTTGCGCCAGATCGTAGCCCCACTTCTTGAAGCCCCCCTCGGTGAACTTCATGATGTTGCCCTTGTGCACCAGCGTCACCGATTGGCGGCCATTGTCGATGGCATACTGGATGGCGCGGCGGATCAAGCGCTCGCTGCCTTCCTGGGAAACCGGCTTGATACCGATGGCGGAGGATTCCGGGAAACGGATCTTCGTCACCCCCATTTCCTTTTGCAGGAACTCGATAACCTTTTTCACTTCGGGCGAACCGGCTTCCCATTCCACGCCGGCGTAAATGTCCTCGGTATTCTCCCGGAAGATCACCATGTCCACCCGCTCGGGATGCTTGACTGGGCTAGGCACCCCCGCAAAATAGCGGACCGGGCGCATGCACACGTACAGGTCGAGCATCTGGCGCAACGCCACGTTGAGGGAACGGATACCGCCGCTAACCGGTGTAGTCAGCGGCCCCTTGATGGAAACCACGTACTCACGCACCGCGTCCACGGTTTCCTGAGGCAGCCAGGTATCGGCGTCGTAGACCTTGGTGGCTTTTTCACCGGCATAGACTTCCATCCAGGAAATCTTGCGCTTGCCACCATAGGCTTTGGCCACGGCGGCATCGACCACCTTGAGCATCACCGGGGAAATGTCGACACCCGTGCCATCGCCCTCGATGTAGGGGATGATCGGGTTGTCAGGGACATTGAGGGAAAAGTCCCCGTTGACGGTAATTTTTTCGCCTGATGCAGGCACCTTGATATGCTGAACCATGAGTTCTCCTGGAATGAATGAAATGAAGCCGGGCAGCCCTCCCCGACCGGCTTCGCGAACCGCTATCCATTATAATGGCCGACATGCCACGCCTGATCCTGTTCAACAAGCCCTATGGCGTCATCACCCAATTCGGCGATGACGGAAAACACCCGACTCTGAAGGATTTCATCCCGATTCCCGGCGTTTACCCGGCGGGACGGCTGGACGTGGACAGTGAAGGCCTGCTTATTCTAACCGATGAGGGGGCATTGCAACACCAACTCAGCCACCCCCGCCACAAGCTGCCGAAGACCTACTGGGCGCAAGTGGAAGGCGTCCCCACCCCGGAAGCTCTCGAAGCCCTGCGGCGCGGCGTCGATCTCGGCGATTTCGTGACCCAGCCCGCCCAAGCCCGCGCCATCGAGGAACCGCCGGGCCTGTGGGCGCGCACCCCGCCGATTCGTTTTCGCAAGGAAATCCCCACCGCCTGGATCGAGCTGGTCATTCGCGAAGGCAAAAACCGCCAGGTCCGGCGCATGACCGCCAAGGTCGGTCTGCCTACCCTGCGCCTGATCCGCCCCGCCATCGGTGACTGGACGCTGGAAGAGCTGCAACCCGGCGAATGGCGCGAAGTGCCGTTCCCGCCAATTGCCGGGCCGCGCCGGACGACTTCCACAAATAAGCGCTAGTCCCTGTCAACCAAGCCCGCCATGACCTCGTTAATGGCTGTGACGCGATCTTCGTGTCAACGAACACCAACCCACGAAAAAAAGGAAATCCAAAATGAGCAAACTGTTATCCGCACTGATCGCCGCCGCTTTTGCCGCCGTAACCTTCTCCGCCGTTGCCGCTGACGCTGCTGCTCCGGCCGCTGCCCCCGCTGCTGCCGAAGCCCCCAAGGCTGAGACCGCCAAGCCGGCCAAGAAGGCCAAAAAAGCCAAGAAGGCCAAGAAAGCCAAAGCTGCCGCCGCCGCTCCGGCCGCCATGTAATTCCGCTTCACCGGAACAAAAAAAACCGCCTGCGGGGAAACCCTCAGGCGGTTTTTTTATTGCCCTTTTCGCGAATCATATTGTTAAGCGGCTCCGCCGAGCGCCATCGCCAGCCGTTGCTGGGGATTCGGGCCGGGGCCGTGGTGTGCGCAAGAGCACGGATCCAGCCTGGTCTTGCGGCAGCTTAGGTGTGTGACTTGAATTCCAAGTGAGGTGACGGGGCAGTTTTGGTAGAGAGTCTGACAAGCCACCAGCCCTGCCTGTTCAGGGCTGGTGGCTTGCCGAGCGCTCAATGCAAGTAGCCAAGAATTTGGCAAAGGGTTCGATCCGGTCGTTCACGCTGGCCGCTTCCAGCGCCTGCATGTATTCCTCTCGATCATCAACCTTCACTACGGTCCAGGGATAACCGCCGGCCGCAAGAAAGACATTCATGATGAAGCGGGCCATCCGTCCGTTGCCATCCATATAGGGGTGGATAAAGCCGAACAGCCAATGCCCCAGTACCGCGCGAACGAAAGGATTTTGCTCCTCGGCGATGCATTCGCGTAACACCTCCATACCGTCACGCACATAGTCGTAATGCGGTGGTGAATGCAGCGAGCCACGCAGGAACACCATATGGCGACGATACCCCACCAAGTCGGCACGTTCGAGAATGCCCGCCGCAACCGATGGTCCGAAAAGCTTTTGGTACCAAGCCTGATGTCGTTCACCAAATAGCCGCGCCGCAACGCCTGAGTCCTGTTCCCGCAAGGCATATGCCTCGACGGCTGCATCCTTGACCATTTCGAAAGCATCCAGGTAGCCTTTCGCCGCCATCGCCTCCATCTGTTTCTTGTCGGCGGCATCGTTAAGGGGATCCCAGCCTACATCCGCCACTTTGCGAATCAACTCCAGGGTAACCCGGTAACGTTCGATGGACAGGCTATGGTAGGCGTCCTCGACACGAATTGCCTGCACTTGGGCGAGATAGTCCGCCGGCGCTATGTCGATGATTGCGCCCCCGGGCCGACACGCCGCGACGGTTCCACGGTGCTGCTCCCAAAGGGCACGCACACGCGCATACAGCGGCGACCGGCCAGGCTGACCTAGCACGTAGACTGGCAGACCGGCAAAGGGCTCCTCATCGACTCGAAGCTGGATCCCGAGCCCTCTCAACTGATCTTGAATCGCCTCCGCAAAATCACCACGGCCGACTTGCCGGTATGCCGACAAGAGACGAGCCAGGCCGGCGCGATTGTCGTCGACCAGCGCCGCCAGCGCACCGGGGTCTTGCAGTTGCGCCATGACGATCTGCACTTCCCGCACATGAGACGCAAAAAACCGCGGGGCCAGGTTAACCAGACAATATGCCGCAGCCATGCAGCGCAGCCCGTGGATGCTGGCCACCTGTTCGGGCGATGGCAATTTGCCGGGATAAAGCGCCACGTTATGCCCAAACGCGAGTTCCTGGAGTTGACTCTGTTTGGCGGCCAGGAGAACGTTGACGGTCGTTGGAATGACGTTATGCTGGGCGTGTCGAAGCAGGGAGTGCTCGGCGGACAGACAGTAGCCGGCATCGAAGCGCTCCCCCAGATAGCGCGCGAGGTATTCCCAGAAATTAGCGTAAAAAGGGGTGGTGTCGCCCTCTTCAGCGGTCGGATCGGAAACGAAATACCAACCTTTGAGAATCTCGCGAAGGTAACCTAATTCGAGTAATAAGGTTCGGTTGACATTGGTAAGCTGACGCCCCCGCACGACTCCTCGATCAGAACCCAATTCCTTATGCAGTTCCTCCAAGGCGCGGGTAAGCCGCTGACGATCGGTAAGACGCGGACGCCCCATGTTAATTCCCCATGTTTTGACGAAATTAATTTACATGGTTTCGATCAATAAAACAACATGTTTTGCTGTATCTTTCGCACGTGAGAGGATCGGAGCATGGCACAACTTACCGTAGATTCCAGCGAAACCGTACAAAGCCGAATCGGGGCCGATCCAGCTTTTGCCAAGAATTTGCTGAGTCAGGTGGATTGCCGCTAGCAGAGGTCCGGCTTGCGGCACTCCCATTTCCGCACCTGAACCAACCCGATAGTGACGGGCGGCGTGGCGCGGGCTTCGGTTTTGCCGGTGACCGTCTGGGTCTGGGTGGTATGGGTGGCTTACGCAATAACAACACAATTGGCGAAAAGAGTCCTTTTTATTACCCTAGCCGGCGCACGCAGGTTCCGGGAAACGCCGCAAACAGGAAATCGGCGCGGCTATCCTTCGCGCCTCTCCACGAAGAGCGCGTTGCCGGGGATTTTCTTGGCCTGTTTCTTGGCTTCGGCGGCGGCGGCAGCGACTTGGTGGAGGGAGCGGAATTGGCCCGGCTCGACTTTCACCACGCCGAGGGAGAGGCTGGTGAGGGGATGGAAGACTTTCTTGCCCTGGCGGTCTTCGGTGACGTAGCCGCCGCGTTCCCGGTCTTCGTTGCTGAAGAAGTTGAGGATGCATTCGCCGAACATCGTGAGAATGTTCTGGCAGCGGCTTTCCCAATCGGCGCTCTGAAAAAGGATGATGAAATCGTCGCCGCCGACATGGCCGATGAAGTCCTGGGTGGGGTCGCAAAAACCGCTGAGAACCTTGGCGGTAAGCTGGATGACTTCGTCACCGCGATGGTAGCCGTACACGTCGTTGAAGGGCTTGAAGTGGTCGAGGTCGCAATAGCACACGCAAAAACGCGAGTGGCTTTGCAGCAAGCGTTCGATATGTTCGTCGATGGGGACGTTGCCGGGCAGCAAGGTCAGCGGATTGGCGTAGCGGGCCGCGTTGATCTGCATGTCGGTGATTTCGCGCACCAGGTCATGGCCGGTGCCGAGGCCCAGATACTGGCCGTTGTCGGTGATGATGAAGCCGTTGGAAAGATGGTGGGTTTCGGCTTCGACAATGCGGTTGCTGAGCTCCTGGATACTGATGTCCTTCTCGACCACCAGCGGCGCGGGGTCCATGAATTTTGCACAGGGTTTCTTGCCGTACAGTTCGCGACGGAAGGGACGGGTGAAGCCGTCGATTAGCTTGTAGCGATTGATGAGTCCGACCGGACGACCGCCATCCACCACGGGAAGGGCGTGAATTTCCGGGTCTTCGTTGAAGATTTCATAGACCACCTCGTTGGGCGTTTCGGGGGTGACCGAGGTCACCTTGCGCAACAGCTTGGCGGCTGTAGGATGTTTGTCGTCGTCCGGATCGCGCTGTGCTTTCTTACCGCCCAGGGTTTTCGCCACTTCCGCCGGCAACGTGGTGGTCGGGGCAGGATTGGGACGGGCGATATGGTAACCCTGGCCGTAAGCGATGTTGAGGTTGTGGATTTGCACCAATTCCGCCTGGGTTTCGATGCCTTCGGCGATCACCAGGCAATCGGATTTCTCAGCAATTTCCTGGATGGAACGGACGAATTGCAGCTTCACCGGATCGTTGGGGATGCCCTGCACGAAATGCATATCGATTTTCACGTACTCGGGACGCAACTCCGACCACAGGCGCAGACCGGAGAAACCTTCGCCGAGGTCATCCATGGCGATGCTGAAGCCCATGTTGCGGTAGTGTTCGACGGCCTTGCGCAGCAAGTCGTAATCGTAGGTCGGCTGGCTTTCGGTGAGTTCGATGATGACCTGCTCCGGCTCGATGCCGATCCGTGCCATGTAGGCGAGTGTTTCACCGCTACGGGCGCCGTGCTGGATCAGGCATTCGGGGCTGACGTTGAGGAACAGCTTGCCGGGCAAGGCCAGTTCGGCATAGCGTTCCAGCACCACGCGGCGGCACAGATGTTCGACCTCGACGCTGAGTTGGTTGAGCTGGGCCGCCCGGAACAGGCTCACCGGAGCGTGGAGAGGACTGTCGGAAGGGCCGCGGATCAGCCCCTCGAAGCCGAAAATCCGCCCGCTATGCAAATCGACGATGGGCTGGAACAAGGCGCTCAGCAAGCGTTTCTCGACGATTTCGTGGAGATGGGCGCGGACCGCCAAGGCTTCTACGCCGACCGTACCGCTCTTCTCAGCGGTTGGAGCCGCGTTGCCCAACGCTGCGGCGCGGCGCTTCTTGTAGGAAACGTTGCCGATGCTGAGCGTCGGATGTTCGTTTTCGGCGAAAATTCCGCGCCGGCTGCCCTTATTGAACAAGTCGCGATTGGAAACACTGAACATGATGGCTCCTTATGCTTGGTGGTTACGCGCTACAGGGCGTAGCGTCCCCAATTTGAACTGAGGAAGAGACGCCCTCGCCGTAGCCTGGCCAGTGATCGGCCCATGCATCATCCGAGGACAAGGGCAAGTCTCCCACCCGCTTCAAAGTCCGCACCATACCCCGCCGACATGACAGCTTTGTGATGCCCAGGGTGTATCGACCTGTCATTCTTTCTTCAAGCAACTGTCACAAAAACATCGTCTTGCCGCGGCACAGTGGCGCCATGAAAACCCTACCCTCACTCCTCAAAAACACCGGCCACTCCCGCAATCCGCTACGCATCGCGGTGATTTGCGAAACCTGGCCGCCCGAAATCAACGGCGTCGCGCTGACCATGGAACGCATGGTGCAGGGCTTGGTCGAGCGCGGCCACGCCGTGCAACTGATCCGCCCCTGCCAGGGCGCGCAGGACTGCGCGGCCGCACGGGAAGGCTTCCACGAGTTGCTCCTGCCGGGATTTTCCATCCCCCGCTATCCCGAGTTGCGTTTCGGCATGCCATCGTTCGGCGCGCTGAAAAAAGCCTGGGCGGAAAACCGTCCCGACCTGGTCCACATCGCCACCGAAGGGCCGCTCGGCTGGGCGGCGCTGCGGACCGCGCTAAAGCTGGACATTCCGGTGACCACCGACTTCCACACCAATTTCCACAATTACACCGAGCACTACGGCATCGGCTGGTTGGAAGGGCCGATCGGCTGGTATCTGCGGCGCTTCCACAACCAGGCGCGCTACACCTTCGTGCCCAGCGAAGGGTTGCGTGCGGACATGGAAGCGCGGCACTACCGCAATCTGGCGGTGATCGGACGCGGCATCGATACCCGACTGTTCAACCCGCAGCGCCGCAATCCGGCGCTGCGCCAGCAGTGGCACGCGCACGGCGACGAGCCGGTGGCGATCTACGTGGGACGCCTGGCGGCGGAAAAGAATCTCGGCCTGGTGGCGCGCAGCTTCGAGGTATTGCGGATTTTCCAGCCCCACGCCCGCATGGTGTGGGTGGGCGACGGCCCGGAGCGCGCCGGCTTGCAGGCGCTCTACCCGGAACACACCTTCGCCGGCATGAAAACCGGTGAGGAATTGGCCGAACATTACGCCTCCGCCGACATTTTTCTCTTCCCCAGCATGACCGAAACCTTCGGCAACGTCACGCTGGAGGCGCTCGCCAGCGGGCTGGCCGTCGTCGCCTACCGCTACGCCGCGGCCGCCGAATATATCCGCCATGAAGGCAACGGCCTGACCGCCCACTTCGACGACGAGGCCGAATTCTGCAACCAGGTCGCCCACCTCGGCGCCGAACCGGAATTCGCCCGCACGCTGGGCAAGAACGCGCGCCTCGGCATGGAAAGCCTGGGCTGGGACGCGGTGTGCGAGCAATTCGAGCATTTCCTCTATCACGCCGTCCAGCAAGGGGGCCGCCATGCAAGAGAAGACCGCTTATTATTTATGCCGGATTAATCGTTGGGATACCGACTGGTGCCTGCGCTTCAATCAAGCCAGCCGGCGGCGCTGGGTACGCGACCTGTTCGCCACGGTCAGCCGCCTCGGCGACGGGGTTTTCTGGTATACCCTGATGGCGCTCCTGCTCGCCTGGGACGGTCGTCACGCCGTTGGCGCGGTGGCCCACATGCTGGCCGTCGGTTTGATCTGCCTGGCTGTCTACAAATGGCTCAAGGGTAAGACCCTGCGGCCCCGTCCCTCGGCGCTCAACCAGGCGATCTTCACCAGCGTCGCCCCGCTCGACCAGTTCAGTTTTCCGTCCGGCCACACCCTCCACGCCGTCGGCTTCAGCGTGGTGCTGCTCGCCTATTACCCGGCCCTGGGCTGGCTGGTGATCCCCTTCACCGCGCTGGTCGCCGCGTCGCGCCTGGTTCTCGGCCTGCACTACCCGAGCGATGTGCTGGCCGGCGCGCTGATCGGCGCAAGCATCGCCAGCGCTTCGTTCGGATGGTGGTGAAAGTAGCTATGCGGCAAGGGCAGGCGTTCGATCAGATGGGCAAGGCTTAAATTTTGCAGCACTTTCCAAGCTTCGTCGCTCCACTGCGGGTCCGCCGCCCAGGTCGGCTTCTCGCCCGCCAGCAATTGGTTGATCTGACCGAGGCGGGCCGCCGTCTGGCCGGCGTAATAATCGAAATGCGCGGTCAGGTTGCGATCGACCAGTCTGAATACCCGATACAGCCCGTGCGGCAAACCGCTGCCGCGCAACAGACGGTCCGCCCTTGCCAGACGCTGCAAGGCCCGCTCCGCATGAGCTTGCGAACAGCCGAAGCGTGCCCCGACGAACGCCCCGAGAATCTCCCGCTCGGATTCGAGCAGCACCCCGGCACCGGCAAAAAGCTGGCGGCTGATATGGCTATCCATCGCCCATTCCGCCGTCACGTGGGTGAGCATGGTCTGATCCAGCCACATCGCTTCGTGGGCCGGAACGAAATGGTTGTGCGCCACCACGTCGGCCAGCAAATGGCTGGCGTAACCCAGGGTGATGGCCTGCTCCTCCGCGGTGACCGCGCTATCCAGCAAGCCCGCCAAAGTGTTCCAGCAATGGCTGCGGGCGAACGGCGCACCGCCCACCAGCGACAGATCGGGCAGGCACGCCCCGGCCATCACCAGGCGGGGGAAGCGCCGCGCCGCCTCGCGAAAGCGCGAATCGGCGAGCGGCACCGCCCAGATCAGCAATTGGGAAAAGTAGATGTGGGTGGACAAACCCCACGCCAGGGCATCACCGCTGAACAGACACAGCGGAACCAGCCAGAGCAGCGTATCGGTGCGGGTTTTCATGCCGCCACATTGCCGCCGCCAAGTGAATTCGACGTGACAAGGTAATGATTTTATGATGACAAACGAACTGACCCAAAAACCTCATCCAACCGGGAGCGAGCTAGTGGAAGAATCCCCCCACAAAGGAAAAACCGGGCTGAAACGCCTGTGGAACGCGCTCCATTATTCGCTGGCCGGCTTCAAGGCCGCTTACCGCAACGAAGACGCCTTCCGCCAGGAAGTCCTGCTGGCGCTGCTGCTGATCCCGCTCGCCCTGTACCTGCCGGTCGGCGGTGTGGGCAAGGCGCTGATGATCGCCAGCGTCCTGCTGGTGATGGTAGTGGAACTGCTCAATTCCGCCGTGGAAGCCACCGTCGACCGGATTTCCCTGGAACATCACCGCCTCGCCAAGCGTGCCAAGGACATCGGCAGCGCCGCCGTGCTGTTAAGCCTGGTCAATTTGGCGGTGGTGTGGGGGCTGGTGGTGTTCGGGTGATCGGGCAAGTTCCAATGCCGTTTTCAAGTGGCCGGAAATTTTGATGGCTACGGAGACGACTCAAGCTTACCCGCCGGCCCGTTTGACCACCCACTCGTGTTTCTTGAGATACTCGATGACCCGTTCGCAGTGGTCGCCCTGGATTTCGATCACCCCGTCCTTCACCGTGCCGCCGGAACCGCACAAGGCTTTGAGCTGTTTGCCCAGTTGCGCGAGTGCCGGCTCGTCCAGCGCAAGACCTTTCACCAGGGTGACGCCTTTGCCCTTGCGGCCCTTGGTTTCCCGCGAGACGCGCACGATCCCGTCGGACACCGGCGTGGCGGCATTCCGCTTGCAAACACACTCGGCGAGGGGATGACGGCAGGCGGGACACATTTTGCCGTGCTCGGTGGAATAGACCAGCCCACCGCCGGATCGGGAATTTTTCATAACGCCTCGCCATAGTCCTCAAATCGCTTGTTTGAAAGGGGGTACTTCATCCAAGTCACCCCGCAAACTGCCCCCTCTAACCAGCCCTTATAACCATTTTTCATAAATAGTTAACCGGGACGGTCTAGACTCAAGCACCTCAACTTGTGCTGAGAAAAAGGGCAATCCCATGAAAATTCTAATCGCGGATCATAATCCATCCGGGCGCAATATGTTGAATCGTATGCTGGAACTGGATGGGCACGAGGTATTGCAGGCCGGTTCCTGGAAAGAAGCCCTGAAATGCTTTGGCGACAGCCAGCCGGAAATGGCATTCCTTGGACAACTGGCCGATTCAAACGGCAACGCCAGCGCAGCGGAACTCAAAGCCCTGGCGCCCAATCGGTTTGTCCCGGTGCTGTTGTCCACCTCGATCAGCGATCACTGCTCGCTGGCTCGTTTTTTGGAGAGTGGCGCGGATGATTTCATCGACCCACCCTACAGCCATATCATCATCAAAGCCAAAATCGCCAACTTCGAGAGAGTGCGGGAGCTGTACCGGAAACTGGAAAAATTTCGTAGCACCACCGAACAGGAAATCAAGCTCGCCCAGCACATGTTCAATGCGGTCACCCACAAAAGGCCCGCCGAACCGGATTTCATTCATCACTGGACCCTCGCCGCCGGCCATTTTTGCGGCGACCTGATGATTTTCGAACGCACCCCCGACAACCATCTGCACATCCTGCTCGGCGATTTTACCGGGCATGGCCTGGCGGCGGCAGTCGGCGCGTTACCGACCTCCGACATTTTTTTCGCGATGACCCGCAAGGGTTTCGGCATCCACGAAATCGCCCGGGAAATCAACCGCAAGCTCCACAAATTGCTGCCCACCGGCCAGTTTTGCGCGGCCAGCCTGGTCAGCATTTCCCCCGACGCGGCTCGCCTGGAAATCTGGAATGGCGGACTGCCGCCCGTGCTTTTAATCAATGGGCAACGGGAAATACTGCACGAGTTCCCCTCCAGTAAACTTCCTCTCGGCGTAGTCGGGGACGACGGTTTCGACGCCTCCAGCGCCGAATGTTCCTTGGGCGACATCCATCACATCATTCTCTACAGCGACGGCCTGGTCGAAGCGCAAAACGCCAACGGCAAGGAGTTCGGCGGCCACGGCTTGGCATCGGCGCTGCGCGTTTCCGGCCCCGCCGGCTCTTTGCTCGACTTGATTAAGAATGGGGTTATCGAGTTTCTCGACGGCCTGGAGCCGCACGACGACATTTCCCTGCTGTCGATCAACCTGGGGGCGGCATGTTGAACGAGAAAGCGCCGTCTTCCGCACAACTGGCATTGTTGATCGAAAACTTTTCCCGGTTGGCGCAAAAAGTGCTGGCCGATGAGACGCTATTCCAGACGTTGGTGGTGAAAAACGCCGACGGACTGTTGGTGGTCGAAGAAAACGGCGTCATCCACTACGCCAACCCGGCAGCCGAGAAGCTGTTTCATTCCGCGCATGGCGAGTTGCTCGGCAAGACTTTCGGATTCCCGATCCGCGAGGGAGAAACCAGCGAAATCGAAATTCCCCGCGAGAGCGGCAAGAAATCCGGCGCGGAAATGCACGTTGCGGCCATCGAATGGAACGGCGTGCCCGCGCATCTCCTGTCGCTGCGCAGGGTGGAGGAACGGCGCCAGCTCAAGGAAACCTTGCAGAAACAGACCGACCGCCTGCGCACCCTGGTCAATGCTTCCCCCTTGGCAATCATGGCGGTCGATGCGCAAAGCCGGGTGACGCTGTGGAACCCGGCAGCGGTGCGCACCTTCGGGTGGAGCCAGGTCGACGTCCTGGGACAAGCGCTGCCGTCCTGCGTTGCCGAGGGCGCGGATTCGCTGGAGGAAATGGCGGAGCGCGCACTACAGGGGAAAGTCCTCAACGGCAGCGAACTGGTCGGGTTGAGACGCAAGGATGGCAGCGAACTGGATTTGCAGGTATGGACCACCCAATTGCATAACGCCGGCGAAACGGTCAACGGGGTGATGATCTTCGCCATCGACGTCACCGAGCGTAACCGCGCCGCCGGCATCGACTCCCTATCCGGATTGCCCAATCGCGGCCAATTTCGCCACCGCCTGCAACAGGCCATCGAGAGGGGCAAACACGGCGACCACCCGCCTTTTGCCGTATTGCATTTTGGTCTTGACCGCTTCAAGGCCATCAACCAGTCGCTCGGTCACGCGCAGGGCGACCGGGTACTCCAGGAAACCGCGCGGCGCCTGGTCGGCGCGCTCTATGACACCGACCTGGTGGCACGCAGCGGCGGAGACGAATTTCCCATCCTGCTGCGCGACATTCGCCACGTGCGCGACGGTGCGCGGATTGCCGCCAAGCTGCTCGACGCGGTGGCGCAAGCCTGCGCGGTGGATGCCGGCAAAATTTTCGTCACCGCCAGCATCGGCATCGCCATCTATCCGCAAGACGGTACCGATGCGGACAGCTTGCTGCACAACGCGGACGCGGCGATGCAGCGCGCCAAGGAGCGGGGCGGCGGCACCAGCCAGTTCTACACCGAGAATCTCGACCTGCGCGCCCGCGAACAACTCAGCCTGGAAAGCTCCCTGCACCAAGCCCTGGAGCGCGGCGAATTCACGCTCTATTACCAACCCCAGGTCAATGCCAAAAACGAGCGCATCGTCGGCGTGGAAGCCTTGTTGCGCTGGTTTCATCCCGAACAGGGGGAAATTCCGCCTAGCCGTTTCATCCCGGTTGCAGAAAATTCAGGCATGATCGTCGCCATCGGCGAATGGGTGCTCCATGCCGCCTGCACCCAGGCACGGGCATGGATCGCGGCGGGGCTGCCGGCGGTGCGGATCGCGGTGAATATTTCGGCGCGGCAACTCGAACACCCCGGCCTGGTTGCCAGCGTCGCGGAGGCTTTGGCAAGCAGCGGACTCGATCCGAAAATGCTGGAACTGGAACTCACCGAATCGATGCTGGTAAAAAACGCCGAGGAAGTCATCGCGGTCATCCTCGCCCTGAAAGCCTTGGGCGTGCAGCTTTCCCTCGACGATTTCGGCACCGGCTTTTCCGCACTCAGCTATCTCGCCCGTTTGCCCCTGGACACTCTGAAAATCGACCGATCCTTCGTCGCTGGCATCGGGGAAGGCGCGGTCAACGGCAACATTTCCGCCGCCATCATCGCTCTGGCGCGCAGCCTGAAGCTGAGAGTCATCGCCGAGGGAATCGAAACCAAGGAACAGGCCGATTTCCTGCTCGCCCACGATTGCGACGAATTTCAGGGGTATTTCTTCAGCCATCCGCTGCCTGCGGAGGAATGTGCCGCCTTGTTGTCGGCCGGCGCAATCACTAAACTGCGGCTGGAGAGCTTCAGTTTTCCTTCCTCTCCGGCGGTATGGCGGGTCAGACGCCCACCTGAGTTGAAGTTGGAGCAGGCCGGCGGATTCAGCTAGCGCCACATCATTGGAACAGGCGGGCACATGGCAAATCGACTTTACGTAGCAGGGGCGGCGCCGCGCAGCGGCAAATCGGCGGTATCCCTGGGATTCATGGAACTGTTCTCCGCGTATGGCGAGCGGGTCGGTTTCTTTCGCCCCATCGTGGCGACCGCCAACGACAGCGTGATTGCCCTGATGGCGGAACGTTACCGCTTGCCCGGGCCGCTCTCCGCCTATTACGGCTGCCTGGCGAAGGAGGCGCACGCGCTTTCGGCGGCGGGCGGCAACGACGAGGTAATCAAGATCGTCCTGGAGAAATTCAAGGCGCTGGAAACGCAGTTCGACCTGATTATCTGCGAAGGCTCGGACTTCGACCGCGCCACGCCGGGACTGGAGTTCGATTTCAACGTGGAGTTGGCCAACCATCTCGATTGCATGATCGTGGCGGTGCTCAACGGTAAGGAACGCGGCGCCGCCGATATCGCCGAGGATGTCCAGGCCATCGTCGCCTCGCTGGCCGAGCGCCATTGCCAGATCTTCGCCATCGTGGTGAACCGTGTCGATGAGGCGGTGCGCGGCGCAACCGTCACCACCCTGGCGGGCCGCGCATCCGCCGAGCCACCCGTGTATCTGCTCGCGGAACGCCCGATTCTGGACATGCCCACGGTCGGCGAAGTGGCGACCGCGCTCGGCGCCGCACACATCGGCGGCAGCAGCGACGGGCTAAGCCGCGAAGTCCTGCATTTCAAGGTGGCCGCCATGGAATTGCCGCATTTCCTCGACCACGTCGAGCACGGTAGCCTCATCATCACCCCCGGCGACCGCGCCGACATCATCGTCGGCAGCCTGCTCGCCGACGCCTCGGCGCATTACCCGCAAATCGCCGGCCTGCTGCTGACCGGCGGCCTCCAGCCCGCCCCGCAGATCCTCAAGCTGATCGACGGGCTGGCGCGTTCCGGGGTGCCCCTGCTCTCCGTGGCGGGCGACACCTTCACCACCGCCACCGCGGTAAACGGCATCGAATCCCGCCTGGGGCCAGGCAATCCGCGCAAGATCGCCGCCGCCCTGGGGCTGCTCGAAGGCCAAATGGACCGCCAAGCCCTGGCCGGGCGCTTCACCCTGGCCGCCGCCAACCACGTCACCCCGCTGCGCTTCGAATACGAACTCATCCAGCGCGCCAAGCAGGTGCGCAAGCATATCGTGCTGCCCGAGGGCAACGAGGAACGCATCCTCAAGGCCGCCGAAATCCTCCTGCTGCGCGACGTGGTGGACATCACCCTGCTCGGCAACCCGGAAGAAATCCGCCGCAGCATCGCCCAACTCGGGCTGCGCCTCGACAAGGCGCGGGTGATCGACCCGTGCAACTCCGAACTGCGCCAGCGCTATGCCGCCGCCCTCCACGCCGAGCGCCGCCTCAAGGGCGTCACCGCGCAAATGGCCTGGGACATGGTCGAGGACGTGAGCTATTTCGGCACCATGATGGTGCTGTGCGGCGACGCCGATGGCATGGTGTCGGGCGCGCTGCACACCACCCAGCACACCATCCGCCCGGCCTTCCAGGTGATCCGCGCGCGGCCTGGCGCCAGCCTGATTTCCAGCGTATTCCTGATGAGCCTGCCGGATCAGGTGGTGGTCTACGGCGATTGCGCGGTGAACCCCGAGCCGAGCGCCGAACAACTGGCCGAAATCGCCATCACCTCCGCCGCCACCGCCGCGCGCTTCGGCATCGAGCCGCGCGTCGCCATGCTGTCCTACTCCACCGGCGAATCGGGAGTCGGCCCGGCGGTCGAACGGGTCCGCGAAGCGGTGCGCATCGCCCATCAGCGCGCCCCGCAGCTCATGCTGGAAGGGCCGATCCAATACGACGCCGCGGTGGATGCCGCCGTGGCGCGCACCAAGCTGCCCGGCAGCGAAGTCGCGGGACGCGCCACGGTGTTCATCTTCCCCGACCTGAACACCGGCAACAACACCTACAAAGCGGTGCAGCGCAGTTCCGGCGCGGTCGCCATCGGCCCCATCCTGCAAGGGCTGAACAAACCGGTCAACGACCTGAGCCGGGGCTGCACCGTCACCGACATCGTCAATACCGTGGCAATCACCGCCATTCAGGCGCAGCAGGAGGTGGCCGGAACGCGGAATTGAGGCACGAACAAGGCGCATCCTTTGTCAGCGCATCCTGCCAAGCGGAAAAATCCCGTTCAAGGCATTCAGTTGTACACTCTTGAAGCTGTAGACTGTCACCGGTTATTTTGGAGAGCACAACATGCCCCCCCAACTCGAACCCGAAATCTCGTCCCTGGAAACCGGCGCCCTGGGCATCCTCCATTTGCGCCGCTATTGGGATAAGCACAGGCTGGAAGTCGAGGGCCGCCTCGACAAACGCAATCTCCACGCCGAATACGGGCTGGATTTCACCCTCATGAACGGTCTCGGGCTGGGCATCGTCGAACCCGCCGACTATTTGTTCCAGCGGCGCCCGGATTTTCCGGCGTTCGAGCGCTGGATTGTCGAAAAGCTCGGCGGCGCCCCCGAACCCGGCCTGGTGGCGCGCCTCAACGACATGGTCAGGCGGCATCTGGAAGCCGCGCCGCGCACTTTTCCGCTCCCGCGCGAGGGCATTGACGAGCCGGTGCTGACCGAGCAAGACCTGGCGTTTTGGGAAGAAAACGGCTACGTGATACTGCGCAACGCGGTTCCCGTGGCAGACTGCCGGGACGCCGAAGCGGCGCTATGGGCCTATCTGGGCATGGACCCGCAAAACCCGGAAAGCTGGTACACCGGCGACCACCAGTTCTGGATATCCTTGTTCCAGCATCCCGCCCTCAGCAAAAACCGCGCCGCACCGCGCATCCGCAAGGCCTTTGAACAACTCTGGGGGTGCAGCGACGTGTGGCCCACCGTTGACCGTTCCAGCCTCAACCGCCCCGCACGCGACGGCGTCCACCTATCCGGCCCGAGCCGCCTGCATTGGGATGTCAGCCTCGCCCTGCCGATGCCGTTCGGCGTTCAGGGACTGCTTTACCTCAGCGACACCCACGCCGAACAGGGCGCCTTCCGCTGTGTGCCGGGATTTCACCGGCGCCTCGAAGAATGGTTGAACGAACTCCCGCCCGAGCAAAATCCTCGCGACATGGACCTCGAACACCTCGGCGCCATCCCCATCGCCGCGCAGGCCGGTGACTTCATCCTCTGGCACCACGCCCTGCCCCACGGCAGCAGTTGCAACCACGCCGACCGACCGCGCGTCGTGCAATACCTCAAGCTGTTCCCCCACGACCACGGCAGACATCCACAGTGGAAATAAACGGCGACGCGCAGAGCGGGACAGGCCCGACAGAGTTAGCCACCACTCACGCTGCAAGGCACGCAGAATGGCCTTCGACAATGATCTTCCCAACGTTACAGCGTCCCGTATCGCTCATAACCACCGATCCAACAACACCAACCAAAACGGTGCAGCGCACCTCCGGCGCGGTCGCCATCGGCCCCATCCTGCAAGGGCTCAACAAACCGGTCAACGACCTCAGCCGGGGCTGCGCCGTCACCGACATCGTCAACACCGTGGCGATTACCGCGATTCAAGCACAGCAGGAGCAGTAACAGATAGCGGTTTGTTGCCCTCATACCCAATAGCAGAAGTTGACCGCAAAGATGAACTTTGCCATAGTCCCTACTGACATTGGGGCTTCGAACAATCACAGTAATTGCCCATTTTCCTTGGGAGCGTTCGCCGCCATATCCCTTTGCTTGATCCTCCGGCTCAAGCAAAGCAATTCAATTTGCTCATCTTTCAAGTGCGCAAATCATGAGGAACGGTTGCCATGAAAACTTCAGACAAAAAACTGCTTATCCTTACCGCCAACCCCGAGCCGGGGGGTGAGCATGGTCACCTCAGAATTGATGATGAAGTACGGTGCATCAACAATAGCTTGGCAAAATCCGCTTACACCCCGAATCACCATCCTTCTGTGCGCATCGGCGACCTGCCAAATCTTTTTCGCACACACCAGCCACATCTCATCCATTTTTCCGGACATGGCGTAGAAGAAGGTCTCTACTTCCAGGATGACAACGGCCAACTGCTGCTTGCCGACCCCGATGGGCTAGCGAAATTGTTTGGATTGTTCAAACCGGCGATTGAGTGCGTGGTGCTCAACGCCTGCTATACCGAACGGCAGGCTGAGGCAATCGCCTGTCACGTTCCTTACGTCGTGGCCATGAGCAAGGCTGTGGGTGACCAAGCCGCCATTGATTTCGCCAAGGGTTTCTATGACTCTCTTGCCGCAGGAGATGATTACCGCCGCGCTTTCGATTTTGGTTGTAGCCATATTCAGTTTGACCCAAATCATCGAACCGACCATCACACCCCGGTTCTGCTGGGTGCGGGAGCAGTGCAAAAGCCAACAGGCATGAACAGGCCAACTTTCCTCCAAGAAGTGGCCTCCCTCCTCAAGGCTGGCAAGCTTGCGGTCTGCATCGGGCCGGCCTTTTCAGAGGCTGCCGAATTGCCGAGGTGGCGGGAAATCTTTCGGGGATTGGGGTGCGCTTCAGATGAATTGAATGCCGCAGAAAACGACTACCCCGCTTTCGCCAGCCAATTGGTGGAAAACAAGCGCCATACCGCCACAAAGATCAGGAGTTTCGTCGCTGAACAACTGGATGCCGCTACCGTCCATCTGGGCACCCTGCACGACGCCTTGAAGGCGCTTCCTTTTTCCCTGATCCTCACCAGCAACTACGACCAGCACTTGGAAGATCTCTGGGGGCGTAGCCGTCTGCGTATTGTGGCAGGCAACGAGGGGGCAAATCACCTGGAAAGCGACGACGCGAAACTGCGCTTGGTCTATCTCCTCGGCAACATGGAACAGCCGGACCAGATGCTGGTGGGCAACGATGAATTGCAAGAGTGGCGCCACCTGTGCCCGAAACAGAGAGCAGCGCTGAAATCCCGGTTGTCCGGCCAACGTCTGCTTTTCCTCGGCTATCGCGCCTCCGACCCTTTACTGTCTGCCCTTAAAGACTTGTTGCCCATCGCACCGGAGGGGCACTACGCCGCGCTGCTGGGCGGAACAACCGCCTCGTCGGGGATACACACCCTGGCGGTCGCCGACCATGCGCAGCTCGCCGCCCTGCTGGAAGAACTGCACCGGGTAGCGGGGGGCGCAGAGCCAACCCCCGTCCCGGCAGAGGCGATGGCGGAGAGCATAGTCGAACTGGCGGCGGATGCCGTCAGCCGAATTCGCCTGGGTTCCATCACGTCGGGCGAGATTATCGGCTTCGATGCGCTGCCGATGCGCGGCCCGACTTACCTGCCCCGGCGGATCGAGCGTTTCACCGGGCGGGAGACGGAACTCCAAGACATCCTCGCCGCCTTGAAGCAAGGTGGCCCGGTAGGGATCACTGGACTCATGGGTATGGGCGGCATCGGCAAGACCAGTCTCGCCATCGAAATATCCCACCATTGCCGCGATACCGGACTGTTTCCCGACGGCGTGTGCTGGCACACCCTGGGGGACAAGGGATTCTCCACCTCCCTGGAAGAACTGGGTAGCGAACTGGGGATGGATTGGCTCGCCCGCATGGAGGGAATGGCGACGCGCAAGAGTGCCTTCCGCTCAGCCTTGGGCGGACGGCGACTGCTTTTCGTCCTCGACGACGCCAATTACCCCCAACGCCTCCCCGATTTACTGGATTTGCTGGCCGGACACCCGGTGCTGGTCACCAGTCGCGCCAACCTTTCCGGCTTGACTCGCGCCTTCACCGTAGCGCGTCTGAAAGAGGAAGCCGCTCGCCGGCTTTTCCTCAAAACCTGGTTAAGCTTGACTGACGACGATGCCGCCAACGCTGTTCTGGACAAGCAAAATCGCGCCGATCACGCTGCCATGGATGGCATTTGCCTGGAATTATTAGGCTGCCTGCCACTGGCCATCTCCCTCGCGGCCTCTCTCGCCGGGCGCCGCCATTGGACGCTGGCTAAACTACAAAGCGAGTTGGCGCAGAAACGGCTCGCCCTGCTCAACGACCCCAAACGGGTGGATCAGCGGGAGGCCAAGGATCGCGATGTACGCCTTTCCTTCGACCTCTCCTACCAACTTCTGGAAGAGGAAACGACGCGGCTGGTGCTCGACGTGACCGGCGTATTCGGCAGCGAGGCCTTCACCCCCGCAGCGCTGGCGGAGGCCGCCGGCCTGGATGCGGAGACCACCGAAGCGGCGCTGGCGGACTTGGCCGACCTCTCTTTCGTCGACCGCGACGAAGACGGTCGCGTCCGTCTCCACCCCCTCACCCGCGAATACGCCATCGAGCAACTGGCGTCCCGTGGCGACCAGGCACCGTGGGCGCGCATGGTGCATCACTATGTCGAACTGGTGCGCAGCAACCCCAAGGCGCTGGCCTACGACTGGCGCAACGCCCTCCATGCGGTGCAGTGGTGCTTTGAGCACGGTCAATATGAGGATGGGCTTTTCCTGATGGGAAAAGTGGACTGGTTTCTCTACAAGACTGGACGGTGGACGGTGCGCGAAGGGTGGCTGAAAACGGCCGTGGACATCGCCCAGGACTCCGAATCGCCGGAGAATATATACAGGTTCAAATTGTGGCAGTCCGACCAGTGGGATCGGCAAGGCCATTACAACAGCGCCTTGGTCGCTTATCAGGAACTGCGCGAGCTGTGCTTGCGCCATCCCGATCTTGCCGACCGTGTGGGTTGGTGCGATTACGTGCTTGCGGCATTACAGCGCAAGCTGAACTCCCCGGCGCACGCCTTGGTACTCGATCAAGCCAATCTGCGCCGCCTTTTGCGCGCCAAGGATTGGTACGTCATAGGTGCGGCGTGCAGGAACATCGGCAATGCCTACTTCCGCCTCAGCCGACTTGACCAAGTCTTGGGATGTTTTACCGCGAATTGGGAGATCGAAGCCTGCCTCCAAAACGGAAGTAACCTTTCCCGCGCTTTCGGCGATTTGTTCAACTGCTTCCTCAATCAGGGTAACGCCAACCAAGCTCATATAACGCTGCAAGAGATGCGGAATGCGCAGGATGCACATCCGCATCGCGAGACCGAAGGGGAATACCAGAACCATGCGTTCCATCTGGCACTCGGTGAGGATCGGCTTGCGGATGCCGAACGCGCTCTGGAATCCTACACCGCGATTGCCCGCGAACTGGGCGCGCTGAACTCAATAGCCGACAGCGCCTATTACTCCGGCTTATTGCGCCACGCCCAGAGTCTGCCGGTGGAGGCGCGGACATCGCTGGAGCAGGCGTTGACCCAGTACCGCGAGCACGGCTTTCTCAGCGACGAAGTTCCATGTCTGCGCTGGCTGGGGCTATTGGCGGCGCGACGGGGAGATTACCGGCAGGCGCGCACCTGGCTGGACGAGGCGCGGGTGCGGGCGGAGAGCCACGGCGGCCCCGAGGATTTGGCGCGCTGGGAGACGGCCTATGCGTTGCTCCAGGCGCGTAGCGGCTTCAGCTTTGACGCGGTGCGCGGCTTACGCCGGGCGCTGAACAGTTACACCGCGCTGGGTATCGGCGATTTGCGGGAAGAACAGCGCATTGAGGAGGAAATCCGCACCCTGCTGGGCGAGGACTATAGTCGCGCCGAGGCCCGGTTACGCGCCGACGGACTGGAAGGGGAAACCGTCGACCTGCGCGAGGAAGCGGCGACACTGGAACCGGCGGAGCACACCATCGTCTCGCCGGTGGATGGGCGGGAGATGCTTCTCATCCCGTCCGGCCTGGTGCGCGCTGAACATCACGAGCATCCCTTCTTCCTCTACCCGTTCTACATCGACCGCTACCCGGTCACCCACCATGAATATCGGCATTACCTGGAAGCCATGAACCTCCCCGCTCCGCCCCACTGGCCGGAAGGAAGGATACCGGCGGGACAGGAAGCGCGTCCGGTGGTGGGCATCACTTGGGACGAGGCGCGCGGCTATGCCGAGTGGTGCGGCAAGAAGCTGCCGCTGGCCGAGGAATGGGAAGTCGCGGCGGGGCTGCGGGAAGGGCGGGAGACTCCCTGGGGCGTGGAGTGGGACGAGAAATCGCAAGAAGCGCTGCTGAGCAACATGGGTTTTCAGCCCGTCGATTTCTGTCTCGCCGGCGATCATCGTGCTGTACGTCACTGGAGCCGAGTACCTTCACTAATTTCGATTCACCCCCTGACCGAGTTCAACGAGGAGACATTCCTGCAACTTCTTTTCGCTAGCCTCTCCCTGTCGGTTAGTGAAAAAAAGCGGGTAATTGATGCAATACCAACCCTCTCTCAGTTCCAGATCGATGAACTGACCAAGGTTTTTTCCGATGAGCTTGCAGAGTTCAACGCTTTGTGGGAAAAAGAAACGGAGACTATCCTGAACTTGCAAAAACGTTGTCTACAGGGCTTGGCGGAACTGGAACAGACCTACCTTTTGGAGCATGCCGCCCATGCTGACATCAAGGAGGCCATTGCCTTCCACGCCCCATTGCTCGCCTTGGACGACACATCGGGCCACGCCTTCTTTAGCGCTGAGTTGGCGGAGTGGTGTGATGCGCCTCTGCCGGTGGATGACGGGCGTGGCTACAGCGACCACCAGTGCAAGGGAGGCGGCTGGTTTTTCGGCAGCGCGGAGAGTTTACGGTTGGCTGCTTCTGCTGCACGGGATCCTTACAGACGCACCTTGGACACGGGCTTTCGTTGCGTGCTGCCGGTGTTCGACAAGGGGGCGGTGGCCAATTTTCTGAAGGAACAGCACGGCGTGGACGCCCGCTCAGCGGACGAACAGGCTGCGTGGTTTCTCCGCCGCGTCGAACACTTGTCCATGCGACCGCGCAGAGACAAACGTGGCGCTCAACTCCGTACCTCTGAAGAAACCAACATCGCCCTGGATTACTGCCGTCGTGCGCTACACCTTGCCAACCACAATCCACGCGCCGTCGAACTCTTTCTGGAGCTGAAGGCCGAACTTGATGCGTCGCTGGCGACCTTGGGAGAAATATTGAAAGAGCTTGATGTTTTCCATCCCTCCGCCTCGGTACAAACAGCCTGGAAAGCGGCGCTGGCAGCCGAAACGGTGCGCGACGACGACGGGGAACAAGCTTTTGAGGATGCCCTCGGCGACTTGTTGGTCGCGCTGGAGGCGGAGTTGCCCGGCAACCCCGTCTTTACTCACAGCGCCTTGCCGAAACCGACTCCGCCGCGTTTTCGTGAACGCACGACGCAAACTTCCCAAGAGTATTTTCTCGCCCTGCACCGCGATCAAATCCCCTTCCCCTTGCTCGGCCCGCTTCTGGCGGCATGGCGGGTTTTGCGCGAACTGAAACGGGAAAAACCCATAGAGCCGGAGAATCTTCCTGATGAAATTTTACAAACACCCACTGACGACGAGCTGAAATCATGACAAAAACCAACGCCTTAAAACTCCCGGACGGCACGACTATTCTGGTCGAGGTCGAAGAAATTCCCATGAATGCGATGGCGACAACTCGGGGCGCGCCTGCGCCAACCCAGCAAATCACCCGCGAACTTTCGGAAGTCCTGCCTGCGGTGCGCGGCATCGCGTCGTCGTTGCTGGAAAGTCTCGAAGGACTCGCACGCAAGCCGGATACGGTCTCGGTGGAATTCGGCCTCAAAATCGGCGGTGAAGTTGGCGTAATTCTTACCAAAGGTACGGCAGAGGCGAACTTCAAGCTCAGCCTGTCGTGGAAATCGAGTTAAGGCGCAATGCCGCTTTCTGGATGCCGCCGTGCACACGTCATGGCGTTCATCTTCCCTGGCAGCCTGTCGGATGTCCCCGCATAATTTTGTAAAATTCTGCCATTGATATTCACGCACGCAGGCCATGGCAATATTTCACCCGATCAACCGAGATACCGATAACTTATTTCCGCCGGAGGTACAGGACTGGCTGCCCGGCAGCGAAGTCGCGGGACGCGCCACGGTGTTCATCTTCCCCGACCTGAATACCGGCAACAACACCTACAAAACGGTGCAGCGCAGTTCCGGCGCGGTCGCCATCGGCCCCATCCTGCAAGGGCTGAACAAACCGGTCAACGACCTGAGCCGCGGCTGCACCGTCACCGACATCGTCAATACCGTGGCAATCACCGCCATTCAGGCGCAGCAGGAGCCTTAACGCCTGACGGTTGCGCCCCCCACATTCGGAACCGCCGAGTTCAGTCACGGTTTCCAACATCCATTCAAACAAAAAGGCTCGACACCTTTCAGTTTCTTTACGGCTAGACAGGGCCACCAAAAATACCTATATTGGCGGGGCGGTTTTTATGGCCCCGGTTCCGAAAGGACTTTGCCCCTTTCCGGCTAGGCGTTATGCAAAAGCCTTGAAGGAGATCACATGCGCCGTACCTGGATCGTCGTCATTTGCCTGGTCGTCACCGCCGCCGCTGCGGCCGCTTACCAACGTGGCAGCCACTGGAAGGAATTCCGCTACACCGGCACCCGCCTGATGGCCGACCTGGCCCGCCCGGACGCAGTGATACGCACCGCCAGCCTGTCCCAACTGCCTCGCGATTTGCTCAAGGTGCCGCTTGCCCGCGACGTGCTGACCGAAGACCTGGCCTTTTATTACGAGCAGCACGAAGACCGGCTCGGCCTGAACGGCGCGATCAAGCGCATCGCCTATGAGCACAAGCTCGACTGGAGCGACCGCATCCTGCTCAGCGTCTTCAACGAACCCGCCGAGGTCGCCTTGTGGCGCGACGGCAAGGGCGCGCTGCGCCACTACGCGCTGGTAATCCGCCGCAACCTTCTGACCAAGGTATTGCAACAAGCCGCCAACGTCGCTCTGAATGACCGCCAACTCAAGCGCGCCGGAGAAATCGACAGCGCCGGGGGCAAGGCCACGTTGTTCGCGCTGGAGATCAATCCGCGCCGCACCTTGCTGCTGGTCGGCCAGGGCGAACGGCTGGTGGTGTTGTCGGATCCCGGCCTGCTGTTCGACGGCAAGGCCGCGATGGTGCCGGCGGCACGCGCCGCCGTAGTCGAATGGCTGGAAAACGAAGGCACCCTGGCGCGGCAATTCGCGCTCGACGGGGCGAAGGCGGAATCCGGCGCAACGCCTCCTCAGCCCGCCACCCACACCTTCGCCGTCGGCGCGCCGACGCTGGCGCTCGGCTATGGCGCGTTCATGCCGGGTTTCAGGGGCATTCGTTTCGATTTCGGCGGCAACTGGTCGACCTCGCTACGCATTGACCCCCAAGGGTTGCCTCCCGCCGGACTGGGCGACGCCACGCTGTGGCGCGCCGCGCCGGCCAACCCAAGCGCCTGCGCGGTAGTGCCGGTGGATTGGCGTATGGTGCAACAGGTTGTCGGCCTGGCCGACAAAAAACCGTCACTGCCCAATGCCACCGCGCTTGCAGCGCTAGACGGCAACGCGCTGGCCTGCTGGTACGGCGAAGCAAGCCTATATGCGCCGGTGTTCGTCGCCCGGTTGAGCAAACCGCTGGCGCAACGCAACGTCGCCTTACAGGCTCTGGCCACTTGGGCCATCTCCTCGGGCGGCGCGCTCGACAAGGCCGCCGGCAAGGGCGATGCCATGCTGTGGCGCGGCACCGGCGGCGCAGCGCTCGGCGCGCGCGGCACCTATGTGGCGTTCTCGCCCGACGCCGCGCTGGTCGCCAAGGTGCTCGACACCATCGCCCGCAGCCATCCCAGCGTCGCCGACCAGATGCCAGCCTCCAACACCACGCTGGCCTTGCTGACCCCGCGCCCGCTGGCGGCGATGGCCGAAAAAGAAATGCTGGCGGCACTGAACAACGCTGGCGACACCAACCTGCTTGCCGCCGCGCAAACCCACCTGCCCGCACGGATGAAAGCGCTCGCGGCCTACCCGGCGTATCGCCTCGAATTGACCGGCAAAATCCAAAGCGACTGGCAACGTGTCGAATGGATGACCACGGAAAAAGCCCAATGAAACGGCGAGAATTCCTGCTCGCCGCGCTGGCCGTAGCGGGCCTCGCGCCTTGGGCGGTTTTATCCGCAGCCGAACAAACCCCGCTCACGCCGCAGCAATCGCGGGTGTTTCGCGCCTGGATGGTGCGCATCGTCTCGACGCAACTTGCCGCCGGCCCGACGCCGCGCTGGCAGCAGCGCGATTGCGCCGGACTGGTGCGCTTCGCCGTCGCCGAAGCGCTACGCGACCACGATGAAAAATGGAAGCGCGCCAACGGCCTGTCCGGCCAGCCGGTGCCGCCGGAAATATCGCTCGAAACCGCGCAACAGTCGTTGCGCCACCACTGGCGTCTCGCCGACGGCTCGCTGTCGGCCTATGCCGGCGCGCTGGAAATGATTCAAGGAAACACCCGTTTCCAGGGCAAGGATTGCAATCAGGCGGCGCCGGGCGACCTGCTGTTTTTCGACCAGGGCGACGCCCAGCATTTGATGGTGTGGATGGGTTCGTTCATCGCCTATCACAGCGGCACCGTCGCGCCTGACGACAATGGACTGCGTGCCGTCTCGCTACGCGATTTGTTGCACTGGCGCGATACGCGCTGGCATCCGGCGCCGGACAACCCCAATTTTGCCGGCATCTATCGGCTTAACTTTCTGTCTGCCTGAAGAGAACCCCCATGAAGATCTCCCGTTTCTTCGCATTCTTGACCGCGCTGTTCACTCTGCTGGCGGCAATCCCTTCCTCGGCGGACGGTGTGCAAGGCACCCCGTTCTTCCTGTTGAGCGACGCCGCCTACGGCTCGGCGGATAGCGCGATGGTGCGCCTCGAAGCGCAGAACATGGGGCCGATCGCCGAATCCGGCGGAGTCGACGTCTACGTCTACCGGGTCAAACAGCCGCTGGCATTTCTCAAGGCGCAAAAGAATTTGCACCGCATCGACAGCGAAGGCGATTTCACCGGTCCGGGGCTGTCCAACGCCCTGGCGCGGGTCTGGGACACCTGGTGGACCGACTCGCGCAAGACCTGGCGCAAGCTGTTTTCCGCCGATGCGCGCCAGGCGGTCGCTTCGCAAGCGCCCGAAGTACGCTCGCACCCGCTGCTCAAGGCCGCCACCCCGGAATCCCTGAATCCCCAATACCGACCGCTGAAAGCGCACACCCTGGTCGACAGTTTCCGCTATCCGGTGCACCTCGCCCAGCCGATCCAACCGCCCGAAGGCGTGAAACTGGCGGGCAGCAGCAGCGACTTCATCCAATCGCCGCAAGGCAACGTGCTGATCCCGCTGGGCAAGAAGGAACCCGGCTTGTACCTGGTCGAGGCGATGGTCGGCGACCATCGCGCCACGACCCTGGTATTCGTCTCCGATTCGATCGCGGTCACCAAGGTATCCAGCAAACAGATGCTGGTGTGGGTAGCGGATCGCCGCAACGGCAAGCCGGTCGCCGCTGCCAAGACCGTGTGGAGCGACGGCGTCGGCGTGCTGGCCACGGGCGACACGGACAAGCGCGGCGTGGTGACCTTCCAGCGTAGCGCGCCGGAAAAAACCTACGTCTACGGCGAAGACCCGCAAGGCGGCGTGTATGTCGCGGAAAACTATTACTACGACAGCGAGATCTACAACACCAAGCTCTACGCGGTCACCGACCGCCCCTTGTATCGCCCCGGCGAGACGGTATTCGTCAAATTCCTCGGGCGCACTTTCCAGACGGCCCGCGAATCCACGCCGATCACTGCGGGTGAACTGAAGTTGCAGGTCTTCGACGCCAACGGTTTCCCGATCGCCGGACAAACCCTGCAACTGACCGCGCAAACCGGCGGCGACACCAGCTTTCAACTGCCCGACAATGCCGTGGCCGGCGGCTACGGATTGCGCTTCGAATACCAGGGCAACGCCTACGGCGCGGCGTTCCGGGTGGCGGAATACCAGAAGCCGCATTTCGAAATAAAGGTGCTGCCCGAGAAGCGCGACTTCAAGACAAACGAAGAGATCAAGGGCAAGCTGCAACTTTTCTACCCGGACGGCAAACCGGTGACCAACGCCAAGGCGGAACTGACGGTGCGCGCCCAGCGCCTGACCATGATCGAAGGTGATCTGGGTTACGCCGGGCAATTTCCGCTGCAATTGACCAGCGCGACGCTGACCACCGACGCGAAAGGCATGGCGAACTTCGCGCTGCCAGCCGCCACGGAACCGAGCCGTTACGTGCTGTCGGTGCTGGCGACCGACGGCGCCGCCTACCGGGTGCGCGTCACCAGAGAGATTTTGATCGAGCGCGGCGCCGGCACCTATGCACTGAAAAGCGAGCGGGCGTTTTCCGCCGTCGGCGAAAGCGTGGACTTCGCTTTCCAATTGTTGAGCAATCCCGGCGTCAACTCCACCCTCTCGACGCCCACCACCTGGGACTGGGTGCGCCTCGAAAATCGCCGCCGGGAAAGCGGCAAGTTGACCAGCACCGACAAGCTCTCGCTGACTTTCGCCGAGCCAGGCACCTACACCGTGTCCTTGCGCGATGCTGCCGGCAACCTGGTCGGCGCCGCCACACATTACGTCAGCGGCGCCGGCGTCGCCGCGCCGCAAGGGTCGATCGAAATGGTGTTCGACAAGAGCAGCTACAAGCCGGGCGAAACCGCGAGCGCGCTGATCACTTTCCCGCAACAGGTCGAGCAGGCCTTGTTCACGCTGGAGCGCGACAAGGTCGAAAAGACCTCGCTGATGGCCGGCGCCGTCGGCTGGGTGCGCGCCAAACGCCTGTCGCCCTTGCAGTGGCGCGTCGAAATCCCGGTGAAGGATGACTACGGCCCCAACATTACCTTCTCGGTAGTCTACGTCAAAGGCGGCGAATACGTCTTCCAGAATCTCGGCCTGAAAGTCGAGCAGCCACGCATCGACGTCACCGTGCGTGCCGACAAGGCCGTCTACGCGCCGGGCGACAAGGTGACCCTGGATTTGACCGCGCTGATCGGCGCCAAGGCGGCTGCCGGTAGCCAACTCACGGTCGGCGTCGTGGATGAAATGATCTATGTGCTGCAACCGGAGATCGCCCCCGACATCTTCGACTTTTTCTATCACCCGCGCCGCAACAACGTGCGCACTTCGGCCTCCTTAAGTTTCATCGCCTACGATCTGGCCAAGCCGCCGTCCCAACTGTCCCTGCCGTCGCGCAGCCAGACCCACCAGCGCGCCATCAAAATTCTTGAACGGCCACGGCGCGAAGACAAGGACACCGCATTGTGGCAGCCCAACGTCACGATCGACGCCGACGGCCACGCCAAGGTCACCTTCATCATGCCCGATTCGCTGACGCGCTGGCGCGTCACGGTGCGGGCCACCGCGCCGTCCGGCACCGTGGGGCAGAATGTTTCCTACCTGCGTTCCGACAAGGATTTCTACGTGAAATGGACCAGCCCCAACTGGATGCGCGCGCAAGATGCCCCCAACGCCAGCGTCGCCATTTTCAACCAGGGCAACCAGGAAGCGACGGTTGAACTCAGCGCCAGCGGCACCGGCCTCAAGCGGCGCGACAACGTCAAACTCAAGCCGGGCGCGAATTTCGTTGCGCTACCGCTCAACGCGACGGCAACCGACGCGCGCATCGACCTGGCTCTGGTGGCCAACGGCAAGACCGTCGATGCCCTGACGGTGCCGCTGAAGATCGTGCCGCTGCAATGGCAGAGCCAGCGCTCGCTGAGCATCCCGCTCGCCGGCAAGGAAGCCGCGCTCAAGCTGCCCGCCGACGCCGCCAACCTCCGCCTGCAATTTGCCGACGGCGCCGCCGCCCAGTTCCGCCGCCTGATGGACGACCTGATCGACTACCCCTACGGCTGCGTCGAGCAGACATCGAGCCGCCTGATTCCCTACAGCCTGGCGCTGCAATCGCTGCTACCCAACGAAGAGCGCCTGGCCGCGCAACTCACCCAGCGCCTGCACAGCCATCGCTTCCGCCTCGCCCAGATGGCCGGGCCGCTGGCGACGTTCGGCTGGTGGAGCCCGCCTTCGGAGAAAGACGCCGACGCCTTCCTCACCGCCTATGCCTATTACGCCGACTGGCACGCCAGCCGTGCCCTCAAGCTCGCCTTGCCACCCGGCCATTTCGACCGGCTGCTGGAGGTCTACCGCCACAAAGGCGTGCAACGCTCGGCCTGGCATCGCGCCTTGATGCTGTACTGGATGCAGGAAATGGGCTTGCCGGTGCGCTCGCTGGCGGAAGCTCTGGCCGAAGAATTGGCTTCCGGCGCGGCGACCAACGCGAAAGCGGCAAGGCTCTCGCCCCTCTCCAGCATGATGCTGGCACAAGACCAGAGCGAGTTGCACAGCGCGATGAGCACCTTGCTGGCCGCCTACGTGGTGCAACAGACCAACGGCAAGCTGGCGCCGAACGTCGTGGCGGCGCAGAAACCCGCCGCCCAACGGGTGCATCAGGCCGGACTGCCGCTGGCCGAAGCCTTGCTGCTGCTGACCGGCAAACGCCCGGCAGCCGATGCCGGCAACGTGCTCGAAACGGTGCGTGCTGAAGCGCCCACCATCGACCGCGCCCTGACGCTGCTGTGGACCTACCGCGCCCTGAACGGCACACCCAATGCGCTGTTGCGCGGTTCGATTGCGCGCATCGAACCTGGCGCGCCGTGGCAAGCGGTCGAAACCGCGACCGGCCAACGGGTGTTCCGCTGGCCTGCGGCGACGGCGCTGCCGACCACCATCAAACTGGCGACCTCGCCTGCGCCGGGCACGACGGCGGTAGCGCAATTCGACAGCCGCGAAGCGGAAACCACCAGCCTGCCGGTGCAAGTGGAACGCCGCATCTACCGCCTGGTGAAAAGTGAAACAGCGGCAAACGATCCGAAAAAGCGCGGCGATGCCGCCGCCCCCGAAGCCAATAGCGTTACCACAACCTACGCCCTGAAACCATTGCCCGCCGACGCGGTGCTCAAGACCGATGAAGTCTATCTTGACGAAATCGTCTTGAAGCACAATGCCGGTGCGCCGCTACGCTTCGGCATCGTCGAAGTGGCGCTACCGCCGGGCAGCACGGCGGATCGCGCGACCTGGGGCATCAACCTGCAATACCCCGGCGGCAAACCCGCCGAGGCGCTGGAACAGGCGCGCTACGAGCAAACCCCGCGCGGTTACGCGGTGCCGGTCGATACGCTGGACGGCACCCTGGTGATCCGCCATTTGCTGCGCGCGGCGCAGACCGGCAAATTCATGCTACCGCCGGCGCGTTATTACCGCATGTATCAGCCCGAGCAAAAAGCCTTCGAGGGGAAACCCCGTGCGAGCATCGAGATTCGCTAACGCCGTCTGTCTGACCGCCGCGCTGTCCGCCCTGCCCACCGCGCAAGCAGCGGAGGATGCGGCAGTGGCCTGGCTGCGCGACGGCAAGGTGGAAGTGCGCGCCCTGGCCGGGGTTGCCAATTCGTCCAGAGGCAAGGTTCCCCTCGGCAGCCTGTGGAAACTCTTCGTGTATGCCTATCTGGCCGAGACTCGCGCGCAAGAGCCTGCTTACGCCTGCACCGCAAAAAACGCGACGCCGGTCGATGAAGAGCGCTATTGCTGCGACCCGGGCGAAAAGGTGGCGCGCGATGCGGCGCTGGCGCGATCCTGCGCCCCGTATTTTTCCCCGGCGCGCCTGGGACTCGCCAATAATCAATGGCAAGCGCATTGGCAGGCTCGCACCACCGCCCCCTGGCTGCTCAACCTGAAACACCTGCAACCGGATACCGAAGTGCCACTGGACGAACTCCTCGCCGCGCTCGCGAAAATCGCCCCGCCGGCCCGCGCCGAAGCCCGCAACGCGTTGCTGGAAACCGGCGTTACGGGCTATGGCCGCGAGGCCTGGACCCGCCTCGGCAGCGCCATCCGCTACAAGACCTATTCGTGGCACAAGCCCGACGGCAGCGCGTTCGGCGGGGCAGCCGGCTGGCTGGCGGACGGCACACCGTTCTGGTTCGGCGCGCGCGGTTCCAGCCGCACTGCGCTGACCTCGTGGGCCACGCAATTGGCCGGCGCATTGCCCGAGCCGCGCTGGGGCAATGCCGGTAGCGGCAGCGACAACGCCAGTTGCGTCGATGTCGATTTCTTTGCCCGTTACCCGCTGCGCGCGGTGTGGCAGGCCGATCAGGCGGCACAAGCGCGACCGGGGAGTCTGAAAGGCCGTTACCGTTTGCAGTTCGTCAACGGCAACTGGCTCACCATCACCGCCCGGGGCGACATGACTCTGGCGGAAACGCCCCCCACCATCAGCGGGCGCTTCAGCGTCAACGATTACATCGCCAGGGTGATCGACCGCGAAGGCCATGCCAATTCAACCCAAGCCGCACGCGCATTGGCGATTGCGGCACGTACCTACTTGGTGCAAAACGCCCGCTTCGAAAGCGGCTGCTGGCGCATCGCCGATTCCAGCCGCACCCAGCGCGTCAGCCCCAACCCGCCGTCCAGCGGCGCGCTGGCGGCGGCATGGTTCACCGATGAAATCGTGTTGAACGGCGCCACGGTGCGCTATCACCGGGAAGCCGCCGCCAATAATCGCCTGGCTTGGCGCGACGCCGTTGCGCGAGCCGCGGAGGGCTGGGATTTCGAGCGCATCCTCGCCGCCAGCTATCCGCAGGCCACGCTCGCTACCCTGAGCGGGCGCAACGAATGCGCGCGGCTCGACGCCGCCGAAACCTGGCTGGCGCGCGCCACCACCGCTTGGCAAGCCAAACTGCGCCGCGAACCGGGGTTCGAAGCGCTCGACGCACCGCCCAAGGTCTGCGCGCTCGCCGACGGCCATCCCTATTCCGACCAGCGCCGCCTGCGCATCTACGTGCGGGGCTGGCGCAGCCTCGACGAACGGGTCACCCTGGCGCACGAATATCTGCACCTGGCCTTACGCTTCCATCCCCACGGCGCCGACGAAGATTACGTCGAGCGTTTGGCGCGCCGCTTAATCGAGGGTTGAATCATGCACGTTCACTATCGCTTAATTTTTCCCGTCCTGCTCATGGCGGCGCTCCAGCCCGCCGTCGCACAAGTCGATATCGACACGCCGCGCGGCGGGTGGCGCCATAGCGCGGGGGAAGCCGCCGGTTTCCGCCAGCAGGTGAATTACCCGGCGTCATCGGTCAATGCAGCCGGACACAGTACGATGGCGCTCATCAAGGGACGCATCGGTGCCACCAAGAAGGAAGGCCCCGCCAAGCTGGTGGTCAATGGCGTGGCGATGCCGCTGGCGCTCGGCGTGGACGGCGGCTTCGCCCGCCCTTACGCCTTCGGCGCCGGTTCCAACGGCATCGAGGTGCGTAGCGCGGACGGCAAGCAACGCCGCCAAGTGCAGTTCTACGACGCCTATGCCGGCAAGCCGCAGGCACGGCTGCGGGTAGTGCTGTCGTGGGACAGCGACGGCACCGACCTCGATCTGCATGTGGTCTCGCCCGACGGGCAGCACGTATTCTATGGCAATCGCGTCGCGCCCAACGGCGGCGCGCTGGATGTCGATGTCACCACCGGATTCGGCCCCGAAATCTACGCCAGCGTCGCGCCGCCGGTCGGGGTGTATCACGTTTACGTCAACTATTACGGCAGCGGCCCCGACCCGCAACAACTCACCGTCGCGCAGGTCGCGGTGGTCACCCAGGAAGGCACGCTTGCGGAAAAACGCCAAATCTTCCAGGTGCCGATGCGCAAGCCGGGCGAACTGACGTTAATCAAATCCTTCAACTACCCATGAAAACCCGCCTCCTTGTCCTGCTGTGTCTCGCCGCGTTTCCGGCCCTCGCGGCAACGCCAAGCGCCGAGCCAGCCGCGACCATCGACACCCCACGCGGCGGCTGGAATTATTCGGGATTGACCGATCATGCCGGCGATACCCGCGTCGCCTATCCGACCCCGCCGATCAATCGTGGCGCGCAGCGCAACCGCACCCTGATTCAGGGCCATATCCGCGACGCCGGCAAACAGCGGGGGGCAATGCTGGTAGTGAACGGCAACCCGATGGTGCTGAACACCGACCCGGAAGGCCGTTATGAGCGCCACTACGCATTCGGCAGCGGCTCCAACAATGTCGAGATCAAAACCGCCGACGGAAAAAGCGCCAAGCGCGTGCAATTCTATGAAGCCAACCCCAGCCGCCTCACCCCGCAACTGCGCATCGTCTGCTCGTGGGATGCCCCCGAGGCCGAAGTCGACCTGCACGTCATCACCCCCGACGGCCAGCACGCTTTCTTCGCCCACCCGGTACTCGACGGCGGCGGCGGGCTGGACGTCGACAGCGTCGATGGCCCCGGCCCGGAAATGTTCACCACCGTCGCACCCCATCACGGCGCCTACCACGTCTTCGTCAACTATTGGGGCAACTACGGACCCGGCGGCTACAACTTCGACGAATCTCAGCGCCGGAAGCCGATTATCACCACCCGCGTGACCCTGGTGTTTTACGAAAACACCCCCAAGGAAAAACGCGAAAGCTTCGTTATCCCGCTGCGCAAGATCGGCGATCTCACCCTGGTGAAATCCTTCCTGTTCTGAAAGGTAATCCGTTTGCGTTCGCTTGCCCTTCTGCTTTGTGGCTATTCGGTATTCAGCGCGGTGGTGTTGGCGGCGACGCATTTCCGCTCCGAGACCTATCTCGACAAGTCGGTCGAGCAAGCGCTGGGATTAAGCCTGGTTGCCGGACTGGGAGGGATTCAGGCCCTGCATTTTGCCTATCTCATGGGGGCGCCTGGCGTTGTGCAAAGCGGCGCTTATCAAGCCTTGCTGTTCGCCATCGCGCCGTTGTTTTACCTGTTCTGCCAACCCTTGATGCTGGCGCAGTTGCGCTTCGCGCCGTTACAGGCGGCGCATCTGCTGCCGGTTTTCGCAGCCCCCTGGCTATCGCCACGGACGGCTTGGGTGCTGGCTTTCTCCCTCGGGGCGCTGTATCTGCTCGGCATCGCCCGTCAGGTTTACGCCTTGCGCGCCCAGCGTCACCGTTTTCATCTTGAACTCGGCTTCCTGGCGGGGGTATTTGCGATTGCGCTGGCGGTGGTGGGGCTGGTTTTATTAATCCCCCTGATCGCGGAAACGCAGTTCTTCGCGCTGTACGCCGGCGCAATTGGTTGCGCCTTCCTGCTCATCAATTTGGCGTTGTTTTACGCGCCGCAATTGCCCGAAAGCATCACCGAAGCGGCAAGCGAAACCTATGTCGCCTCAACGTTGGGCAACGTCGATTGCGTATCGGTGCTGCAAGCGCTCAATCGCTTGATGGTCGAGGAGCGCCTGTTCGAAAATCCCGATCTCGATCTGACCGGGGTTTCCCAACGACTCGGGCTGTCCACCCACCAGCTTTCCGAGTTGGTCAATGCGAAATTGGGCAAGGGATTTTCCCGCTACGTTCGCGAGCAGCGGGTCGCCGCCGCCCGGATCATGTTGCTCGCAGAGCCGCAGGCAGCGGTTCTCGCGGTCGGAATGAACTGCGGCTTTTCCTCCCAATCGAATTTCTACAGCGCATTTCGCGAAGTGACGGGAATGACGCCCGGCCAATTTCGCAAGATATCCCTTCCCGAATGATCTTTTCGGGCTAAAAATCCGCTCCTTTTTTATCTTTCAGGAAGATTCCCCCCGTCGTTGCTGCAAAACTGGAGACACTTTCCAGCAGGAGCACGACCATGATTATTCTTGTGACCGGGGCCAACGGGTTTCTCGGGCGACACATTGCCAATACCTTGAAACGGGCGGGACATCAGGTACGCGAGTTGAACCGCGCAAACGGTGGCGACTTCGAGAGGCTGCGCACCCCGCAAGCGTGGTTGCCTCATTTGGACGGCGTGGAAGCCGTGGTGAATTGCGTCGGCATCATCGCGGAGACTTCTTCGCAGCGTTTTTCCGTGGTGCATGGCGAGGCGCCCATCGCGCTGTTCCGGGCCTGCGTGGCGGGCGGGGTACGGCGGGTCGTCCAGATTTCCGCGCTGGGCACG